>CAZLSH010000174.1:0-1525 GCA_964562095.1 uncultured Clostridia bacterium | reverse complement strand
CGCCTCATGATTGCAACTTACTTGACCAAAGTCACAAAGTCAAGCACCGTCCCCAGAGGCCCCCATGATTGCAACTTACTTGACCAAAGTCACAAAGTCAAGCACCGTCCCCAGAGGTCCCCTGGCACTATTCGTTCGTTTGATTTCCGCTTCTTGCCGACCGCGACCGAACTCTATATAATTCCCGCCGGAGGTGGACCATCGCTCCCTGCCCGATCTGCAGCCGACTGAAGGACGTCGAAACCTCGTTCTATAAATACCTGGCGGATGATCTCGACCAGCCGCTCCCCGGGGTGGCGGCGCAACTGACCGTGCTGCCGGCCATCGACCCGGCGGCGGATCCCGAAAAAGCGCACGCGCGCCGCTGCCCGCAATGCGGCACGTTCTACCGCTATCTCCAAAGCCACGAGTACATGATGAACGGCACCGAGGACGAGGAGGAGCTGACCCGCATGTCCCCGGCCCAGGCAAACGCCTTCTGCCTGGAGCAGGCCAAGCTGCTGGAGAGCCTGCGCTGCGAGATCGACGACCTGCAGGGGGCCGCCGGCGGCCTGGGCGACTACATCGACCGCGGCCGGCCAAGCCCTGCCGAAGCGCAGGAGGCCTTTGACTCCATGGAGCGCCAGCGCGCCGAAGCCGGGCGGTTGCGCGCCAGGCTCCAAGGCCTGGTGGAGGCGCTGCGCCGCGACGGCCCGGAGATCCTGGCCGCCTGGGCGGACGCCCATGCCCGCGCCTGCCGCTCCCTGCTCCTGACCCTGCCCGACCAAAGCGACGACGACAAGACGGCGCGCTTCGTCGCCCGCGCCACGCTGGAAGCCTGGGAGAAGTTTCCGGCAGGCGGCGAGACGTTCATCGCCATCAGCGCCCCATGGCTGGAAGGATACCTGCCATTGCTCGAGCGGGAACTCGAATAAGATAAGGAAAGTGTCAGTGTTCCTGTCAGCTTGGCATTCGTGGCAGTGATAGGGGTAGTGGCAGTGAAGAAAGGCATCTCACGGATCAATGATGGTCAATAGATTTTTCCGCTTTGAATTACATCTCCGGAAATCTAATGCGGGATGGTGACCTGGCCCTTCTGGTCATCCGGGATCTGCTCCGCCCGGCGGACGACGAACGCGCTCCAGGTCCAGCCGGCGGCATACCAGGAGGCGGTTCCGCCCTTGACCGCGTCGTTCTTGAACACGCCGTAATAGCGGCCCTTGTTGCCGGCGCGATACAAGGTGATCTGGCCGGTGGCGCGGTTCCACGACTGCACGTAGATGACGTCCTTGGCCAGCGCGCCGGCGGCATTCTTCCAGCCGGCATCGAAGATGGCCAGCGCCCCCGTGTTCTTGCGCTGCGCCCACCACCCGCTCCAGGTGCCGGGCTCGGTAACCCGCCACAGGGGGCCGAGAGCGGCCTTGTCGGCGTCCGTCATCGTCTGCATGATGGGCGTGGTGGAGGCCACGGCCATCCGGGCCGTCCATGGCCCGATCAGCGCGGCCACAACGACGAAAGCCAGTATCTCCTTGCGAACGCTTCCTTG
>CAZLSH010000173.1:0-1537 GCA_964562095.1 uncultured Clostridia bacterium | reverse complement strand
TGTCGACCTGCAGCCGTTCGTGGCCTACGTCAAGGCGGATCTCTGCGCCTGGTGCGGCCGGTGCGCGGTCGCCTGCCCCTATTCGGCCATCGAGAAAGTCTCCTGCGGCGACAAGGAGGTGGCGCAGGTGGTCGACGCGCTGTGCAAGGGCTGCGGCGCCTGCCTGCCCGTTTGCCCGCTCGACGCCACCCAGCTCAAGGGCTATACCGACGAGCAGATCGAGGCCATGATCGACGTCCTGGCCCGGGAGGCCGCCAATGAAGGATAGCCGCCGCGAGCGCTTCCCCGAGAGCGTCGCCATCAGCGGCCGCAAGCGCGAGACCGCCCGCCAGGAGTTCGCCGTGCGCGCCCGGGTCCTCGACCTGCTGCGCGAGAAAGGGCCGCTGACCGTGCCCGAGGTGGCCCTGGCCCTGAATATCCCGGCGGCGGACGCCCACTGGTGGCTGATGGGCTTCGTGCGCTACAACAAAGTCAGGCCCTCGGAGAAGGCGGATGACGAAGGCTATTACCGCTATGCCCTGATCGAGGTGAAGTGAACATGGAAAAGGTCAACGACAACGTCCTGGCCGAGATCAGGAAGCTGGGCGCCTTCGACCTCGAGGCCTGCTACAGCTGCGGCACCTGCTCGGCCATCTGCCCGCTCTCCAAGGAGGAAGCGTCCTTCCCGCGGCGCATGATCCGCTACGCCATGCTGGGCCTGGAAAAGAGGATCCTGGCCGCGCCGGAACCCTGGCTGTGCTATTACTGCGGCGAGTGCAGCGAAAGCTGCCCGCGCCAGGCCGAGCCCGCCGCCCTGATGATGGCCCTGCGTCGCTTCGCCACCAGGAAATACTCCCTGGGTCGGCTGGCCGACGCCATCTATTCGTCGCTGGCGTCGGTGTTCACATGGCTCCTGCTCAGCGCCGTGGCGCTGGTCCTGGTGCTGCTGGCGATCGACCCGGGGATGAACCGCCGCGAGTTCGACTTCCAGTCGTTCATCCCGCTCGATCCCATCCATTGGGCCGGGCTGGTGCTGGTGGGGTTCATCGTCCTGGTCGCCGCCATCCAGGTATGGATACTCTGTCGCAATCTGCGCGGACCGGGTACTACAGCTCTGAAAGCAGGGAAGGCCGCGATCTCGGCCTGGAAGGCCCTGGGCGAGTCGGTCGTGCAAAAGCGCTTCGGCGAATGCGAGGACGGCCGGCCGCGGCGCCTGGCGCACATGGCCGTCTCCTGGGGCTTCATGGGCATGTTCCTGGCCACGGTCATCATCGGCGCCGTGGACTTCAACTGGCTGCATTGGCCGCGCTGGGTATCGCTGGCCGTGGGCTCCGTGTCCGGCGCCGCCTGCTCGCTGGGCCTGGGTTATTACATCTACCTGCGCCTGGCCAAAAAGACCGCCGTGGGCAGGTATTCCCACCCCAGCGACTGGGTGTTCCTGCTGCTGCTGGCGCTCTCGGTGCTGAGCGGCTTCGTCATCGTCGGCTTCCGCTTCCTGGGCCTGCCCATGGCGGCCTACGCCACGTCCGTTTTTCACCTGGTCGTGGTCTTCGACCTG
>CAZLSH010000172.1:0-1614 GCA_964562095.1 uncultured Clostridia bacterium | reverse complement strand
AACCCGCTCCATTCCCTTTACCTGAGCTACCAGATGCTGGAACCCCGGCTCGATCCCGCCGATGCCGAGGCCGCCTTCCACAGCCAGTCGCTCAAGCGCGAGATCAAGCGCATCCAGGGCATCATCGAGCGCTTCTCCCACCTGACCCGCGCCCTCCCCGTCCAGCGGCAGCCCATCGACCTGCCGCGCTTTTTTGCCGATCTGCGCCCGGCATGGGCGGGCCTGGGGAACGGCCTGCAGGTCAGCGTCGAACTGGAGCCCGGGGTGGTCCTGGTCAGCGACCGCGACCTGCTGGAGCAGGTCCTGAACAATATCGTGCGCAACGCCGCCGAATCCGGCGCCGGGAACGTCGCCATCCGCCTGCGCCGGCACAAGGGGGCGGTAGCGATCACAGTAGGCGACGACGGCCCCGGCATCCCGGCCGAGCAACTGAAGTCCATCTTCGACCCCTTCGTCTCGTTCAAGCCCAGCGGCAGCGGCATCGGGCTGGCGCTGGCCAGAAAGATCGCCATCCGGCTGGGCGGGCGCATCGAGGCAGCGAGCATCGAGGGCCAGGGCGCCGAATTCACCATTGTCCTGTGATACAATAGCTCCATGGCTAGCGAGCGCCGGCTGTTGATCATCGAGGACGAGGAGGGGGCGGCCCGCGCGCTGGAGAAGTTCTTCCGCCAGAAGGGATTCGCCGTCGAGGCGGTCGCCGACGGCGGATCCGGGCTGGCCGCCTTCCAGGCGCGCACGCCCGACGCCGTTCTTCTCGACTACCGGCTCCCGGGCATGGACGGCGAGCAGGTCTTCCTTAAGATGCATAAGCTGCAGCCGCTGGTGCCGGTCATCATCATGACCGCCTACGGCGAGGTGGAGCGGGCGGTGCGCCTGCTCAAGGCGGGGGCGTTCCATTACATCAACAAGCCGTTCGAGCTCGACGTGCTGCTGCACCTGGTCGAGGAAGCGGCAGGCAAGTCGACGCTGGCCCGGGAGAACGCCCGCCTGCAGGAGAAGCTGCAGGGTCGCTATTCGTTCGCCAACTTCGTCTACCGCTCACAGGCCATGGCCGAAACGGTCAACCTGGCGATGCGCGTGGCCGATTCCGAGGCCACGGTGCTGATCGCCGGCGAAAGCGGCACGGGCAAGGAAGTGCTGGCGAACATCATCCATTACGCCTCGCTGCGCAAGAACGGGCCGTTCATCAAGGTCAACCTGGCGGCGCTGCCGGCCACCCTCATCGAGGCCGAGCTGTTCGGGCATGAGAAGGGGGCTTTCACCGGGGCTGAGCGCAGCCGCCCGGGCCGTTTCGAGGAGGCCGACGGCGGCACCCTCTTCCTCGATGAGGTCGGCGACCTGCCCCTGGAAACCCAGATCAAGCTGCTGCGCGTCATCCAGGAGCGGGAGATCGTGCGCCTGGGGTCCAACCAGCCCGTTGCGGTCGATATCCGCCTCATCTCCGCCAGTCACCGCGATCTGGCCGCCGAAGTGCGCCGCGGCGCTTTCCGCGAGGACCTCTATTTCCGCATCAACATCATCACCGTCCCCATGCCGCCGCTGCGCAAGCGCAGGGAGGATATCCCCTTCCTGGCCGGGCATTTCGACGCCGTGATCGCCAACCACATGCTCTAC
>CAZLSH010000171.1:0-1653 GCA_964562095.1 uncultured Clostridia bacterium | reverse complement strand
CTGCTAACACTATCACTAACACTAACACTGTTCTTTCTGTTTGCGGCTTTTCCAGTACAGGTAACCGGGAATGCCGGAAGCCACCAGCAGCAGGCCGAACAGGGAATTGATCAGCGGCGCTCGGCCGTCCAGGTAATTGGTGATGTCGGAATACATGGTGAAGACCACGTAGACCATGGCGAAGGCGATGAAGATCGCCGGCACGAACGGGTAGCCCCAGACGCGGTACGGCCGCTCGCGATCGGGCAGTTTCCGGCGCAGCACCATCACGCTCAGGGCGGCGGCCGCGTAGAAGACCCAGGAGACGAAGATCAGCATGTCGGTCAACTGGTCGAACGTGCCGCTGAGGATCAGCACCGAGGTCCACGCCGCCTGGGCGAGCAGCGACGGCCCCGGCGTGCGGAAACGGGGATGAACGTTCTGCAGGCGGCGGAAAAAAAGCCTGTCCCGGGCCATGGCATAGTAGACGCGGGCCGACAACATCAGCGTGCCGTTGACCGTGCCGAAGGTGGAAATCATGATGGCGATGGCGATCAGGCCCCCGCCCCAGTCGCCCAGAAACGACGAAGCCACGTCGGTGGCCACCAGATAAGATTGGCCGCTGGACGCGGCCGCCAGGTACTTGGCGCCCATGACCTTGGCCGGGAGGACATAGAAGTAGGCCAGATTGACGAGCAGGTACACGGAAATGAAGGTCAGGGTGGCGATGACCATGGCCCGCGGCAGGTTCCGCTGCGGATTCCTGATCTCCCCGGCCACATAGGTGATGTTGATCCAGCCGTCGTACGACCAGAAAGCGCCGGCCATGGCGACGATGAATGCCAGGAACACCGGGGACGCACCATGGTTGAAGGACACGGCCGACTGGGTGAAATGGCGGATGTCCCCGTCGCCGAGGGCAAAGGCCAGGACGACGATGGCCAGGATGGCGGCGAGCTTCAAGCCCGTAAAGAAGACCTGCACGGCGCTGCCCAGGCGCACGCCCAGGTAGTTGACCGCGGTGAGGAACAGGATGAGCAGGATGGTGCTTCCCTTGAGGCCGATGAACTTGAACGGCGTGATGTCGCCCACCCAGGGGATGTGCAGGGCGAAGCTTTCCCAGGCCGGTCCCAGGCGCGGAAAAGCGAAGAAATAGCCGAGCGAGTCGGAGAAAACGTAGGCGATGGAGGCGATGGAACCGGTCTGGATGACGATGAACACCGCCCAGCCGTAGAGGTAGCCGGCGAATTCCCCGTAGCTCCGGTTGAAGTAGACGTACTGGCCCCCGGCGGCAGGGAACATGCTGGAGATCTCGGCGATGCTCAGGACGCCGAACAGGGTCATCAGGCCGGCGACGATCCATACCGCCAGCAGCAGCAGCGGCGACTCGAGCTGGGAGGCCATCAGCCCCGGCTTTTTGAAGATGCCCGAGCCGATGACCGAGCCGATGGCGAAGGCGACGGCGGCGATCAGCCCGATCTCGCGCAGCAGTTCGACAGGCTGTTTCTTTTCCGCTGGGTCCATTTTCCCCCTTTTTCCGGACCGGGAGCCAGGAGCTTTGGATGAAAGGGCATTATAGGGAGAAGATGGACAAAAATCAATGCCAGCTCATGTGAAAATGAACGCCATGAATCGTTCTTGTCGAATGTGAATCCTGCGGCCGGTTGAGGCGAT
>CAZLSH010000170.1:0-1747 GCA_964562095.1 uncultured Clostridia bacterium | reverse complement strand
CGGGCGCGAAGCCCTCGGGAACGGGCAGGCCCTTGGGGTTGACCCAGCAGAAATCCATGCCGGCGTTGCGGGCGGCGGCCATGTCGGAAGTGACGCTGTCGCCGACGTACAGGATATCGCCGGCCGCGGCGCCGATTTCGGCCAGCGCCGGGGCGAAGATGCGCGGGTCGGGCTTGGCGATGCCGGCCTCTTCGGAGATGACGATGGAGCGGAAATAGGGCGTGATGGGCGAAGCGGCGAAGCGCCGGTTCTGCACCGCGGCGATGCCGTTGGTGATCAGGGCCAGGGGATATCTCCCCGCCAGCCGCCGGACCGTTTCCAGCGCCCCGGGCAGCAGCTGCGACTGGCCGGAGAGCTCCTCCAGGTAGAAGGCGCTGGCCCGCTCCAGGGGCAGCGCCGCCAGCCCGAGCTCAATGGCCAGGCGGCGGAAGCGCTCGATGCGCAGGGCCGCCTGGTCGATCTCGCCGCGCTCGTACAACTGCCAGACGTCGCGGTTGTGGCGGCGGTAGGCGGCGACGAAGTCCTCCTCGCCGGTCGGCACCGCGAAATGCCAATGGCAGGCCAGCAGGGCGGCGCGCTCGGCGGCGGGGTAGTCGAACAGGGTGTCATCGGCGTCGAAGAAAATGCCCTGGTAGCTGTCGGCCACGCGGATCTCAATACGGCCAGGGGCGGACGCCGTCGCGGTCGACCAGGTGCAGGACCATCTTCGGTTTGACCAGCGGACCCGCGCCGATGCGGATCGCGGCCAGCAGCCGCTCGCGCACCGCGGGCAGGAGCCCGGCCTGATCGGAATGGATGGTCAGCAGGCTCTGCCCCTTTTCCACCCTGTCGCCGACATGGGCGTGGAAGACGAAGCCGGCGCCGTGGGCGACGGCGTCCTCCTTGCGGCGCCGGCCGGCGCCGGTGTCGATGGCGGCCATGCCGACCGCGAACGAGTCGATGCCCGTGACGAAGCCCGTTGCCGGCGCCGGGAGTTCCTCCTGATGCCGGCTCGCCGGCAGCAGCGAAACATCGTCGCCTACCCGCGCGTTCCCGCCCTGGGCGGCGATGAAGCGCCGGAAGACGTCGAGGGCCCGGCCGGTGGCGATGGCCTCCCGGAACATGGCCGCCGCCTGGCCGAAAGGCATCTCCCGCCCGGCGGCGCGCAGCATGCACCAGCCGAGGGCGAAGGTGACCTCCAGCAGGTCGGACGGGCCCCGGCCCTTGAGGGCCTCGATGGACTCGCTCATCTCCAGGCTGTTGCCCACGGCGCGGCCCAGCGGCTGGTCCATGTTGGAGATGATGCCCAGCGTGGGGCGGCCGGTCTTTTCGCCGATGGCCACCATGGTGCGGCACAGGCGGATGGAGTCCTGCTCCTCGCTCATGAAGGCGCCGCTGCCGGTCTTGACGTCCAGCACGATGCCGTCGGAGCCCAGGGCCAGCTTCTTGCTCATGATCGAGGAGGCGATCAGCGGGATGGAGCTGACGGTGGCGGTGGCGTCGCGCAGGGCGTAGAGCTTCTTGTCGGCCGGCACGATGTTGTCGGTCTGGCCGCAGATGGCCATGCCGGTCTCGGCCAGGACCCGGCGGAACTCCTCGACGCTCAGGAAGACATTCATGCCCGGGATGGACTCCAGCTTGTCCAGGGTGCCGCCGGTGTGGCCCAGGCCGCGGCCCGAGAGCATGGGCACGCGCACGCCGCAGGCGGCCAGCAGCGGCGCCACGACGAAGCTGACCTTGTCGCCGACGCCGCCGGTGCTGTGCTTGT
>CAZLSH010000169.1:0-1770 GCA_964562095.1 uncultured Clostridia bacterium | reverse complement strand
GCGCGCTTGACGTTCTCGATGATAACCGCGCCGTCGTAGCCGGCGTTCTCGGCCAGGGTGGCCATGGGCATGGGCAGCGCCTTGCGCAGGATCTTGACACCGGTCAGGATGTCGCCCTCAGCAACCTTCTCGACCTCGTCCAGCGCCTCGACGGCGTTCAGCAGCGCGACGCCGCCGCCCGGAACGATGCCTTCCTCAACCGCGGCGCGGGTGGCGCTCAAGGCGTCCTCAACGCGGTGCTTCTTTTCCTTCAGCTCGACCTCGGTGCCGGCGCCGACACGGATGATCGCAACGCCGCCCGCCAGGCGCGCCAGGCGCTCCTGGAGTTTTTCCTTGTCATAGTCGCTGGTGGAGTTCTCGATCTCGACACGGATCTGGTTGATACGGCCCTTGATGCCCTCAGGATCACCCTTGCCGCCGACGATCGTGGTGTTGTCCTTGTCGGAGATGATCTTGTCGGCCTGGCCGAGGTCGCTGATCAGCGCGCTCTCAAGCTTCTTGCCGAGCTCTTCGGTGATGACGGTGCCGCCGGTCAGAACGGCGATATCCTGGAGCATGGCCTTGCGGCGATCGCCGAAGCCCGGGGCCTTGATCGCGAGGCAGTTGAACATGCCGCGCAGCTTGTTCAGCACCAGGGTGGCCAGCGCTTCGCTGTCCACGTCCTCGGCGATGATGACGACTTCCCGGCGGCCAAGCTGGACGAGCTTCTCGAGGATCGGGACGATGTCGGCTGCGGCCGAAATCTTCTTGTCCGTGATCAGGATGTACGGGGCCGAGAGGCTGGCTTCCATGGTCTCAGGGCTGGTGATGAAGTACGGGCTGAGGTAGCCACGATCGAACTGCATACCCTCGACGTATTCGGTCTCGAACAGCAGGCCCTTGGCCTCTTCGACCGTGATGACGCCGTCCTTGCCGACCTTCTCCATGACGTCCGCAATCAGCTCGCCGATTTCCTGGTCCTGGGCCGAGATAGCGGCCACGGCGGCGATTTCTTCGCGGGTCGTGATGGTGATGGCCTGGCCCCGGATGTTGGCTGACAGGGCGGCAACGCCCTTGTCCAGGCCGCGCTTGAGCAGCATCGGGTTGGCGCCGGCGGCGACGTTCTTCATGCCTTCGTTGACGATGGCCTGGGCCAGGACGGTCGCGGTGGTGGTGCCATCACCGGCGATGTCGTTGGTCTTGGTCGCGGCTTCCTTCAAAAGCTGGGCGCCCATGTTCTCGAAGGGCTCCTGCAGCTCGATTTCCTTGGCCACGGTCACGCCGTCATGCGTGATGGTGGGCGCGCCCCATTTCTTGTCGAGGGCGACGTTGCGGCCCTTGGGCCCCAGGGTGGTCTTAACCGCATCGGCGAGGGTGTCCACACCAACCTTCAGGTGGCGGCGAGCATCCTCGGAGAAAAGCAACTGCTTGGCTGCCATAGTTATCTATCTCCTCAATCTGTTATTCAACGATGGCCAGAACATCGGACTCGCGCAGGATGAGCAGCTTCTTGCCGCCCGTCTTGAACTCGGTGCCGGAGTACTTGGCGTAAAGAACGGTGTCGCCAACTTTGACTTCCATGGCGATGCGATCGCCATCCTCGTCAGTGCGGCCCGGCCCTGCGGCCAGGACCTTGCCCTGCTGTGGTTTTTCCTTGGCGGTCTCGGGCAGAATGATGCCACCGGCGGTGACTTCTTCCTGCTCGAGGGGTTCGACGACCAATCGATCGGCGAGCGGCTTAAGATTCATAGTCCAACAGCCTCCCTGGTGAATGGTATTGGCCCAGATTGC
>CAZLSH010000168.1:0-1778 GCA_964562095.1 uncultured Clostridia bacterium | reverse complement strand
ATGGACACCGTGGTCATCATGCACGGTGAAAAAGGTGACTTCCACAGCATCGAATACCTGCCCGAACATATCAAGAACGCCGTCGCGGTGATCGTTAAACAGGACGATTACAGCTTCAGCCACGCCAACCTGAAAAGCTTTCCGCTGGTGCACGCCCGCCACCGCAGCAACATCATTCTCTGCGGCGTGGGCAATCCCCACGAACTGAATCCCGAAAAGCTGCGCCACCTTTTTGCCCTCAGTATCCGCCACGCCCTCAAGCTGGGCGCCCGGGAAGTGTATCTCTTCCCCGGCTTCAGCAATCCCGTGGGAGAGGTGAATTTCGGCCACATCCTGGCGGAGTCAGCGCTGCTCACTGCCTACAAGTTCGACAAATATCTCAGCGACAGCCGTGGCCACGATCTGGAGGCAGTTCATTTGGCCCTGAACCTGAAGACCACCCGCCACATCAACCGGGGCATCCTCGAAGGCCGGATCTATGCCGAATCCACCAACTTCGCCCGCGACCTCGTGAACGAACCCGCCAACGTCATCTATCCCGACACCCTGGCCGATGCCGCCAAAAAAGCCGCCCTTCAATACGGCTTTTCCATCGAGGTCTTTGGTCTGGACAAACTCAAACGCCTGAAGATGGACGCTTTTCTGGCCGTGGGCAAGGGTTCCGCTCAGGAGCCGCGCCTGATCCTGATGAAATGGCACGGAAATCCTGATCCCAAGGCCAAAACCATCGGCATCATCGGCAAAGGGCTCACCTACGACAGCGGCGGCTACTGCGTCAAGACCCCCCCCGGCATGGTGAACATGAAAAACGACATGGCCGGCGCCGCCGCCGTGATCGGAACTTTCGCCGCCCTGGCCACCCTCAAGCTGAAGGTCAACGTGGTCGGGGTGATCGCCGCCTGCGAAAACATGATCTCCGGAGCCGCCTACCACACCGGCGACATCATCCGCAGCATGAGCGGCAAGACCATCGAAGTGATCAACACAGACGCGGAAGGCCGGCTCACCCTGATCGACGCCATCCACTATGCCGTCAGCCGCGAACACGTGCACACCGTGATCGACATCGCCACCCTCACCGGAGCAGCGGTGGGCGCCCTCGGGAACCAGATCATGGCCGTGCTCACCAACAACGATCAGCTGCTCGAAAAACTCCAGCTGGCCTCCGATTTCTCCGGGGAAAAGATCTGGCAACTGCCAACTCATGAACCCTATCTGGAGCTGATCAGGAGCGAGATCGCCGACCTCAGGAACAGCGGCGGGCCGCTGGCCGGAACGATCACCGCCGGGCTCTTCATCCGCGAATTTGTGGACGACAAACCCTGGCTGCATCTGGATATCGCCGGCATGGCCCTCAAGGACAAGGAAGCCGGGATCAATGCCTATGGCGCCACCGGAGTCGGCGTGCGCCTGCTCACCCAGTTGCTGCGCGAAATGGAATGACCTATGCGCAAAGGCCTGCTGGCACTTCTGCTGCTGCTGGCCCTGGCTGGCTGCCAGTATGAAAAAAAGGACGCGCGGCCGCTCGTAATCGCCACCATCCGTCCCTATGAGCTCCTGCTGCGGGAACTTCTGGGGCCGGATTTTGAAGTACGCGCCCTCATCCCGGCCAACGCCTCGCCCCACACCTACAGCCCGGGACCGCGGGACCTCAAAGCGCTGCGCGATGCCGATCTGGTGCTCTCCAACGGCCTGGGCCTGGAGACAGATCTGGAGCGGGCTTTTGCCGCCCTGGGCGAACCCGGTAAATGCGGTTGTTATTGCCGTCGGTGTCGCCT
>CAZLSH010000167.1:0-1973 GCA_964562095.1 uncultured Clostridia bacterium | reverse complement strand
ACGTCATCCTCTGGGACGGCGGCAACAACGACTTCTCTTTCTACAAGTCCGACCTGGAGATCGTGGTCGCCGACCCGCACCGCGCCGGGCACGAGCGCGAGTATTACCCGGGCGAGGTCAACTTCCGCCGCGCCGACGTCATCGTCATCAACAAGATCGACACCGCCGACCTGGAGGACATCCTGCAGGTGCGCGAGAACATCCGCGAGCTGAACCCCAAGGCGGTCGTGATCGACGGCGCATCGCCCCTGCTGGTCAAGGACGGCGACAAGATCCGCGGCAAGCGGGTATTGGTGATCGAGGACGGCCCCACCCTGACCCACGGCGAGATGCAGTACGGAGCCGGCGTCATGGCCGCCCAGAAGTACGGCGCCGCCGAGCTGATCGATCCGCGCCCCTGGGCCGTGGGCACGATCGCCGACACCTTCAAGAAGTATCCCGACATCGGCGTGCTGCTGCCGGCCATGGGCTACGGCGCCAAGCAGATGAAGGACCTGGAGGCGACCATCAACAAGGTGGACTGCGACCTGATCATCATCGCCACGCCCATCGACCTGGGCCGCATCGTCAAGTTCAAGAAGCCCACGGTCCGCGTCGGCTATGAGCTCCAGGAGATCGGCACGCCGACCCTGGAGGACGTCCTGAAAAAGAAGTTCAAGAAATAAACACCGCCGCACAGGCGGGGCGGCCGGCAGCCCGCCCCCGGGGGGGCTGCCAGCTTTTTTGTTTTTGGGGCTGGAGAAAGATGAGAAACAAACTTGCTTTGATCGCCTTCGGCGGCAACGCCATGCTGGAGGCCGGCGCCAAGGGCACGGCCAAGGAACAATACCGCAATGCCCAGAAAGCGGCCCAGCTGATGGTCGAGATCGTGCGCAAGGGCTATGAGCTGATCATCGTCCACGGCAACGGCCCGCAGGTGGGCAACATCCTGCTGCAGATGGAGGCGGCGGCCAACACCATCCCCGCTTTTCCCCTGGATGTCTGCGATGCCATGACCGAGGGCAGCATGGGCTACATGCTGGAGCGGGCCATCCTCAACGAGCTGCGCAAGCGCTCGATCGACAAGGAAGTTACCACGGTGCTGACCCAGGTGGTGGTCAACCGCGAGGACAAGGCGTTCCAGAATCCCACCAAGCCCATCGGCCCCTTCTACAACAGCTTCCGGGCCGCGCAGCTGAAGCGGGAGAACAAGTGGCAGATGGTCGAGGATTCCGGGCGCGGTTTCCGCCGCGTCGTGCCCTCGCCGCTGCCCATCGACATCATTCCCAAGCGCGCCATCCGCTCGCTGGTGGAGCGCGGCATCATGGTCATCGCCGCCGGCGGCGGCGGCATCCCGGTCTTCATCAACTCCTCGGGGCTGGTGGAAGGGGTCGAGGCGGTCATCGACAAGGACCATGCCTCGGCGCTGATCGCCCGCGAGGCCAAGGCCGACCTGTTCATCATCCTCACCGGCGTCGACCGCGTCTGGGAGAATTTCGGCAAGGAGAATGCCCGCCCCATCGCGCGCATGGACGTGGACAAGGCCCGGCGCATGCTGGACGAGGGGCAGTTCCCGCCCGGATCCATGGGGCCCAAGATCATTGCCGCCATCGACTACATCAACGGCGGCGGCCGCGAAGTGCTGATCACCTCGGCCGAGAAGCTGAAGGCGGCGCTGGCCGACCGTTCGGGGACAAAGATCGTCCGCGCCCGGAGCGGCGCTGCGGCCCCCCGGTCCGAAGGGACCGGTACGTCGGGCACCGAGAAGCCCCTCCAGCCATCAGCGCGGGGCGGTGCGGCCCCCCGGTCCGAAGGGACCGGGACGTCGGGCACCGGGAAGCCCCTCCAGCCGTCTGCGCGGGGCGGTGCGGCCCCGTCTGCGCGGGGCGGTGCGGCCCACGCGGGCAGGAAATCAACCTAGGGGGAATAGCAACGTGGAGAACAAGAACGAAACGAACTTGGATATCGGCCCTGCCGAAATGGAATTCATCCTC
>CAZLSH010000166.1:0-1981 GCA_964562095.1 uncultured Clostridia bacterium | reverse complement strand
CATAGAGGACATCTCTAATTTGGACAAAAGAGGACATTTCTATTTTGGGTTGACACAGTGCGCCAGGCGATCTGAAGAGAGTGATAGTGATAGTGGTAGTGATAGTCAGAGAAAAGAATCATTTTTGATTTATTTCTTCTACGCTTCAATGCCAAAACAATATCCATTTTCATTAACCTTTTCAATGCATCACTGAGTCAGGTATCTTCGTTTTGGCCATTTCTGTCATTGGAATTTGCTTTTATGGCCTGCATTTCATTGATTACTTTTCTTCACAACCACTACCACTATCACTACCACTTGTCTTTGTTTCTCTTGGTATCGGCCTCTTTTTATGCTAAAATTGCCCTATGATAGCCCAAAAGCACCTGAAATACTGGCAAAGAGGCCGCGATTTCCTCGGCGTCGAGTATCCGCTGATCGCCGGGGCCATGACCTGGATTTCCACCTCGGGACTGGTCAGGGCGGTCGCCGATGCCGGAGCCTTCGGCGTCCTGGCCGCAGGCAACATGCCGGCCGGCATCCTGGAACAGGAAGTGCGGGCGCTGCAGGCATCGGGCTGCCGCTACGCCGTCAACCTGATCACCATCGCCCCCAACTACATGTCGCACCTGGAGCAGGTGGCCTCCTGGCATGTCCCCTATATCGTGTTCGCCGGCAGCTTCCCGCGCCAGGAAGAGGTGAAAATCGCCAAGGAGAGCGGCGCCAAGGTGCTTTGTTTCGCCTCCAACGATTCCATCGCCGAGCGCATGATCGCCTACGGCGCCGACGCGCTGATCCTGGAGGGCAGCGAAGCCGGAGGCCATATCGGCCATGTTTCCACCATCGTCCTCATTCAGCAGGTGCTGTTCCATTACCCGCAGCTGCCCGTCTTCGTGGCCGGCGGCATCGCCAGCGGCAAAATGATCGCCCACCTGCTGCTGATGGGGGCCGCCGGAGCGCAGATGGGAACGATTTTCGCCATGGCCGAGGAGAGCCCGGCCCATCCGGCGTTCAAGGAACGCTTCCGCAAGGCCCGTGCCCGCGAAGCGTTCGCCACGCCGCAATACAGCTCGGCCCTGCCGGTCGTGGCCGTGCGCGCCCTGAAGAACAAGGGCAGCGAGGAGTTCGGCCGCCTGCAGCTCGAGCTGATCCAGAAGCTGGAACGGGGCGAGATCCACCGCACCCAGGCGCAGTACGAGGTGGAGAAATACTGGGTCGGCGCCCTGCGCCGCGCCGTTCAGGAAGGTGATGTCGAACACGGTTCCCTGATGGCCGGCCAGAGCGTGGGGCTGATCGACGACATCAGGCCGGTCAGGGAGATCGTCAGCGGGCTGGTGGCCGGGGCGGAAGAGACGTTTGCCGGGCTGGGATTATAGACAAAGAGAGGTTCGAAGTTCGACGTTCGAGGTTCGAGGTTCAAGGCAAAAAGAGAGGTTCGACGTTCAAGGCAAAAAGAGAGGTTCGACGTTCGACGTTCGAGGTTGAAAGAAAAGACAATTAACGGAAAGCTAAGAGGTTCGAGGTTCCATATTTGAAAAGGAAGCTTCATGAAGTTGCAATTCGCCAGTCCTTGGATATAATGCATCCATGAAAAAGTCAGTCATCCTTTGGCTCCTGGCCCTGCTGCTGACGCTGCTTCTGGCCGTTTACCAGCGCCTGAGCGGTCCGACCCACCCGCTGAAGGGGACCGAGGGGGTGGGCGGCGCCCGCGTCACCTATAAATTCTACCGCAGCTGGACAAGCCACCGGCCTTTGCCGGTGCGGGTGACCGGCGACGGGCTGGTCTCGATGCGCCTGCACCACCGCCGCTTTCCCCTGATCGAAGGCGAGGAATGGACCCCGGTGACGATGAGCACTCGCGAAGGGGCCTTTGAGGCCGAAGTGCCGGGCCAGCCGGCCGCCGGCAAGGTGGCCTACCGCATCGAGGCGGTCACGGCGACGGGCAGCGCCTGGCTGAACAACGGCCGGCCGGTCGTGGCCCGCTTCAAGGACGAGGTCC
>CAZLSH010000165.1:0-2062 GCA_964562095.1 uncultured Clostridia bacterium | reverse complement strand
GAGCGCCTCTATTTCGCCGCCGAGCGCGAGATGGCCGCTCACTTCGGCCGGGAGATCCGCGACGAGCAGCTCTGGCCGCTGATGGGGCGCAAGCCCATCGAGTCGCTGCGCCTGCTGCGCGGGATCCTGGACATTGAAACCCCGGCCGAGGAGCTGCTGGAGTGGCGCAACCGGCTGATGCTGGAGAAGATGGGCCGCGACCTGGGCGCCATGCCCGGGCTGTACGAGATCCTGAACGCCTTTCACCGCCGGCTGAAGCTGGCCGTGGCCACCGGCGCCCAGCGGGAATTCCTGGACATTGCCCTCGACACGCTGGGCATCCGCAAGTATTTTGACGTGCTGCAGACCGCCGACGGCCTGGAGCGCGGCAAGCCCGATCCCGAGATCTATCTCCTAGCCTGCCGCCGCCTGGGACTGGCGCCGGAAAAGTGCGTGGTGCTCGAGGACGCGGCCAACGGCGTGCGCGCCGGCAAGGCCGCCGGCTGCCCGGTCATCGCCGTTCCCAGCGACTACACCCGCCGCCAGGATTTCAGCGAAGCCGACTGGATCGAGCCCGACCTCTTCGCCGCGGTGCGCCGGATCGAGAGCTTACTGGCCTAGCCCTTCATCATCATTCGCTGGATCTCAGTCGTTATCCAGGGTGGGGGTGTCGCCGATCCCCTCGCCCCCGGTCCTCTCAAAAATCAGTTCCCTGGAATTTTTAGTTTTGCTATAATTTCTAAATGGAAAAAATGAATCGACGTTCTTCATCGGTCCCGAAAGGAGTCGCGCGCATGCTGCCCATCTTTACTGTTCTCGTGTTGGCATCGGCCCTTCTCATCCCGGCGTCTTCCGGCGTCCCATCAGCGGCACCCAGCGAGGCGGCTGCGCTGGAAGCCAATCAGGCGTACTCGGACGCCTGGCTGCGCGGGGACCTGGCGCGGATTGAAGGAATGCTCCCCGACGACTTCGTGTTCGTCCAGGACGGGAGGACCTACGACAGGGCGGCGTACCTCGCGCCGGCCGGCGGCGTCAAAATGACCTCCTGGACGGCCAGCCGGGTAAGGGTTCGGGTCTACGGCGAAATCGGCGTGGTCACGGGACGCTGGTCGTTGGTCGGCGTCAACAAGGGGGCCGAGTTCGCCCATGCCATGCTCTTTACCTGCGTGTGGCGCTATAATCGCAGCGATTGGACACTGGTCGCGATTCACACCAGCACGATAAAGAACTAGTTCGCCTGAAAAGAAAACTCAGTCGTTCTCCAAAGTCGAGGTGTCGCCGATCTCCTCGCCCCACTCCTGGGCGCGCAGCACGCGGCGCGAAGCATGAAAATTCGCTGAAACCTTGATGCTTCTATGTGAAAGTAGTAAAGTAAAAGCATGGAAAGGACGATCACGGCAAAATATCGGATGACGGATCCGCGCAATGACGACTTTGTCCCAGGAACGCCGGCGGAGCGCATCGCCCTCGTTTGGCTCCTGACCCGCGAAATAGCCTCAATGAACAAAAAATACGATGTTGAACGAAGACTACAAAGACATGTTACTCGCCTTGTCCGCCGAAGAGGTTAAATACCTCCTCGTCGGCGCCTATGCGATGGCGGCGCATGGATACCCGCGTTCCACGCTGGACATTGATTTCTGGATCATGCAGTCGCCCCAAAACGCCGCTGCCGTCTTGCGGGCGCTGCAGCGGTTCGGCGCCCCGCTGCGGGACCTGACAGCCGAGGATCTGCAGCGGGATGGGACCATTTTTCAGATCGGGATCGCCCCGCGGCGCATCGACATCATCACCCAAGCGTCTGGACTCAAGTTTTCTGAAGTGTATGAGCGATCCCAGGCGATCGTCATCGATGGAATCGAAATCAGAATCCCTTCGATCGACGATCTCATCCGCAACAAGCGGGCGACGGGAAGGACCAAGGACCTGGCCGACGCCGAAGCGCTGGAAGCCCTGAAATCATCCGCAAACTAAGCGACCATTGGAACCTGTATCAGGCTCTGCCGGATGAGTATACGCCCAATCCGATCAGTCGTTCTCCAAAGTCGAGGTGTCGCCGATCTCCTCGCCCCACTCCTGGGCG
>CAZLSH010000164.1:0-2081 GCA_964562095.1 uncultured Clostridia bacterium | reverse complement strand
GCCATGATACCCAAGCGCCGTTCTTTTTTCAACCTCGGCGTGCTAGAATCGAGCCGGACCCGGTGCCGCGCCCGGGCGGGAGGGACCATGGATGGCAGGCGCTTCACTTTCCAGCAGATGCGGACGAACGCCGGATTCGGCGCCGCCGGCCACGAGCCTTCGGCCAGGAGCCGGTTCCTGTTCCATTTCACCCTGTCCGGGGTCGCCTTCGCCGTCGCCCTGCTCTACCAGGCCATGCGCCCGATCATGCGCCTGGGCGGCATGGTCGCCTCGGGCGGGCCCTACGCCATCGAGCACCCGGCTCCCGACTGGGTCTGGATCATGCCCGTGGCCATCTTGTTCGGCATGGCCTGCTTTTTTATCCACCTGTTCAGCGGCGACCCCGACAAGGTCAGCCTGATGCCCCTGGCCTGGCCGGCGCTTTTCCTGTCCCTGGGCTGGAATTTCCTGGAGTTCGCCTTCGCCCCGCCCGGCGGCGGCTTCGCCTGGGGCTGGCTGGTCTGCGGCGTGTTGTTCGTCCTGATGGGCGGCGTCCCCCTGCTGCTGGCGCTCAAGCCGGCGCGGGCGAAGGTCAGGGTCCAGCTGCGCAGCGAAACGGGGATGAAACCATATGCCGTGCAGTGGGCTTTGGTCGCCGCCGGGATCATCGCTTCGATCTACGTGTTACGTGCCGTCGCCAGGTGAAACATGGGAAATGAAAGCCCTTCGAGATCGCTGCTCACCCTGCCCAATATTGGCCGGGTGACCGAGAGTAAGCTCTTGCAGATCGGCATCACCAGCCGCGAGGAGTTCCTGCGTCGCGATCCCTACGAAGTGTTCGACGTCCTGCGACGGGAGGTCGATCCCACCCTGTGCCGTTGCGCCCTGGCCCTGATCGTCGGCGCCAAGTTGGGATTGCCCTGGCACCAGGTCACCGGAGCCTCGGCGCGCGAGTACGAGAGGCGCCACCCCGGCCACGTCTGGGGGCCGTGCTGATGATGGGCATGCATGCCGCCTTGCCCGAACCGCTGAAGCGTTATATCTCCCGGCAGGCGGGGGCGCGACTGGAGCGGATCCACGCCGAGGCCTCGCGGCGGAGCTTCTATCGCCTTCGCCTGGGAGCAAAGACCCTGGTGGCCATGGTCTATCCCGATCCGTCGCCGGAGGAAGTGGAGAAATTTTGCTCCCGTCAACAGCTCTATCGGCAGCATGGCTTGCGCGTGCCGCGCATTGACCATGTTCTTGGCGACCAGGTGGTGCTCCAGGAGGACCTGGGCGACCTGTTGCTGCAGCGCGCCTGGCGCCTGGCCGGCGCCGCCGAACGCCTGCGCCTGCTGGACGGCTGCCGGCGGATCCTCGGCCAGCTGGCCGTTGTCCCGCCGGCGCTGGCCGCTGCCCGCCTTGACGCGGCCAGGCGGAAATGGGAAATGGACTTCTTCATCCGCCATTTCCTGCCGCGCTTTCCCGTCCCCGCGATCGGCCGGGAGCGCCTGCGGACCGGACTGCACCGGCTGGCCGATGCTGCCGGCGCGGAGGAAACCTTCGCCCACCGCGACTTTCACTCGCGCAACCTGCTGCTGTTCAAAGGCGAACTGGCCATGGTCGACTTCCAGGACTCGCTGCTGGCTCCCCGCTACTACGACCTCGTCTCGCTGGCCTTCGACTCCTATCTGGACCTGGGCAGCCTGCGCGGCAGGCTCTTTGCCAACCTCGCCGCTGTGGGCAAGGACGGGGAACTCAGGCAGGTGCGCCTGACGGCGCTGCAGCGCAACATCAAGGCCCTGGGCACCTTCGGCTTCCAGATGTTCGCGCGCCGCCACCGGGTCTATGGCCGCTACATCCCGAGGACCCTGCGCCATATCCGCGGGCATTTGCAGGTGCTGGCGGATCCCCAGTTTGAGATCTTGACCAAATATTTTGAATTCGTGACGCGTGATGTGAAATAAAAAAGTCGATGTATGGTTGACGGTCAGAAAAACGCAATATTAGGACTTAAATTCCAAATTCCAAACTCCAAATCACAAACAAATACCAAGCACCAATTACCAAATGACCCAAACGAAGAGAAGAACCTACGAGTGTCTTTGTTTGGGTAATTGGAA
>CAZLSH010000163.1:0-2219 GCA_964562095.1 uncultured Clostridia bacterium | reverse complement strand
GGATTGGGTCATTGGAATTCATCTGTGATTTTTCTTTAACGTCGAACTTCGAACAGCGAACGTCGAACCTCGTTGACCTGTGCCTTACGCCTTGCGCCCTGCGCCCTGCGCCGAGTTCCGTTCATCCTCGTCACTTGTCACTCATCACTGGTCACTATTGTCCTTTTCTTAAAATGCTTCCGCGAATGTCAGGTAGAACGCGGGCTGGGACCCGGCGAAGCCGACGTCGAGGCGGACGACCAGGTTCTCGCGGGGATTGAA
The DNA here is from genome assembly GCA_964562095.1 of uncultured Clostridia bacterium. GTDB lineage: Bacteria > Acidobacteriota > Aminicenantia > UBA2199 > UBA2199 > UBA2199. Next base: position 1,958 of record CAZLSH010000163.1, on the reverse strand, counting down.
CTTGTAGCGCACGCCGGCGCCGCCGGCCGCATGGAACCCGTCCAGTTCCAGGAGAACGGGATTATTCTGCACCTGGGCCGCGCCGGCGAAGGCGCACAACCCGACGCGCCGGCCCAGCGGCAGCCGGTATTCGCCCTGCAGGGCGAGCAGGGCCCGGTCGCGGTAACGGCCGTCGAAATAGCCGCGCAGCAGGTTCAGGCCGCCGAACCGGGGCAGGGCCTGGAACGGACAGTCGCCCCAGACCGAGCGGAAGATCCCCTGCAGCGCCAGGACGTTCCGGCCCAGCGGCCAGTAGCCGCGGGCATCCAGCGCCAGCTGGCCATAGGCATGGTCGCCTCCCAAGGCGCGGAAAAAGCGGTTCACGGCCAACGCGGCATAAACGCCGCGGGAGGAGGAAAAGGTGTTGTCGCGGCTGTCCCATTTGGCGAGCAGCCCCAGGCCGGCCAGCGAGCCCCCGGCGCTGCCGCTGACGCCGCCCGCCTCCAGCACGCCTCCCGCTTCCGTGCTGCGCATCTGCAGCGATTGCGTCTCGACGTGCAGGCCGGCATAGATATTTTCGCCCCAGCGGCGCTGCAGGTTGACCTGCAGCCGCCAGTTGCCGGACACGTAGTTCTCGCGGTCCTCCTCGGCCGTGCGGTTGCCGATGCCGAAAAAGCGGTCGGGGTAATAGGAATACTTGGCCGTGCCGTCCAGCAGGAGGCCGCTGCCGGGCAGGTAGAGCTCGTAATCGACCTGGGCGATGGACTGCCGGTTCTGGGTGCGGATGACGTTGAAACGGTAGTGGGACAGGCGTGTGGCCCGTCCGGCGGCGCCGAAGCGGAAATAGTGGATGCCGACGAATCCCCAGGCGATGCGCGTCTCCGGGGTGTAATAGATGACCGGGGCGATGACGAATCCCCCCCCGGGCGGCGGGGCGGCTTCTTCGCCGGCGGCGCGCAGGCAGCCGGCGGCCAGGGTCAGGGCGATGGCCACGGCCAGCGCCGGCCGCTTGGCGGTCTGCCGGGTTGCCGCGGCCATCAGTCGCGGGCGCCGCGCGCCTTCTTCTTCATCAGGATCTTTTTCAGGGCGTTCTTGCCCATGCCGAAGCGTTGGCGGAAAAAGGCGTAGAGGTCGTCGATGTCAGCGAATTCCGGGGCCTGCTCGCCCTGCTGCTGTTCGCCGGCGCCGGCGATGACCAGCACCATCTCGCCCAGGACGGCCGTATCGCCCAGGGCGGAGCGCCATGCGCCCAGACGGGCGCGGACGATCTTTTCGTGCTTCTTGCTGATCTCCTTGGCCAGGGCGAACTCGCGGTCGCCCAGGGCCTCGGCGGCGGCGGCCAGGAGCCCCTCCAGGCGCCGGGGCGACTCATAGAGCACGAGGGCATAGGGCAGGGCGGAGACATCGGCGAGGAAGCGCCGCAATTCGCCCCGCGCCCGGGGCGGGAAGCCGAGGAACAGAAAACGGCGCGGGTCGATGCCCGAGGCGGCCAGGGCGGGGACGAAGGCGGTCGCTCCGGGCAGCGGCACGACCGCGATGCCGGCGTCGATCGCCCGGCGCACGAGGATGTGCCCGGGATCGGATATCGCCGGCGTCCCCGAGTCGGTGACCAGGGCGCCGTCCTCGCCTGCGGCCAGCATGGCGACGATCCTTTCCGCCTGCTCCCGTTCCCTGGGGCGGTAGTGGCTGACGATGCGCTGGCTGATCCCCAGGTGGTTCAGCAGCTTGAGCGTGTAGCGGCTGTCCTCGGCGATGACAAAATCGACGCCGGCCAGGACCTCGACGGCGCGCCGGGTGATGTCGCCCAGGTTGCCGATGGGAGTGGGGACGATATACAGCGCCATTAAAGAAATCTCTCGTAAGACTCAAATTCCAAATCACAAAATCCAAATTCCAAATAAACTCCAAGTTCCAAATTCCAATGACCCAAACAAAAGCCTTTGAAGTCAATTATTCTTTCCTTTGTTTTGATCATTGGG
>CAZLSH010000162.1:0-2420 GCA_964562095.1 uncultured Clostridia bacterium | reverse complement strand
CGCGCGCCGGCGAGGCCTGGCTGGCGGCGATGGAGAACTACCTGCTGCTGGGCGGAAAGAGATCGCTGCTGAACGCCTACAACTGGCTCGGCGACCCGGGCATGCTGATCCAATAGTCAAGCTGCGAAATGGACCATCGCGAGGATAAAATGAAGGGCAAGCAAAAACAGAGAATGGTGAAGGAAATCTATGAAAAGCCCATGCTGCGGGTGGTGAGCATCGCCCCGGGGATGCAGACGCTGGGAACCGGCTGCAAGCTGGTCGATGGCAGCGGCGTGAGTTATAATCAGCCCTGCGTAAGCCATGCTTGCGCCGCAACGCCGGGAAGCTGAAAGGGGCGCGTCGTTCTGCCGGGAAAATGCGAGGCAGGGCATGATTCCATGGCGAATGCCGCTGCGAGCTTCTCCAAGGGGCCCGACAAGCCATCAAAAAAAATAGCCTGCATTCGTGGCCGCCCCGCGGTTATCCATCCTGGCGGATCCTGAGCGGCAAAGATTCTGAACGGGCAAGGCGCGGTTGCCGGCAGGCGGCATTCAGGAATCAGCCGGCGCCGGAGAGAACCTTCAGCGGTAAGCCCTTCGTCCCTGTTTGAAGTAGGATGGCTGCTGCGGAGCAGCCGGGCGTCGGGGAGAATCCACATTGGCTTGCGAATTCCTGCGGCCGCCATTGCCGCTGGGGTTGCCGTCGCGCTGTGCCCTGGAAACGGAGCGGGACGCATGGCCGCCGTTGTTGCCGCCGCGCAGGACTTTGGGGGCCGGGCGCGCGGCGGCGCCGGTCGCCTGGCGGGCGCTTTCGGAATGGAATTGGTGGGCCGTGTCGACCGGGACGCCGCTGCGGATCATTTTTTCGATGGCGCGCAGGAATTCGCGCTCGCCGGCCGAGCAGAAGGAGACGGCGTCGCCGCCGGCGCCGGCGCGGGCGGTGCGGCCGATGCGGTGGATGTACACCTCGGGCTCCACCGGCAGGTCGTAGTTGATGACGTGGGAGATGCCGTCGACGTCCAGCCCGCGGGCGGCGATGTCGGTGGCGACCAGGACGCGGACGCGGCCGTCCTTGAAGCTGGCCAGCGCTTCGGTGCGGGCGCTCTGGCTCTTGTTGCCGTGGATGGCCATGGCGGTGATACCGGCGCTGCCGAGTTTCTTGACCACCTTGTTGGCCATGTGCTTCATCTGGGTGAAGACCAGGACGCGGTTCCAATGCGAGTCGGCGAGCAGCGAGGCCAGCAGGGTATCCTTGTCGTTGCGGTCGACGAACATCACCTTCTGCACGATGCGCTCGACGGCCGGCGCCTCGTGGGCGATGGTCACGTGCACGGCGTCATGGACCAGGGTGCGGGCCAGGGCCACCACCTCGGGCTCCATGGTGGCCGAGAAGAACAGCGAGCGGCGCTTGGGCGGCAGCTTGGCGATGACGCGCTGGATGTCGGGGAAAAAGCCCATGTCGAGCATGCGGTCGGCCTCGTCCAGGACGAATATTTCGACCGCGTCCAGGGCGGCATAGCCCTGCTGCATCAGGTCGAGGAGCCGCCCGGGCGTCGCCACCAGGATGTCGAGGCCGCGGCTCAGCGCCTGCACCTGGCGGAACTGGCTGACGCCGCCGAAGACGACGGCGTGGCTGAAGCGCAGGTGGCGGCCGTAGGTGGCGGCGCTGGCGTCGATCTGCGCCGCCAGTTCCCGCGTCGGCGCCAGGATCAGCACGCGCGCCCGGTTGCGCCCTGCCGGGCGCTTGTGCAAGTCCAGGTATTGCAGGATGGGCAGGATGAAGGCAGCGGTCTTGCCGGTGCCGGTCTGGGCGCAGCCGATCAAATCGCGCCCGGCGAGCAGGTGGGGGATGGCCTGGGCCTGGATGGGGGTCGGCGCGGCATAGCCCTCTTCGGCCACCGCCCGCTGCAATTCGGGCAGCAGCGCGGCGAAGACGCCGGAGGCTTCGCTTTTCCCGTCGTCCCCTCGCCGGGGGATTTCATGGTCGGCCATGCGAGAGGCAGGTCGGATCGCGGCGAAATGGGCTTCAAGGCGTGGGTGACGGATCTCCGGCTGTCGCTTCGCGGGCCGCTGGCCGCTCTGCCGGTCAGGTGCATGTCTCTCTTGGTTTTTCATCATGTTTCCTTAGCTGAATTTCGAACCCGCCGTAACAGGTCATCATGAAGGATTGGCGATCCGGATCGAGTTTGAGGGCTCAATGGCGGGACGCAGCCTTCTCGCCGCGCAACGGCGCGGCCCGAAAGCCTTGCATCAATTCATCATTTCCTGTGACCCCAGCGGGGTCCGGGCTCAATATTTACCATTATAGGCTGTTTTCATCAGGAAGTCAAACGCGGCGTCGGCCGTTCCCCTTGGAAGACGCGGACGGAGGGTTCCCTTTTCGACGCCCAACTGATACGATCGGGCATAGGTGATGACCATGAGCGGGAGTTTATTATG
>CAZLSH010000161.1:0-2448 GCA_964562095.1 uncultured Clostridia bacterium | reverse complement strand
ATCGTCGTCTCCGGCGTCTCGGGCTCGGGCAAGTCGACCCTGGCCTACGACACCATCTTCCAGGAGGGGCAGCGCAAGTACCTGGAGTCGCTCTCGGCCTATGCCCGCCAGTACATCAAGTCGCTGGAGCGCCCCGACGTGCAGGCGATCAAGGGCATCGCCCCGACCATCTCCATCGACCAGAAGCACTCCTCCTACTATTACAACTCCACCGTGGGCACCGTCTCGGAGATCGCCCCCTACCTGCGCCTGCTCTTCGCCAAGCTCGGCCGGCCCCACTGCCCGGGCTGCGGCGAGCCGATCCGCCGCTTCACGGCCGACGGCATCCAGCAGGCGCTGCTCGCCCGCTTCCAGGGCTCGCTGGCGCGCATCTACAGCCCGCTGGTGCGCCACCGCCGCGGCAACTACCAGGCGCTGCTGGAAAAGTACCGCCGGCGCGGCTTTCTCAAGGCCCTGATCGACGGCAGCGAATACTACCTGGACGACCCGCCCGAGCTGGGCCGCAACGTCCGCCACCGCATCGCCGTCCAGATCGACGCCGTGGATGTCGAGGCCGGGGCGGCGGCGCGGCTGGCCGACAGCGTCACCCTGGCCCTGAACGAGGGCGACGGCGAGATCGTGGTGCGCGCCGGCGCCGAGGAGGCCTTCTTTTCCGACCGCCTGTACTGCCCGCGCTGCGACCGCTCCCTGCCCGAGCCGCAGCCCAGCAGCTTTTCGCTGAACTCGCCCGAGGGGGCCTGCCCGAACTGCCTGGGCCGCGGCCAACTCGAGGGCGAAGGGGCCTGCCCCGCCTGCGGCGGCAGCGGCCTGCGCCCCGAGGCGCTGGCCTTCCGCTTCCGCGGCCGGAACATCCACGAGCTGGGGGAGATGGAGATCGCCGACTTGCTCGATTTTTTCAAGGGCGTGCGCCCGGAGAAAGGGGAGCGGGAGGTCGCCCGCTCCCTGCTGCCGCAGATGGCGCAGCGCCTGGAGTCCTTCGTCACCCTCAACCTGGGCTACATCTCCCTCAACCGCCGCATCGACACCATCTCCGGCGGCGAGCTGCAGCGCGCCCGCCTCGTCTCCCAGCTCGGCTTCGGCCTCAACGGCATCATCTACATCCTCGACGAGCCCTCCATCGGCATGCATTTTTCCGAGCAGCTGAACCTGCTGCGAATTTTGCGCCGGCTGCGCGCCATGGGCAACACGCTGCTGGTGGTCGAGCACGACGAGGAAACCATCCGCAGCGCCGATTACATCGTCGACGTCGGCCCCGGCGCCGGCGAGCACGGCGGCGAGGTGATGTACGCCGGCCCCATCTCGGGCTTCGAGGCGGCCGCCGGCTCCCTGACCTCCGACTACGTCTACGGCCGGCGGCGCATCGAGGAGGCGCCCGGCCGCGCCGGCCGGCCCGGCGCCTGGCTGGGCGTCAAGTCCATCCGCCTGAACAACCTGGACGGCCTGGACCTGCGCCTGCCGCTGAACCGCCTGACCGTGGTCAGCGGCGTCTCGGGCTCGGGGAAAAGCTCGCTGGTCGTCGACGCCCTGGCGCCCATCCTGCGCCGCGAGATCGAGGAGACGCTGGCGCCCGACCCGCGCCTGTCCTGGGGCCGGGTCAGCGGGCTGGAGCGCGTCCAGCGCGTGCTGATGGTCGGCCAGTCGGCCATCGGCAAGAACTCGCGCTCCTGCCCGGCCACCTACATCGGCATCATGGCCATGATCCGCGCCCTGTTCGCCGCCCTGCCCGAGGCGCGGGTGCGCGGCTACAGCCAGGCGCGCTTCAGCTACAACCTGCGCGGCGGCCGCTGCGAGGCCTGCGAGGGGCTGGGCGTGCAGAAGCTGCAGATGAGCTTCCTGCCGCAGCTGGAGATCACCTGCCCGGTCTGCGCCGGCGAGCGCTTCAACTCCGAGACGCGCCAGGTCAAGTACAAGGGGCGCTCGATCGCCGACGTCCTCGACCTGACCGCCAGCGAGGCCTTCGAGCTGTTCGCCGCCGTGCCGCTGCTGGCCCGGAAGATCCGCATCCTCATCGACGTCGGCCTGGGCTACCTGCGCCTGGGCCAGAGCTCGCAGACGCTGTCGGGCGGGGAGTCGCAGCGCATCAAGCTGACCAAGGAGCTGGCGCGCGGCTCGGGCAGCCCCACCGTCTATATCCTGGACGAGCCCACCGTCGGCCTGCACTTCGACGACGTGCGCAAGCTGATCGACGTCTTCCGCGCCCTGATCCACCGCGGCCACACGGTGGTGGTCATCGAGCACAACCTGGAGATGCTGCGCGTCGCCGATCACGTCATCGACCTCGGTCCAGGGGGAGGCCGGCACGGCGGCAAGATCGTATACCAGGGGGACGTGCCGGGGTTGATCAATTGCAAAGGGTCATTAACAGGCAAGTATCTGAAGAAGAAATTGGCGCAAGGGACAAAAAGGCAGTTACAGGCATGAAATGAAATCGGTTGACGGTAGACGGTT
>CAZLSH010000160.1:0-2472 GCA_964562095.1 uncultured Clostridia bacterium | reverse complement strand
GCCCAGGTCGCGCAGGAATATCTTTTCGTTGCGCACCTCGATGGCCAGGTGCTTGCGCGAGACCTCCTTGTCGGGGATGATCAGGTCGACCTTGCCGCGGCCGATCAGGACGTAGGGCTTGTTCAGGTGGTAAATGAAGCCGGCGCGGGCGCCCTTGATGACCGCAACCGAGATCTTGCGGTCGTCGGGAAGGTTCAGGTTCTCGTTGATCCACAGCGAATCCTCGACCTTCTGCTGGATGATCTTGGCCGTGTCCTTCTTGCTGGACGAATCTCCCTTGGCCTCCATGACCTCGAAGACGGTCTGGCAGCGGGAACACTTGAGCTTGCTCTTGCCCTTGACCTTGTCCTCGGGGATCTCGTACTTGGCCTTGCATTGCGGGCATTCGATTATCATGGCCGAATTATAGCACCTTTGAATTTTTTTAGTCAATCGGGATGAAAATTTTGTCGCCCAGCCGCAATTTCAGCTTTTTGGCCGTGCCGCCGGCGACCTCCAGCACGTAGCGCGCCGGAAGACCCGATTCGTAGTCGGGGCAGGGATCGGCCGTGCAGGGCGGGACCGATTCGTGCATGCCGACGACCTGCCCGGCGCCGTTCAGGAAGATCATGTCCAGGGCGACGAGGGTGTTCTTCATCCAGAAGCTGCGCAGTTCCTCCTCGGCGAAGACGAACAGCATGCCGTAGTCGCTCTTGAGCGTGCGGCGATTCATCAGTCCCAGGGCGTGCTTCTCCGGCGTATCGGCGATCTCCACGCGGAACGGCCGGTCCGCCACGTAGATGGTCATGAAGCGGTTGCCGGCCGGCGCGGCGGCGCACTGGCAGCAGGCCGTGACCAGCAGCAGGAGTATGGCGATGTGTTTCATACCAGGGGGACGAAGATGACGCCGATCAGGTCTTCGCTGTGGATGGTGCCGTTCTGCCTGCGGTAGCGCACCAGGCGCTGGTCCCCGCCGCCCACGGGGGCGATGGCGATGCCGCCATCGGCCAGCTGGGCGAGGAGCTGCGGCGGGAATTCCGCCGGGGCGGCGGTGAGCAGGATGCGGTCGAAGGGGGCGAATTCGGGCCAGCCTTCCTGGCCGCGGCCGATCCTGAAAAAGACGTTGCGATAGCCCAGTTGCCCCTCCAGCACTTGGCGGGCGCCGGCGGCCAGCCCGGGGATCACCTCGACGGTGTACACCCGGGCCGCTGTTTCCGCCAGGACCGCGGCCTGGTAGCCCGATCCGCTGCCGATCTCGAGCACCGATTCGCCGCCGCCCAGCTCGAGCCGCTCGGTCATGTAGGCCACGACATAGGGCTGGGAGATGGTCTGGCCGTGGCCGATGGGCAGCGGGCCGTCGGTGTAGCTGCTCTCCCGGGCGTTGTCGGGGACGAAAAGGTGGCGAGGCACCCCGGCCATGGCGCGCAGCACGGCTTCGTCGCGGATGCCGCGGGCGCGCAGCTGCTGCTCGACCATGCGCTGCCTCTGTTCGCCGAAGGGGTCTTCCATGGCTAATAGGATTTGGCGAACAGGACCGTGTGCGGAGCTTCCCCGCCGCAGATCGCGCAGGAGGCAAAGCCGGGCTCGGGATTGTCGAGGATGACGCGGATGGTGGCCGACGTGTCGGCCTTCACCTTGGCTTCGCAGTCGGGGCTGCCGCACCAGCCGCAGCGGATGAAGCCGCGGCCGCCGGCCATGGCCGCGGTGAGCTCGTCGTAGCTGCGCGCGTCATGGGTGTTCCCGTCGCGGAAGGCCAGGGCCTTGGCATAGAGGCCGCCCTGGATCTTCTCCAGCAGGCTCTTCAGTTCTTCGGCCAGCTTGTCCCAGGGGACGAATGCCTTCTTGCGGTCGAGCCGGCTGACCAGCACCGCCTGCTGCTTTTCGATGTCCTTGGGCCCGATCTCGACGCGCACCGGCACGCCGCGCATCTCCCAGTCGGCGTATTTCCAGCCCGGGGTGTAGGCGTCGCGGTCGTCGAGAAAGACGCGGATGCCGGCGGCCTTCAGGTCAGCGAAGATCTGCTGCGCCCGGGGCAGGACCGTCTCCTTCCAGTTGCCGGCCGAGATGGGGACGATGACGGCCTGGATGGGCGCCACGCGCGGCGGCAGGATCAGTCCCGAGTCGTCGCCGTGGGTCATGACCACGGCGCCGACCAGCCGGGTGGTCGCCCCCCACGAGGTCTGCCAGGCGTATTCCAGCTTCTGTTCCTTGCTCTCGTAGCGGATGTTGAAGGCCTTGGCGAAGTTCTGGCCCAGGTTGTGCGAGGTGCCGGCCTGCAGCGCCTTGCCGTCGGGCATCAGCATCTCGATGGCGTAGGTGCGCACGGCGCCGGCGAACTTCTCACTGTCGCTCTTGCGCCCGGTGACCACCGGGATGGCCAGGTACTCCTCGGCCAGCCTGCGGTAGGTGGCCAGCATGCGCAGCGTCTCCTCCTCGGCCTCCTCGGCGGTGGCGTGGACCGTGTGCCCCTCCTGCCACAGGAACTCGGTGGTG
>CAZLSH010000159.1:0-2578 GCA_964562095.1 uncultured Clostridia bacterium | reverse complement strand
CTCGTTACCCGATTATATTTCCTTTGTTCATTTTTTTCAATACAAATTTTTCAATGCAAAAATGAATGTCATTTTTTAAAGTGTCAGTGACAGTGTCAGTGTCAGCAAGAAAAGACAAAGACCAAGTGGTAGTGATAGTGATAGTGATAGTGGTAGCCGGAGGCAATACAAAGGCAAGTGCCGGTGTTAGTGTTAGTGTTGGTGTTAGCAGGAGGCCAGAACAGAATCCATTGACAGAGTCAATAACAGTGCCGTTAATTGAAATCGGTTTACAGTAGACGGTGACTGCATGAATTGATATCGGTTTAAGGTGCAAGGCTTAGGGTGTAAGAGAAGAGGGTAATTTCACCTTGCGCCCTAAACCCTGCACCTTACGCCGATGACCCTTCTGTATTCCTTTTCATCACGCATCACGCATAACGAAATTCACCTATGCTTCCGCGATCTCCCCCGCCGCAACGACGAAGTCGCCGTCATAGAAAACGGCGAGCTGGCCGGGGGTGACGGCGCGCACCGGTTCCTTGAAAAGCGCACGGATGCCGGTCGCGCCGGCTTCACTGATCACCGCCGCATGGCCCCGCAGCTGGTAGCGGACCTTCACCGACAACTCCTCGCCGGCGTGCAGCGGCCGCCAAAAGATCGGATTGGCCGCGGTCAGGGAATCGGAAAACAAGTCTATCTCATCACCGAGGGTGACGGTGTTGCCGGCCAGGTCGCGGCTGACCACGTACAGGCGGCGCCCGGCGGCATGGCCCGTGCCGCGGCGCTGGCCGACGGTGAAGTGCAGGGCGCCGTCATGGCGGCCGATCGTTTGGCCGCCGATATCCAGGAAATCGCCGGCTTGGAAACCATTGGGGACATGGCGGGCGAGGAAACCGGCCAGGTCCTCTCCCTGCAGGAAGCAGACGTCCTGGCTCTCCCTGACGTTGGCCAGGGGCAGGCCGGCGACCCGGCGGCGCACCTGGGCGGCGGTCATGCCGGCGAGCGGGAAAAGCGCGCGCGCCAGCGCGGCGGGATCGATCGCGGCCAGGAAATAGACCTGCGACTTGACGCGGTCGAGCGGCTCGCGCAGGAACCAGCGCTCCCCCGCCCGCGCCTTGTCGGCGTAATGGCCGGTGGCGAAAAGCCCGTCGGGGGCGTTTTTTTTCATCTCGTCCAGCAGCAGGCCGAATTTCAGGCAGCGGTTGCACTGCACGCAGGGATTGGGGGTCAGGCCCGAGCGGTAGGCGCGGAGGAAATAATCCAGGACCTTCTCCTGGAAGGCGGCGCGGACGTCAACGACCTCCCAGGACGCCCCCAGCGCCCTGGCCAGGCCCTCGATGCGCCCGAGCTTCTCCTCCTCGCCGGGCAGCCCCAGGCGCATGGTCAGGGCGCGCACCTCGTGCCCCTGTTCGCGCAGCAGCAGCAGGGCGGCGGTCGAGTCCTTGCCGCCGCTGAAGGCCACGGCCACCGGCGGCCGGTCTTTTTTCACGCGCACGGGAAGGTCTCCTCGAGGAAGCCGCGCGCCTCGCGGAAATCCTGGCTCAGGAAAATGCGCCGCTTCCAGGAGCGCGAGCCGGGGCGGCTGAGGACCAGGAAGCGGGTGAAGGCCTTGAGCTTGCCCAGGCGCTTGCGCTCCGGGTAGTGCTCCTCGATCAGCTCGCCCAGGCGGCGCACGGTGCCGCCCCAGTCCCGCTCCCGGGTCTCCTGCCCGGCGATCTCGCGGAAGATGAAGGGATTGGCCAGGGCGCCGCGGCCGATGAGCACGCCGTCGACGGCCTGCAGCTTCTCCAGGGCGAAGGCCGGGGTCATGATGTCGCCGTTGCCCAGCAGCGGGATGCGCAGCCCGGCGCGGACGGCGGCGGCCAGGTCCCAGCGGGCGCTGCCCTTGTAGCCGTCGCTGCGCAGCCGGAAATGGACGGCCACGGCGTCGGCCCCCTCCTGCTCGATGACCCGCGTGGTCTCCAGGACATTGACCTGGCTGAAGCCCAGGCGCACCTTCACCGTCAGCGGCAGCACGGTGGCCCGGCGCACGGCCGCCACCACCGCTCCCAGGCGCGGCAGGTCCTGCAGCAGCCCCGAGCCGGCGCCCGAGCGCACCACCTTGGGCACCGGGCAGCCCATGTTGATGTCGATGCCGGCGTAGCCGGTCTCGGCGGCGACGATGGCCGCGGCATCGGCCAGTGCTTCGGGGACGGCGCCGAAAAGCTGGATGAACTGCGGCGCCCGCGTGGGAAACCCGGCGATCATCTCCAGGGTGCGGCGGTTGCGCCGGCGCAGACCCTCGGCGGCGATCATCTCCGAGACCATGGCGCCGCAGCCGCCGATCTCGTCCATGAGCTGGCGCAGGACGCGGTCGGTCAGCCCGGCCATGGGGGCCAGGATGGTGGGCTGTTCGAGAACGAGGGAGCCGATCTTCAGCATGGATGGATTATAGCACGGGAGAGCATAGTCGAGGTTCGAAGTTCGATGTTCGAAGTTCGATGTTAGAGAAAAGACGAATTTGGCAGACGGCACATGGCGCAAGGTGAAAAAAAGCATTGGTAGGACTTAAATTCCAAATCCCAAGCACCAAATTCCAAATAAATAACAAATTCCA
>CAZLSH010000158.1:0-2675 GCA_964562095.1 uncultured Clostridia bacterium | reverse complement strand
CGACGAGAAGATGACCGCCGCCATCGGCGCCGTCAAGGAGCGCTTCGGCTTCTCCTCCCTGCGCAACGCGCGGTCGCTGCTGCTGGAGGAGCTTTATCCGGTCGAAAGAGAAGGCATGGTCCTGAAGACGGCCTCCTTAACCAAATAGAAACAAAGGCAAAAGGCAAAAGTAAAAAGGCAAAAGTGAAGAAAAGAAAAAATCGGGCGAACAACCATCGGCAGAAAAATCAAAATCCTGTTTTCGAGCGGGTTTTCTTCACTTTTTACTTTTGCCTTTTGCCTTCTTTCTTCAACATCGAACTTCGAACGTCGAACGTCGAACATCGTCTTTCTTGCCACAGAACATGAATTACGTCCCCCTGCGTGTTTATTCCGTCTTCTCCCAGGGCGAAGGCGTCGTCGATCCCGCCTCCCTCGGCGACCTCATGCAGAAAGCCAAGGTGCCGTACCTTCCCGTCTGCGACCCCATGTCGCTGATCGGTTGGGAGAAGTTCAAGACGGAGGCGGACGCCCGCGGCCTGAAGCCGCTGCTGGGCACCGAGGTCCGGCTGCCGGAAAAGGGGAGCCTGCTGCTGTTCCCGGCGTCGCCGGCGGGCTACCTCTCCCTGGTCTCCTGCCTGAACCGCCGCGCCCTGCCCGCCAGGCTGCCCGGTTTGCAGGCGGTCTTCCTGCCGGCGCGGCCCGACGAGGAGCTCGTGCGCCGGCTGCAGGCGAAGGTCGGCAGGGAGAGCTTCTACCTGGGCCTGGAATGGGGGAGCGGCCAATGGCTGCGCGACCTGGCGGCGGCCGCCGGCGTTCCACTGGCCTGGGCGCAGGCGCTGCGTTGGACCGGCGACGCGCGGAAATACGCCGTGGCCCGGGCCGTCTTCCAGCACCAGCCCCTGCCCGAAGCGTTCCAGGCGGATACCGCCTTGAACGGCCTGCTGCCGGGCACCGCCGTTGCCCGCCGCTTCGGGGAGGATGGCCGGAGGGCTATGGCCAACACCCTGTGCCTGGCCGGGCGCGTCGCCTTCGCCTTTGCGGAGCTGGACGAGTTGTTCCCCGAAGGCGGCAGCGAACTGGAGGCGCTGGCGCGGCAAAAGCTGGACGAGCGCAACGCCGGGCGCGCCGAGCGCGAGCGGGCGCTGCAGGAACTGCAGGTGATCCGCGCCACCGGGGCGGCGGCCTATTTCCTGATCGCCGGCGAGATCGCCGCTTACTGCCGACGGCAGCGCATCTTCTTCAGCCTGCGCGGCTCGGGCGGCGCCTCCTATGTCCTTTTCCTGCTGGGCATGTCGCCGGTCGACCCGCTGCGGCACGGGCTGCTGTTCGAGCGCTTTGTCAACAGCCGGCGCGACGACCTGCCCGACATCGACGTCGACATCGACTCGTCGCGGCGCCCCGAGGTGTTCCGCTGGCTGTTCGCGCGCTGGCGCGGCCGGGCGGCGTTCGTCTCCAGCCACAAGTTCTTCGGCGCCCGCTCGGCCCTCTACGAAACGGCCCGCGCCTTCGGCTGCAACCCCGACGAGGCCCGCGCCCTGGCCAGGCCCCTGCCCCTGTTCGCGGCGCCGCAGGAACTGGAGGGCCGGGGAAAGGGGACCCAGGCACCGCTTTTCGAGGCGGCCGCCCGGCTCGACGGCGTGTTCCACGAGCTGTCGCTGCACGTGGGCGGCGTGGTCTTCGCCGCCGGCGCCATTGAGCGCGCCCTGCCGCTGACGCGCTCGCCCGAAGGCTTCCCGCAGATCGCCTGGGACAAGGACACGGTCGAACGCCTGCGCATCTTCAAGCTGGACCTGCTGGGTGTGCGCGGCTTCGAGGTCATCGCGCCGCTTGGGCTCGACGGCGACTTCGCTGCCGCCGACGCGGGCGATGCCCTTGCCTGGAAAACCATCCAGGCGGCGCGCACCAAGGGCTGCTTCCAGCTGGAAAGCCCGCTGGCCAGGGAGAACCTGTTGCGGGCGAAACCCTCCAGCCTGGAGGAGCTGGGCATCGCCGTGGCCATCATCCGCCCCGGGCCGGCGAAGTCGGGGATGAAGGCGGCCTACATTGAGCGGCGGCCGCCCGCCCACCCCCTGCTGGGCCAGCTGTTCCCCCACAGCCGCGGCGCCCTGATCTTCGAGGAGCAGATCTCGGTGCTGCTGCACCATGTCAGCGGCTGGAGCCTGGAGGAGGCCGAGAAGGCGCGCCGCGAGTTGAAGAAAAAAAAGGGCGAGTCCCTGCGGCAGGACTTTTTCGCGCGCGGGGCGAGGAACGGCTGGAGCGCCGGCGAACTGGAGCTGTTCTGGAAGCTGGCCGTCGATTTCTCGCTCTACGCCTTCTGCCAGGCGCACAGCCTGGCCTATGCCCATGCCGCCTTCCTGTCGGCCTGGATGAAAACGCACCGGCCGCTGGAGTTCTTCTGCCGCCTGCTCAATGCCGGCGGCGGCTACTACCCGCTGCCCGACTACATTGCCGAGGCCAAGGACTGGGGGCTGGCCGTCCTGCCCCCCGACGTCAACCGCAGCGCCCCGGGCTTCCGCGCCGAGGAGGGAGGCATCCGCACCGGGCTGCTGGCGGTCAAGGGCGTCGGCGCCCGGCTGGCGGAGCGGCTGGTGGAGAGCCGCGGCCCCGGCTACGCCGGCCTGGAGGACCTGCTGCTGCGCACGCGCCTCAACGAGCGCGACCTGGCGGCGCTGCTGGCGGTGTCGGCGCTGGCC
>CAZLSH010000157.1:0-2712 GCA_964562095.1 uncultured Clostridia bacterium | reverse complement strand
AGGGTGGCGAACTGCGCCAGCCCCTCGGTGAGCCACTGGTCCTGGTAGGTCTTCCAGGAGACGACGCCGCCCCACCATTGATGGGCCAGCTCGTGGACCAGGTTGTCGCGGTTGACGTCGCCGAACACCACCGGGCTGTCGCCGCGCAGCCGGCGCACCACGCTCACGTCGTCATCGATGAGGGTGGAATCCAGCAGGTTGAAGATCACGAAGCCCTGGTGGCTCCAGCCGCCGTAATCATGCCAGCGCCGCAGCAGCAGGTTCAACTCCGGAACCTCCAGCGGCCCGAATTTCTCCAGCAGGAATCCGGCGTAGCCCTGGATCGCCGCAGCGGAATAGGAATCCCGGAGCCTGAGCCGCGGATCGCCGAAGACGTGGATCGGCAGCGGCCCGCTCAGTGTGGCCAGCTTGGCGAACTCGCCGCAGACCAGAGAAACGCCCTTGCTGCCCTTGCTCTCGTAGATGAACTCGTTGTGCTCGCCCAGCCGGCGCCGCGAGCGCAGGCTGCCGGTTGCCAGGCACTCCAGGGGGGCGGGCAGCGTCACCTGCAGCCGGTTCTTGAAGAAGTGCTGGCCGGGGTTGGGATAGAAGTTCTGGCCGCGGTCCAGCACGTAATAATGGTCGATCTTCTTGCCATGGCGTCCGCGCAGCGGCGTGACCTTGGCCAGGTCGTCGCCCTCGCTGTCGGAGGCCACGGCCCCGGCGTAGTAGAAACTGAACTTGTTGAGCTCCTCGCCGAGCAGGTAGTAGGTGTCGTCGCGGCGGAACAGCTGCAGCTCGTGCTGCAGCGACCTTCCGAAGCCCTTGACCATCAGCCCGGGGTGGAGGTTGACCGTCTTGACGCTCGACGGCTCCTTGAAGTTGAGGACCGAGGTCGCCGACATGAAGCCGGCCTGGGGGTTGAGGAACAGGTTCAGCTGCAGGTTGTCCAGCTCGTCGACCCCCTGCTGGCTGAACTTGAGCCCCTTGACGGCATTGTAATTCAGGTAAAACTTGCCTTCCGGCATCAGCACCAGGCTGGTGTCGGGCGAGATGCCGCTGTTGAAAATATAGCGGAATTGGGAGCGGCCCGGCTTGTGGAAAAAGAGGGCGCCGTTGAAATCGGCGGCGAAGGGGAAAAACCACAGGTCGTCGACCGGCGCAACGGGCATGCCCCAGCGCTCCTGGAATACCGTGTACAGGGCCCGGGCCTCCTCATCCGCCGGGGCGGCGCTGGCTTCCTCCTGGGGGAGCTCCGCCAGCAGCTCGTCAGGGCGGCTGACGACGAAGACGCCGGCGCGGGCTTCGCGGACCAGCGTATCGCTGCGCTCCAGCTCCTGCAGCGTCCGCCGCTCCTCCTCGGAACCGGGACGGATGCGGAACTCCCATTCGCCGCTGAACAGGAACACGTTGCCCATGGGCAGAGCGCGGTAGAGAAAGCCTTTCCGGAAATGGATCTCGGCGTCGCCCATGCGCAGGCGGCGGTCGGCGACGGCGTAGCGGGAAAAGGAACGGATGAAATACAGGGGTTTGATGGTCCGTTTCAGCGCCAGGCGGCGGTAGCGGCCATCCGCCGACTCGAAGGACAATTCGCCGATCTCGGCGAAATCGCGGAAGCGGGCGAAGAACATCAGGTTGTCCGGCCGCAGCAGGGTGAAGCCGACCTCCTGGCATTCCTGGAAATAGTCGGCCAGCTGGCGGTGCGAATCGTCGGTGAAACGCGCCGCCAGGGCAGGCCAGTCCTTGGCGCGGACGGCATCTTCGATAAAATCGGCGGTAAACGCCGGCAGCGCGGCGCAGGCGGCCAGCCACAGGACCAGCAAGCGTTTTTTCATGGGCATCATTGTAACCCTTTGCAGAAAAAATTGAAACATGTTAAAATATGGCATGAGAAATCGACGAAATCATATGAATTCGAAACGATCCACCTTCCCGGCGGCGCCCCGTTCGCGGCGCAGCGCCCGGCAGCTGGCCGGCGCGGCCCTGCTGCTGCTCTCCCTGGCCGGCTGCGCGACCCGGGGCAAAACGGTGCGCGGCTTGTCGCCCGACGACCAGCAGTTCCTCTCCGAGGCGCGCTACGTCATCACCCAGAAGGAACGCAAGCTGTTCAAGAGCACTCCGCCCGCGGAGCGCGCGCAGTTCATCGACGAATTCTGGAAGGTGCGCGACCCCGATCCCTCGACCGGGGAGAACGAGTTCCGCGACGAGTATTACCGCCGCATCGACGAGGCCAACCGCCTGTTCCGCGAGGGCAGCCCCGGCTGGCTGAGCGACCGCGGCCGCATCCTCATCCTGCTGGGCGAGCCCGACCGCCGCGACACCTATCCCACCGGCTACAGCTTCTACGAGCCGCCGGTGGAGATCTGGCTCTACGGCATGTTCCCCATCATTTTCGTCGACTATGAGCGCGAGGGCATGTACAAGCTCGATCCGACCAGCGCCCGCCGCATGAGCATGATCAACGTCGCCCAGATGCAGTTGAAGCCCAAGGGCATCGAGCGCAACGCCCGCATTTTCGACTTCACCCTGACCGTCCGGGCAACGGCCCCGGGCAGCGCCGTGCTGGCCATCGCGGTCCCCTACCGGGTGACCAACCTGGTCCTGGACGAAAAGAGCGGCGCCTACCGGACCCAGCTCAAGCTGGCGGTGAGCGTCAGCGACGGCGGTGGGAAAAAAGTCCTGGAAAAGGAAGAAACGCGCCCGGTATCCGTCTCACCGGACATGCTGGCCGAC
>CAZLSH010000156.1:354-2728 GCA_964562095.1 uncultured Clostridia bacterium | reverse complement strand
CGTGCCGCGGGCCGCTTTCTCTTGATTTAGGCGAAAAAATAGGATAAACTGAACCGCGAGGAAAGATGACGCAGCTCGAATACGCCCGCGCCGGCGAGATCACCGCGGAGATGAAAACGGTGGCCGCCAGCGAACACCTGGAAGACGCCGCGCTGGCTGCCGCCATCGCCGCCGGCGTGGTCGTCATCCCCGCCAACCGCAACCACGGGAATCTGCGCCCGATCGGCATCGGCAAGGGGCTGAAGACCAAGGTCAACGCCAACATCGGCACGTCCAGCGATTTCTCCGGGCTGGGGGACGAGCAGCGCAAGCTGCAGGCCGTCCTGGATTGCGGCTGCGACGCGGTCATGGACCTGAGCACCGGCGGCGACGTCACGGCCATCCGCCGCGCCCTGCTGGCCCGGGCCACCATCCCCTTCGGCAACGTCCCGGTCTACGAGATGATGGTCGACGCCCCGCGCCAGGGGACGCCCTTCGTCTCGCTGGCTCCGGAGCGCATGTTCGAGTACGTGCGCCGCCAGGCCGAGGACGGCGTCGACTTCATGACCGTCCACGCCGGGTTGACCCTCAGGGCCATCGACAAGCTGAGGAAAAAGCCGCGTTTGGCCGGGATCGTCTCCCGCGGCGGCTCCATGCTGACCGCCTGGATGCTGCACAACGACCGCGAGAATCCTTTTTTCGAAAACTTCGATGAGCTGCTGGCCGTCGCCCGCGAGTTCGACGTCACCCTCTCCCTGGGCGACGGGCTGCGGCCGGGCGCCCTCGCCGACGGCAGCGACTGGGCCCAGCTGGAGGAGCTGCTGACGCTGGGCGAACTGGTGCAGCGCGCGCGCCGCGCCGGCGTGCAGGTCATGGTCGAGGGCCCGGGGCACCTGCCGCTGCCGCAGGTGGAGATGAACATGCGCCTGCAGAAGGAGGTCTGCGCCGGGGCCCCCTTCTATGTCCTGGGCCCGGTGGTCACCGACATCGCCCCCGGCTACGACCATGTCACCGCCGCCATCGGCAGCGCCCTGGCCGGCGCCGCCGGCGCCGATTTCCTCTGCTATGTCACCCCGGCCGAGCACCTCGGCCTGCCCGACGAAGGGGACGTGCGCGAGGGCATCATGGCGTCGCGCATCGCCGCCCACGTCGCCGACATCGCCAAGGGGCTTCCCGGCGCCCTGGAATGGGACCGCGACATGGCTCTGGCCCGCCGGCGCCTCGACTGGGCCGGCCAGGAAAAGCTGGCCCTCGACCCGGAAAAATTCAAGCGGGTCAGGGAGCGGCGCTCGAGCCGTTCCGCTGCCTGCTCGATGTGCGGCGATTTCTGCGTGTACAAGGTCCTGGAAGACCTCGGCCTATGAAAGGCGGATTCAGCCTGACCTTTTTCGGCGTGCGCGGCAGCTACCCGGTGCCGGGCGACGGGACCCGGCGCTACGGCGGCAACACTTCCTCGCTGCTGCTGCAGGCAGCCGGCCGCTCCGTCATCCTGGACGCCGGCACCGGCATCATCCAGGCCGGACGCCTTCTGAACGCCCGGCGCGGGACGCGCCGCCCCATCCACATCTTCCTCACCCACCTGCACAGCGACCACATCATGGGGCTGCCGTTCTTCGCCCCCATGTTCGACCCGCGGGCGGAGATCGTCCTGCACTATCCCGAACACCGGGGCCATGACTCGCGGCGGGCCCTGGAAGCGCTCTTTCTGCCTCCCTATTCGCCGATCACGCTGCAGGGGATCAAGGCGCGGCTGCGCTTCGAGCCCCTGGCCGCCCAACCAGCGGCCAAGGTCATCGACCTGGGCTCCGGCCTCGAGGTGGCTTGCGCTCGGCACGATTCGCACCCGCTCCTGGGGGTGCTCATCTACCGCGTCGGCTTCGCCGGCGGGCGGGTGGTCTACGCCACCGATGTCGAAAGCCCCGACGGCTTCAGCGGCCCCATTCGCGAAATGGCCGCCGGCGCCGACCTGCTGGTCCATGACGCCCAGTATTTCGCGGCGGACTATTTCGGCAGCGGCGAATCGCCCAAGGGGCCGCGGCGGGGATTCGGCCACAGCACCGTGGCCATGGCCGCGCGCAATGCCGCGGCCTGCGGGGTCAAGCGCCTGTACCTGTTCCATTACGACCCCGGGTATCCCGACGCCAGGCTGGACGAGATGCTGGCACTGGCCCGCGCTGAATTCCGGCGGACGTTTCTGTCCCGAGAAGGAAAATCGATCATCATAAGGAGATAAGCATGTCAGGACATTCGAAATGGAGCTCGATCAAGCATAAAAAAGCGGCCACCGACGCCAAACGCGGCAAGATGTTCACCCGCTTCATCCGCGAGCTGACCATCGCCGCCCGCTCCGGCGGCGGCGACCCCAACTCCAACTCGCGGCTGCGCCACGCCATCG
>CAZLSH010000156.1:0-344 GCA_964562095.1 uncultured Clostridia bacterium | reverse complement strand
CATCGACGGCGCGCGGGCCGCCAACATGCCCAGCGACAACATCAAGAAGGCCATCCAGCGCGGTACCGGAGAGCTGGATGGCGTCAACTACGAGGAACTGACCTATGAGGGCTACGGGCCGGGGGGTGTCGCCATCATCGCCGACGCCATGACCGACAACAAGAACCGCACCGTCTCCGAGGTGCGCCACGTCTTCGAGAAATACAACGGCAACCTGGGGCAGCAGGGCTGCGTCTCGTGGATGTTCACGCGCAAGGGCGTGATCCTGGTGCCGCAGTCGGCCATCTCCGAGGACGAGCTGATGGAGATCATCGTGGAGAACGGCGGCGAGGACATGGTCATGG
>CAZLSH010000155.1:0-2728 GCA_964562095.1 uncultured Clostridia bacterium | reverse complement strand
GATTTCTGCTGGGTCAACCCCAAGGGCCTGCCCGTTCCCGAGGGCTTCGCGCCCGTTTTCGTCATCGCCGCGCTGGATGAGTTTCCATTGGCAGCAGTGCTCAGTGATTAGTGATCAGTGAATAGTGAATAGTGAAAAGTGAAAGGGTCTGGGAGGGGCAGACCCGGGACATCGAAATAGGATTTGACTTTTTTCGACCTCGTTAATACGTCAAGAATTAAAGATCTGTCCCCGAATCAGCAAGTTGCTTGAGTTCGGTTATTGCCCTCTTTTCCTATCACTCTCTTCAGACGCTTTCACTTTTCACTTTTCACTTTCTTCAGACTCTTTCACTCCCTCGTCAAACGTCGTGTTGCGGATCATTTTTTCGGTGTCATAGGGCGCCTTGCCGCCACCCAGGAAGCGATGGAACCACTCGAGGTGGGCATTGTAATAAACCGGCATCGACTTCAGGTTGTCGGGCCAGTGGCCGTCGTTCTTGAAGACGATCAGGCGCGAGGGGACGCCCAGCGACTGCAGGTCGGTGAAGAAATGCAGGCTCTGGGTGTAGGGAACGCGGAAGTCCCGCTCGCCGGTGATCACCAGGCAGGGGGTCTTGAAATTCGCCGCCCGCGAGGAAGGATTCATTCGTTCGTAGCCCTCGGCGTTGGCCCAGGGGGTACCGCCCAAATCCCACTGCGGGAACCAGAGCTCCTCGGTGGCGCCGTGCATGGAGCACAGGTCGTAAACCCCCATCATCGCCGCCAGGGCCTTGAAGCGCGTGCCGGCCCCCTCGAGCCACATCATGGCATAGCCGCCCCAGGACCAGCCCATGGCGCCCATGCGCTCGCCGTCGACGTAGGGCAGCCCGGCCAGGTGGTCGGCGACCTTTTCGATGTCCTCCATCACCTTGCCGTTCCAGTCCCGGGATATGGCGGCGGTGAACTCCTGGCCATAGCCGGTCGAGCCGTGGGGGTTGGGGAAAGCCACCACGTAGCCGGCGCCCGGGTAGACCTGCCAGTCGCCGCGGAAGCCGTCGGACCACATCATCTGCGGGCCTCCGTGGACGTTGAGGATCAGCGGATACTTTTTGCCCGCGGCGAATCCGTGGGGCTTGACCACGAAGACCTGGACATCCCTGCCGTTCGCCCCCTTGACCCACATTTCCTCGGCGGTGCGGATATCGACCTCGCTCTCCAGGTCGCTATTGAACGTCGTCAGGCGGCGGGGGGATTTGCCGTCGAAACTGGCCATCCACAGCTCGATCGGCTCGCCGACCGCCGAGCGGGTGAAAACCACTCCGCCCGCGCGGGGCAGCAGGGCGAACTCGCGGATGGTCTTGCTCGTCAGCACCTTGGTGATCCTCCCCGAGGCGATATCCACCCGGTAGATCGGGTAGATGCCGCGCTCGGGAACCAGGAAATAGATCGACTTGGAATCCGACGACCAGCGCATGTCCTCTACCCAGTTGTCGACCGCAGCGCTCAGGATGCGGGATGTTTTCTTGGCCCGGTCGTACAGGGCGAGGCGGAAACAATCGGCCTCGTAACCAGGCGTCGTCTGTGTGCGGTAGGCGATCCAGCGGCCGTCGGGCGAATAGAGCGGGTCGCCGTCGAAGGCGCGGTTGGCAGCGGTGATGGCGACGCGATCCCCCTTGCCATCGGCGGCGATGATGACCAGGTCGCTGTTGGTGGAGGTCTCAAGGCGCGGGTCGGGGTTGTGGACCACGCAGACCTCCCGGCCGTCGGGCGAGACGTCGAAGCCCCGGCCATTGCCATGGTTGAAGGCCGGGAAATCGTCCTTGCCCCCGGTCAGCATGGTCACCTGGCCCGATCCCAGGTCGCAGCGGAAGAGGTGACTGTATTGGAATTCCCGGTACGAGGCCCAATGGCGGTAGAGCAGGGAATCGGCCATGTGAGCCTGGACCGGGCCCGAGGCCAGCTTGTCGGCCTGTTTTTTGTGGCAGGCGGCATCCGTGCCGCATTCGGGGTAGACCGCGGCGGCAAAGATAACGGCCTTGCCCCCGGGAAGCGGCAGCGGCGAGGAAATGCCCGGGGCGAAGTCGGTGATTTTCCTGGCCTCGCCTCCGGACATGGGCAGCGCATAGAGCTGGGGCGAGCCGCTCCGGCTCGACACGAAATAGAGCGTCCGGCCGTCCTGCGACCAGCAGGCCGAGTTCTCCGCTCCCGGATCGGTGGTCAACTGCCGCACGGTCCCCGAGGGCAGATGGACCTCGTACAGGTCGGTGTTGCGCTCGGCCTTCCTGAGATCGGACGACGACAACTCGAAAACCAGCCGGTCGCCGGCGGTCGACAGGGCCAGTCCAGACACTCCCTTCAACCGATAAAGGTCATCGATGGTGAACGGTTTCTTGGCGGCGGCCAACGGCGCCGAGGCCAGGAT
Organism: uncultured Clostridia bacterium; assembly: GCA_964562095.1. GTDB lineage: Bacteria > Acidobacteriota > Aminicenantia > UBA2199 > UBA2199 > UBA2199. Next base: position 346 of record CAZLSH010000155.1, on the reverse strand, counting down.
GACGGCCAAAGCAAGCAGTGCTGTTTTTTTCATCGGAGGGTTCCTCCTCAAAATTCGCGGGGTCTCCCCGCCTGGGACATCATACCACAATCGCGCCAAGGCCGGAGCGTAGAAAAAGAAGCCATTGGGGGAAGCCATTGGGGTCAGGTCTCGATTTTAGACATTGACAATTCATTCTGCTGAAAGTAAAGTCATTTCATGTCCCGTCCATTGCGCATCGAATATGAAAATGCTTTTTATCATATAAAGTCTCGGCTATTCCAGGATTTATCTTTTTCCCCTTCCTTTTCTTGTTTCCTTGTCGAGCCCCTTTTATCAAGCTCCGGGCGAGTTATTCATCGATTTC
>CAZLSH010000154.1:0-2731 GCA_964562095.1 uncultured Clostridia bacterium | reverse complement strand
AATCGGTTGACGGTAGACGGTTTACGATAGACGGTCAGAAAAATTAATACGAAGACTTAAATTCCAAATCCCAAGCACCAAATTCCAAATAAATTCCAAGCGCCAAATTCCAATTTCCAAAACAAAAACCAAGGCAGGTGTCAGTGTCAGTGACGCAGTTCTATTGACTGTTCGATTTATCGCCAAGTTCTGGATCTTCGTTTTGGTCAACGTCCCCGCTAGGGGATTTGGTCATTGGAATTTGGAATTTATTTGGGATTTGGAATTTGTTATTTGGAATTTTATTCCTAATAATCCCTTTCTTTCACCTTGCGCCCTGCGCCTTACGCCGATTGCTTTCCCTCGTTCCTCGCCCCTGAATTCTGACCCCCTGGCATTCAGCCGAGATCGTCCTTGGCTTTTTCCAGGATGATGGTCACCGGCCCATCGTTGACCGAAGCGACTTCCATCATGGCGCCGAAGATCCCGCTCGCAACCGGAACGGAGGCGGCCAGCAGGGAATTGAACCGGCAGATCAGCGCCTCGGCCCGGCCGGGCTCCTCGGCGTTGGTGAAGTCGGGGCGCCGCCCTTTCTTGTTGCGCGCCGCCAGGGTGAACTGCGAGACGGAGAGGATCCCTCCTTCGGCCTGCCGGACATCGAAGTTCATCTTCCCCTCCGCATCCGGGAAAATCCGCAGATGAAGGATTTTCTCGGCCATGAAGGCGATTTCCCCCTCGTCGTCCCCCTTCTCGATGCCCGTCAACAACAGCAATCCTCTGCCGATGCGGCCGACCTCCCTGCCGCCGACGCCGACGGAAGCCCGGACAACCCTCTGCACCACGACGCGCATGGTTTCACCAGGGGCTGCCATCAGCAGGCAGATCCCTCATCCCGCTGCCCCGGGGGGGAGGCGGTTCGACTCGCCGCAGCAGCAGGGGCGAATCCAGGTCGATGCGCAGGCCCTCGCCTTGCCCATTTTCCAGGGGCGGAAGGGCGCCGTTGCGCAGCCAGCCGCTGACGCGGCAGACCAGCCAGGCCCGCGAATGGGGAAGATCCGGCTCCACATGCAGGCGGACGATCTCCAGCCGGCTCTCCTGCCACGAGACATGATGGATGAAGCTCAGCAACGCCGGCAGCGGCGCCATGGCGACGACGCAGACGGAACGGTTCGCGTGCAGGCCGCGGCGCGAGGGCAGCCCGTTGAGCAGGCCGCGCCAGTAAGAACGTCGCGGGTCCTGAGCCCGCGAAAAACCCTCCTGGATGGCGGCGTATTGGCTGCCGATCCAGCCGGCGAGGGGATCCCCCCGTCCCGGGCCGGCGCTTCCCAGTTCGGGCGCATAGATCGTATCTCCGGACAGGAAACGGGCATGGGGGATGCCGTCCAGGAGCACCCGCTGCTGCAGGCCGGTCAGGGCCACGGCCTGCCAGCGGGCGTCATCGTCCAGCAGCGGCAGCGCCTGGAGGACCCGGGAGTCCATCTGCGCCAGGCGCTCATTCTCTGCCGCGTCGGGGAATTCGAGGTCGGCGGCCATGGCGCCGTAATCCCTGATCTTCCGTTCCCAGTCGCCGCGCTCGCGGCGCAGGCGGCCGAGTTCCCTGACGGTCGGGTGCCAGTCCAGGACGACGAAGGCGGCCGCGACGGAGAAAGCCGCCAGGGCATGGAGCAGGAAGCGCGCCAGTTTTCCCCAGCTCACGGCTGCAGCTCCACCCGGCCGCGGACAAGCCACAGGGGCGGTCCGCCCCCGGAGGCGGGCCCCGGCGAAGACGTGAGATCGAACGCCGCGGTCGCCTGCGCCAGCCGTTCCAGGAAAGCGGCGAATTCACGCCGCGCGGCGGCATCCGCGCCGACCGCCAGCTCGAAGCTCAGGTCGTGCAGCCCGGGATCGATGCGGACGGAGACCGGCCGCAGGGGAGACGCGATGGCGTCCAGCCGACGGGCAAAATCGGCGACGGCATAAGAAACGGCCGTGGGATAACCGAGAAAATAGCGGAGCTGATGGAAGCGGGCGCGCCGCTCCTTGGTCGCCGCGACCGGTTGTTCGCGCACCAGCTGGAGATAGCTTCGTTTCATCTCCGCGGCCTCCCTGGCGCGGCTGAAGCGGACCGCGTGCAGCAGCAGCGAGACGACGGCCGGCAGCAGCAGCAGGAGCAGCCACCGGCGCCGCTGCCGGGGAGGTGGGCGATCGCCTGGTCCGCTCATGGCCGGGGTTCAGCCGCCGATGAACTTCAGGAAGACCCGCCGCTGGCGCGGGCCGTCGAACTCGCAGAAAAAAATCCCCTGCCAGGAGCCGAGGATCGGGTCGCCGTTGTTCACCAGCAGGGTCTCGGAGGCGCCCACCAGGCTGGACATGATGTGCGCCGGCGAGTTGCCCTCGCCGTGCCGGAAATAGTCCTGCTGGGGCGCCAGGCGCTTGAGGAACTCGCCGATGTCATGGGGCACCGCCGGGTCGGCGTTCTCGTTGATGGTCACGGCGGCGGTGGTATGCGGGGTATACACCAGCAGGAGGCCCGAGCCGTGCTTGCCGTCGCGCAGCATCTCGCGAAGATGATCGCGGCGCGTGCCCTCGAGCATGACGTAGTAGCGCGCGAAGCACGCGAAACGGATCCAGTCCATCGCGCATTCGCCGCGCGCGTCCGTCGTCTCGGACAGGCCCGGTACGACCTTGCCTTCCTTCATCGCGGCGATGAAGTCGTCGGTCAGGGCAACACCAAGCGAGCTGACGATGTGGCGATCGAGTTCGCCGCTGCCGT
>CAZLSH010000153.1:0-2757 GCA_964562095.1 uncultured Clostridia bacterium | reverse complement strand
TCGCGCGCCTTCAGCTCCTTGAGCACGCTGCCGACCATCTCCTCGTTGCGCCCCTTCTGGTAGCCCCAGGCGGTGTCGAAATGGCGGATGCCCATCTCGAACGAGCGCCGGACCAGCGCCGGGTTGTCGGCGTTCATCACCCCCATGGAGACGATGGGGACGCGGAGGCCGGTCCTGCCCAGCACGCGGGTGATGGGTTGCCTGCCCTCTTGGGAACCCTTTTTCGGATCGGGATTATCCTGGGCATTCAACGGCAGACCCGCATTTCCCAGCAGTCCGGCCGCAGCCACGCTGCCGACCGTAGCTAAAAAATCTCTTCTGTTATAGCCATTGTTCTTTTTCTGCATTTTTCCTCCTTGATCAGGGGCATTCACTGAAAGACATTGTACCTTTGTTCAGAAATAAAATGCAATAGCGCGATCAGGGAAGAGAAAGGGAAGAATGAGGGAAGATAGAGAAGACAAAGTGAAGACAGGGTGGAAAGCCATTTCTCGTTCTCTCTGCCCTCATGACAGAAGTCAGACGACAGATTACAGACGACAGATGACAGATCCCGGATAGCCATCAGGCAGTGGACGAAACAATGATGGCGATTCAAGGAATGCCATTTGCTGCTGACATCCGACCTCTGTCGTCTGACCTCTGACTTCTGTCATCTGGCCTCTGTTCTGATCTCTGAATGACCTGCGCAACCAGCTCCAGGTCCTCCGGATCGGCCGCGGCGAAGCAGACGCGCTCCACGCCGGCGGGGATCAGGTCGTAATACGCTTTGAGCTCGTCGAGCGGGATGGGCTCGCTGCTCTTCCAGTCGCGCACCTGCAGCTTCACCGCCAGCCTGGGCCCCCAGAGCCGCAGCGCCGCCTCCAGCATGCGCCGGAAGTAGAAGCGGCTGCCGCTCTCATCCAGCTTCATCTCGGCCTTCATCTGGCGGTGGTAGGCCATGAGGTAGAAAATGTCGACTCCGGAAGCATTGGCAAGGTCGATGTCGAAGGCGTACCAGGCGCGCGCCCGCTCCGGCGTCAGCGGCGCCTCGTAGTGGACGTTGAGACCGATCTCGATGCCCGGCCGGGCGGCCGCGCAGGCGCCGACGATCTGTTTCAGGGTTTCGCCGACGCGCGCGGCCTTCAGGTCCTCCCAGGCGCTCTGGTGGGCCGATCCCCTTTCCAGCATCCGTTGCGGATCGGCGTCCAGGCCGCTGGCGCGGGTGAAGCTGGCCCGGCCCCAGCTGGAAAAGCCCTCCCCCCGCAGCAGGGTCAGGTCGTCCTGGATCAGGATGCCCTGGACGCCCTGGCGGGCCAGGGCGGCGAACAGCCTGACGACCAGTTCCCGCGCCTGCGGGTTGAACAGGTCGAGCTTGGCGATGGCGCGGCTGCCGTCGCCGGTCCACTCGCGGTCCCGCAGGCCGTCGTCATCCAGCCAGGCGAACTTGCGCGCCCCCATCCAGGCCCAGAGCGGGACGGTGCCGTCGGCATAGTCTTTCTGCCAGGAAGCCAGCGCCGGGCGCACGACCGGGAACAGGCCGCTGGAGAAATAGAGGCCGCCTTTTTTTTCGTCGTCGCTGAAAACGCGCAGGATGGCCTTGGACAGGCCGGCGGCGCTCAAACGGGAAGGGATTGCGATTCCGGAATAATCGTTGCGCCGGAACTGGATTTCGTGACGCCGGGCGGGAAATGCCGCGCCCGGCAGGGCAGAAAGGATCAGCAGCAGGCTACAAAGAAAGGTTCCAGGCATCGGAAGCGTATTTTTCCCGGAGCTCGCCGATGCGCCGCTCGTCCTCGGCGCTGAACGTCAGCGGCGCCAGGTCGCCGCCGCAGAAGCCGCGGAAGCTGTCCACCAGGGCTTCCCTCAGCTCGCGCGGTTCCCTGGCCGAGATGTCGCCCCAGGTGGTCATGCTGGTGCGCAGCGCCGCGGCGGGGAAATTGGCGCCGCCGGCATACAGATCGTAGTCCATGCGCAGCGGGATGGAGCCGTGCTGCAGCAGCGCCAGCTTGTCGCGCTTCTGGGCCGAGCCGACGATCTTCCTGCCGGCCACCTCGATCTCGTGCGGCGTGGGGAAGGAAAAGCAGGGGTTGCTGCTGCGCGACAGCTCGGGGGCGCTGCCCTTGGAAAGGACGGCGTCGACTCCCAGCGCACGGATGGCCTGCACCAGGACGCGCGAGATCAGCATGTAGGACTGGAGCAGGTCGTTGTCCTTGAAGAACAGGTCCTCGGAAGAGGCCACGGCGTAGGTGATCTCCTGGTGATGAAGAACGGCCTTGCCGCCGCTGATGCGCCGCACGTACTCGCAGCCGTTGACACGGAGAAAATCGATGTTCAGCGCCCGCTGCGCCCGCTGCGAGACGCCGATGGAAAAAGTGGGCTTTTCCCAGGCGTAGAGGCGCAGGAAACCCTGCTTCTTCTCATGGCAGAGGTTGAAGAGATGCTCGTCCCGGGCCATGTTCTCGGCGGCCGGGAGCGGTTCCGGCTCAACCAGCAGGAACCAGGAGGGCATTACTTGCCGGTCGGCTTCTCTGCCCTGAGGCGGCGCGGACGCTTTATCTTCGCGGGGCCGCATCTCGATGCTGCCCTCGAAAAAACCGCTGTCGGCGATCACCACGCGCGGGGCGTGAATGTTGCCGTGCAGGGTGCCGGCCGGGACGATCTCCACGCGCTGGCTGCCGCGCACGTCGCCGGTGACTTTGCCCTGGATGACGATGTCCCGGGCGTCAATCTCGGCCTCCACGACCCCGTCGCGGCCGACGACCACCCGGCTCTTCA
>CAZLSH010000152.1:0-2760 GCA_964562095.1 uncultured Clostridia bacterium | reverse complement strand
GGGGCCGCATGAAAAACCGTTTTTCACCCGTTGTCTGCCTGCTCCTTGTTGCGGCTTTGCTCCTGTCCGCCGGCACCTTCGCCATGCCCGGCCGCAACGCCTCCATCGGCCTGCGCTGGCGGCAATGAAGCATCCCAGTTTCGATTACGTTTTGGCCGGCCTGCTGCTGTCGGCCGCCCTGGTGCTTCCCGTTTTCTTCCATCTCCTGGGCCTGGGCAGCGCTTTCCTGCCCATGTTCTTCCCGCTGGCGCTGGCCGGGTTCCTGGTCGCGCCGGAGCTGGCCGTGATCGTCGGCGTCGCCGCGCCGCTGCTTTCGGCCCTGCTCACCGGCATGCCCCCCTTCTACCCGCCCATCGCCTTGATCATGACGGCCGAGGGGCTGATCTTCACCGCCCTGCCCCGGCCTCTGCAAAGGCTGCTGCGCCTACCCGACTGGCTGGCGCTGCTGCTCGTCCTGCTGCTCGACCGCGCCCTGCTGTTCGTGCTGGTCCGGGCCATGGCCGGGTTCATGGAGCTGCCGCCGCGGCTGCTCGGCTGGGCGGCGCTGGCGCAAGGCCTGCCCGGAATGGCCCTGATGCTGGCGATCCTGCCCTGGCTCATCCCCCCCCTGCGCGCCCGCAAGGAGCGCATCGCGAGGCGCCATGACCAAGAGTGACTTCTTTTCCGGCATCTCCTCCTCCTGGGACGAGCGCCACTCCAGCGCGGAGGAACAGGAGCGGCTGCGGCGCTTCGCCGTCCATTTCCGCCTGCGCCGCGGCGACCGCGTCCTGGACGCCGGCTGCGGCAGCGGCCGCCTGATCCCGCTTATCTGCGCGTCCATCGGCCCCGAGGGCAGCCTGGTAGAACTCGACTTCGCCCCGGGCATGATCGACCTCGCCCGCGGCAAGGAGACGGACGGCCGGGTGGAATTCGTCGTCGGCGACGCCCATTCCCTGCCCATGCCCGACGGCGATTTCGACAAGGTCATCGCCCTGGCCCTGCTGCCCCATCTCGACGACCGCAGCGCGGCCCTGAAGGAATTCCGCCGCGTGCTCAAGCCGGGCGGGCTGCTGGTCATCGCCCACCAGCTGGGTCGCGAGGCCCTGGACCGCCTGCACGGCGAGAGCAGCGAACCGGTGCGCCGCGACCGGCTGCCGGAAAAGCCCGTGCTGTCCAAGCTGCTGGCCACGGCCGGGTTCAGCTCCTGCGAGATCGCCGACGAACCCGGGCAGTACATTGCCTGGGCCCTGGCCTGAGGGACAATGCTGGCCGCCATCGACCCGCGCGCCAGGCTGGTCGCTTTCCTGGCGGTGCAGGCGCTGCTGTTCATCCCCTCGCCGCGGCCGCCCGGCCCGCGCCTGGGCCTGCTCGCCCTGCTTCTCATTTTTCTGCTGCCTTTGGCCGGCCGCTCAGGGCACCGCTGGCTGCGGCTGCTGGCGCTGTCGGCCCCGCTGCTGGCTTTCCTTGCCATCAGCGCTTTTTTCCGCGCCGGCACCGGCGGAACGCCGCCGGCCCGGGTGAGCCTGCTAATCTTTGCCAAGGTGGCGCTGTCGCTCCTGGCGCTGGCCCTGTTCATCCTGGATGAGCGGCCCGGGCGCCTGCTGCAGGCCCTGCGCCAATCCGGGCTGCCTCGCTCCGCCATTGTCGTCCTGACGATCGGCCTGCGCTTCGCAGGCCAGTGGCGCCTGGAACTGGAGGGAATGCGCCGCGCCTGGACCGGGCGCAATATCGCTTCCCTGCCGCGGCTGCGCCGGGCGCGCCTCAGCGGCAGGGTGCTGCCCCTGTTTTTCGAAAGGCTGCTGGAGAGCGGCGTCCATGTCCATGACGCCATGATCAGCCGCGGTTTTCACGGCGAGCTGCCCGGTTGGCGGCGACTGGCCTTCGGTGCCCGCGACGCGGCCTTCCTGGCGCTCACCGCCCTGGCCGCCGCACTATTCGCGGTGTGTTGATGAACGACGCGGCAGCCATCGACATCCGGCGCCTGGATTTCGCCTACGGCCCCGGCCAGCCCGCCCTGAGCGCCATCGACATGACCGTCGCCAACGGCGAATGCGTCGGCCTGGTCGGTCCCAACGGCGCCGGCAAGTCGACGCTGATGCTGCACTTCAACGGCGTGCTGCGCGGCCGGGGCACGGTGCGCATTCTCGGCCTGGACGTGCGCAGGGGCAACCTGAAGGAGATCCGCCGCCGCGTCGGGCTGCTCTTCCAGGACCCGCGCCAGCAGCTCTTCCTGCCCAGCATCGAGGAGGACATCGCCTTCGGCCCGCTCAGCGCCGGCTGCTGGCCCGAGGCCGAGGCGCGGCGGCGCGTGGCGGAGATCATGGCGCGCTTCCACCTGGAAGAGATCGGCGCCTCCTCGCCGCTGCGCCTGAGCCCGGGCGAGCAGAAGCGGGCGGCGCTGGCCGCGGTGCTGGTCATGGAGCCCGAGCTCCTGGCCTTCGACGAGCCGTCGGCGGGCCTCGACCCGGCCGGCCGCCGCGAATTCATCGAGCGGGTGCGCGCCCTGCCGCAGACCAAGGTCATCGCCACCCATGACATGGACCTGGCCTACGAGCTGTGCGGCCGCATTTTGGTCATGGACCACGGCCGAGTCGTGGCCGACGGCCCGCGCGACGCGATCCTGGGCGATTCCGGCCTGCTCAGGACACACCGGCTGGAGCGGCCGCTCAGTATGTTAGTAAAAGAAATGGCCCTTCGTGATGCGTGACATGTGAAGAATTAAATTCCAAGCACCAAATCCCAAATCCCAAACAAGCTCCAAATTCCAATGACCCAATCCCC
>CAZLSH010000151.1:0-2790 GCA_964562095.1 uncultured Clostridia bacterium | reverse complement strand
GAACTCACTTCGTGAGTTACCTAAGAGTCCAATATGTATCTGAACTTATTCAGGGAGCCGGATGGGACCGTCTCCCGCCTGGCAGGAGGGATTTTCCGGGAACAGGGCGCGGATAGCCTTTTGTACAAAGGGTTTCGAGTGAGAAAATTCACAAACCCCCTTATTTTGCTTGACTTTCCCGAACCGCCTCCTTACAATCCTCCGCAGGAGGCAAAGATGAACAAAACCGAACTGGTCAAGGCGATTGCGGAAAATGCGAACCTCAAAGTGTCCGAGACGGAAAAAATGGTCAATGCGTTCCTGGACTCCGTGGCGACCTGCCTGAAGAAGAAGAACAAGGTGACCCTGGTCGGCTTCGGCACGTTTGCCGTCGCCCACCGCAAAGCCAAGATCGGCATCAACCCCAAAACGGGGCAGAAGATATCCATCAAGGCCAAGAATGTCCCCGTCTTCAGGGCCGGCAAGGCATTGAAAGACAGGGTCAAGTAATCCGGCCGCCGGCCGTTTTTTCTTTTGCGGGGGGGCACCGTTTCCGGGCCCCTTGCCCCGCAACCTGAACGGCGCTGTTTCCCGGCGCCGTCAACTCCGGATCAAATCCCCGCCGGGGGATCGGTCTGGATCGCGGATCAATAGACGTCGATAAGGCAGGAGGCGCCGGCCAGCTGCAGCTGCTTGCGCCGGGCGTCGTAGGCGGCGACGTCGGGGATGCTCAGGATGTAGCGGCCTTTGGCGGTGAAGCGGACCTTCAGCTGGACGGTCGCCGCGGCCAGGGCCTGCAGGCTGTCGCCGGTGAACGACAGCCCCAGGTTGAAGCGGTTCCCCGAGAAATCCTTCAGGATTTTCACGTCCTTTTCGTTCAGGGAATCGGTGGTCATCTCCACGATCTCGCAGGGTCCGCCGCTGATGCCGCCGCTGAGCGACAGGCTGGCGATGGGCGTCCCGGCCTGCAGGCGCAGGGCGAAGGTGGCGTCGGAATTGACCGGCAGGCTGGCCTGGGGAGGGGTGATGGATACGCGGTTGTCGCCGGCCGCGGACGGGTCCGTTCCCGCTCCCTCTTCCGTTGCGCCGGGCTCCTCTGCCGCCGCTCCCTCCTCTTCCATGCCGGCTGCCGCTCCGGGGGAGGAAGAATCCTGGCCGCCGCTCCAGATGGGGCGGTTGTCATCGGCGCTGATCGGAGTACGGCGGATGATCTTGGGGGTGATGGAGAAGATCAGGTCGGTCTGGCTGATGTTCTTCTCCGAGTTGCCGAACAGCTTGCCCAGCAGGGGGATCCTGGCCAGGGCCGGGATGCCGTTCAGCGATCCGCGCACGTCATCGCGGATCAGGCCGCCGATGATGTTGGTCTCGCCCTCCTTGAGGCGGATCTTGTTCTCGATCTCGCGCTTGCCGAAGGTGGGAAACGACGAGGACGCTCCGGAGGAAATGAAGTTGATCGTCAGCTTGGTTTTCAGGGTGACCTCGTTGTTCTGGTGGATGAAGGGGGTGATCTTGATCTCCACGCCGACGTTGCGGTAGCGGTAGGTGGTCACCGGCGAGGAATTGATGCCGCCGGCGGCGATGGCCTGGAACTGGGTCTCGGGGATGGGCACCTCGTCGCCGACCATGAAGGAGATCTCCTCGCCGTCAATGCCGCGCAGGTTGGGCTTGGCCAGGATCTTGTTGTTGCTGTTGGACTCCAGAAAATTCAGGGCGGCGGTGGGCAGGGTCAGGAAAAAATTGGTGCCTTCGAGGTCATTGACGTTCAGCGTCTTGCTGATGTCGCCCTCGGCGCCGGCGATGCCGGCGGCGACGCCGACGATGCCGCTGCCGAAGTCCGCCCCCAGCTTGTTGATCAGGCTGCGGTTGATCTCCAGGATCTCGATGTGGATCTCGACCTCGCTCTTGCCCTTGTCAATGCGGCCCAGGAAGTTCTCGACGTCGGCCAGCGACTGGAAGTCGCCGCGGATGATCAGGGCGTTGAGGTTGGCGTCCTCCTGGATCAGCAGCTGCTCGTCGCGGAAGACCGTCTGCACGATCTTGCGGGCGTCCTCGGCCTTGATGTCGGACAGGTAGAACGTCTTGATGCCGCGCAGGTCGAAAGCCTTTTTTTTGGCGAAGATGTCGGGGTAGACGATGACGGTCACCGGATCGAGCACGCGGTATTGGGTGGCGGAGACCAGGCACAGGACGCGCAGGATCTCATAGAAACCCGAGTTCTCGATCTCCAGGCTGTGCAGGAAATCGCGGAAGTCCTTGTCGAAAATGAAATTGACGTGGAAGGTCCGGCCCAGGCTCTTGAAGATGTTGGTGATCGGGGTGTTCTTCAGGCTCAGGCTGACCTTCTCGTCGGCGCGCACCTTCAACTGCACGGGCGGCACGACGTTCACGGCGGACTTCTCCCTGGCGGCGGGCTTCTTGGGGTTGGCCCAGGCGTCGAACTCCGCCTGCAGCTCGCTGTTGTTGGCAAAGACCGCCAGGGCCTGGCGGTACTCCTGCAGCGCCGCCTCACGGTCGTCGGCGCGGCGCTTGACGCGGGCCAGGTGCAGGTGATACTGGTAGCTGCTCAGCTGGGCGCGGAACAGGAGCGTCTTGACCTCGTTGTTGCGCGGGTTGGCGGCGGCTTCGCGCAGCAGGATCTCGCGGGCGCGGTCGAAATCGCCGGATTTGAAAAGTTCCCGCGCCTGGCGCACGCTGGAGGTGGTGGTCAGGCAGCCCTGCAGAGAGAGCAGAGCGGCCAGCAGGAACGCCAGACGGCCCGGGTGTGCGTGCGGTGCCATATTACTCTCCTTTGGTGCGGATCTCGTAGGGCTG
>CAZLSH010000150.1:0-2973 GCA_964562095.1 uncultured Clostridia bacterium | reverse complement strand
TGCATGCGGCATGACAAACATCATCCCTCGTACACAACATTTGACAATATCTCGACCAAAACGAAGAAAATGAAATTATAAGGAGCTTTAGTTTTGAAAATTGGAATTTGGAATTTGGGTATTGTTTGTTATTTGGAATTTGTGATTTGGAATTTAAGTCTTCGTATTGCAGTTTTCTGACCGTCTACCGTAAACCGATTACTCAAGTTTCTTGCTGACACTGACACTGTCACTGACACTGATGTACTGCGGCCATGCATTGACACCCGGCCGGCGGCTGCGCTACAATGAAATCAAGGGAACTCTCGCTTTATGGAAAAACAAGACGGACTCATCACTGGCAGCGGCACCGAACAGCAGGTCCACGAGCGGACCGAGCTGCGCCCGCCCCGCATGTACCGGGTCGTCCTGCTCAACGACCACTATACCACCATGGATTTCGTGGTCGATGTCCTGATCCGGGTCTTTCATCAGCCGGCGCCCGAGGCCAGGAGGATCATGCTCGATGTCCACCGCCGCGGCAGCGGCGTCTGCGGCGTTTTCAGCTACGACATCGCCCGCACCAAGGTCTCCCAGGTGCTCGCCCTGGCCCGCGAGCGGGAATTCCCCCTCCGCTGCATCTTTGAGGAGGCCTGAAGCCGCCATGGACAAGATGGAGATCCATGAAGAGCTGAACCGCGTCCTCGCCGTCGCCTTCGCCGACGCCCGCAAGCGGAAACACGAATACCTGACCCCGGAGCATGTCCTGTACGCCTCGCTTTTTTCCGCCGCCGGCGCCGGGATCATGGATCGCTGCGGAGCCAATGTCGAACTGCTGAAAAAGGAGCTGGAGACTTATTTGCAGGAACGGGTGCCCAAGGCGGCCAAGGCCGATCCCATCCCTTCGCTCGGCTTCCAGGACCTGATGGAACACGCCGTCGTCCACTCGCTGGCCGCCGAAAAAAAGTTCCTGGAGCTCGGCGACGTCTACGCCTCCCTGCTTGAGGAAAAAGAGTCGTTCGCCGCCTACCTGCTGCTGCGCGAGGGAGTCAGCCGCTTCACCCTGCTGAACGTCATTTCCCACGGCGGGGGTACCGTCGGCCAGGAGGGCACGGAAGCGGGTGCGCCCGGCCCTGCGAATGATCCGGCCCTCCAGCCCGGCGGCGACCGGGAACGGCGGGCGGGATCCGGAGCGCCCCGGGAATTCCTGCGCCTGTATGCCCGCGAGCTCACCGACAAGGCGCGCGCCGGCGAATGCGAGCCGCTGATCGGCCGCGGCGACATCCTGGAGCGCACGCTACAGGTTCTGTGCCGGCGCTTCAAGAACAACCCGATCCACGTCGGCGACCCGGGCGTCGGCAAGACGGCCATCAGCGAGGGGCTGGCCCAGCTCGTGGTGCAGGGGCATGTGCCGTCGGCGCTGAAGGACATCCGCATCTACGCCCTGGACCTGGGGGCGCTGCTGGCCGGCACGCGCTACCGCGGCGACTTCGAAGAGCGCCTGAAAAAGGTGCTGGCGGCGCTGCTGGAGGAACGGAACTCCATATTGTTCATCGACGAGATCCATGCCGTCATCGGCGCCGGCGCCGTTTCCGGCGGTTCGCTGGATGCGGCCAACATTCTCAAGCCGGTGTTGGCCCAGGGCAGGCTGCGCTGCATCGGCACGACCACCCATGAAGAATACAAAAAGTACTTCGAGAAGGACCGCGCCCTGTCGCGGCGCTTCCAGAAGATCGAGATCCCCGAGCCCTCCACCGAGGAAACCGCAGCGATCCTGCAGGGCCTGCGCCGGCGCTATGAGGAATACCACCGGGTGACCTACGCCGACGATGCGCTGCGGGCGGCCGCCGAGCTGTCGGCCCAGCACATCAACGACCGCTGTCTGCCCGACAAGGCCATTGACGTCATCGACGAGGCCGGGGCGCTGGCGCGCATGAACGCCCCGCAAAATGGCAAGGCGCCGGTCATTTCGGTCGACGATATCGAGCGCATCGTGTCGCGCATCGCCAAGGTGCCGCGCCGCAGCGTTTCCAGCGCCGAGAACCGCAACCTGCGGCTGCTGGAAGGGGAACTCAAGTCGCGCATCTTCGGCCAGGACGAGGCCGTGGAAAAAGTCTCCTGGGCGATCAAGCGCTCGCGGGCCGGATTCCGTGAACCCGACAAGCCCGTCGCCAAATTCCTTTTTGTCGGTCCGACCGGAGTGGGCAAGACCGAGCTGGCCCGCCAGCTGGCCGAGGTGCTGGGCGTTCCGCTGCTGCGTTTCGACATGAGCGAATACCAGGAGAAGCATACCGTGTCGCGTCTGGTCGGCGCTCCTCCCGGCTACGTCGGCTACGAGGAGGGCGGGCTGCTGACCGAGGCGGTGCGCAAGTCGCCCTACGCCGTCCTGCTGCTGGACGAGATCGAGAAGGCCCACGCCGATATCTTCAACACCCTGCTGCAGGTGATGGACTATGCCACGCTGACCGATAACAGCGGCCGCAAGGCCGATTTCCGCAATATCGTGCTGATCATGACCTCGAACGCCGGCGCCAAGGAGCTGGGCCGCCCGGCCATGGGCTTTCAGGGCAAACCGCTCTCCGGGACGGTCACCCAGGCGGTGGAACGGCTCTTTTCCCCCGAGTTCCGCAACCGCCTGGATGCCGTCATCACTTTCCGCAATTTGGACGAGGCCTTGGTGGCGCGCATCGTCCGCCGGATGATCGGCGAATTCGTCCGCCAGCTGAAGGAAAAGGGCGTGACGCTGCGGGTCAGCCCGGCCGCCGTCGCCTGGCTGGCCCGGCGCGGCTATTCCCGAGTCTTCGGCGCCCGCGAAGTGGCGCGCCTGGTCCAGGACAAGATCAAGAACCCCTTCGTCGACGAGGTGCTTTTCGGCCGCCTCCAGGACGGCGGCCGGGCCCGGATCGAGGTCGCCGGCGAGGAGCTGGCGATTCAGATCGAGGCAGAGAGCAAAGGCAAAAGGCAAAGGGCAAAAGGCAAAAGTAAGGAATAATC
>CAZLSH010000149.1:0-2984 GCA_964562095.1 uncultured Clostridia bacterium | reverse complement strand
GCGCTTCATCAAGAAATACGATCCGGGCAACACGATCTGCGCCGACGCCAAGAAGATCAAGCAGCTGCTGTGGAACCTGCTGAACAACGCCGTCAAGGCGCAGCAGGAGAAGGGCGGCATCGAGATCGCCATTTTCCGGCAGCAGGGCGCGCCCTGCCTGTCCATCCGCGACTTCGGGGTGGGCATGGACCGCGCCGAGCTGGAGAAGATCTTCATCCCCTTCTACTCCAAGTTCGCCTTCGGCATCGGCCTGGGCATGAACATCGTCAAGCGCATCGTCGACGAGCACGGCTTCGCCATGGAGATCCGGTCGGAAAAGAACCAGGGAACCGAGGTGGTGATATGCTTCCCAAAGCGCTGAACGTCCTGCTGGTCGACGACGACCAGAGCCTGCGCAACATGCTGTCGTTCGTGCTGGGCAAGGAGGGCTACCAGGTGGAGGAGGCGCAGAGCGGCTCCGAGGCCCTGAAGAAGCTGAAGGGCCGCAAGTACGACCTGGTCATCTCCGACATCCGCATGCCCGACCTCAACGGCATCGAGCTGCTCAAGAAGATCAAGACCCACGACCCGGAGCTGCCGGTGATCATGATCACCGCCTACGCCGCCACCCACGACGCCATCGAGGCCATGAAGCTCGGCGCCGAGGACTACATCATGAAGCCCTTCAACCTGGAGGAGCTGAAGATCATCATCGACAAGTCGCTGCACAAGAAGAGCATCGAGCTGGAGAACATCGAGCTGAAGCAGAAGCTGTCCGACCGCGAGAAGTTCGAGGACATCGTCGGCGGCGACCCGCAGATGACCAAGATCTACGAGGTGATCCGCACCGTGGCCCAGACCGATTCCACGGTGCTCATCAGCGGCGAGAGCGGCACCGGCAAGGAGCTGATCGCCCGCGCCATCCATGCCCAGAGCCAGCGCTCCGGCCAGCGCTTCGTCTCCATCAACTGCGGCGCCCTGCCGGAGAACCTGCTGGAGAGCGAGCTGTTCGGCCATAAGAAGGGCGCCTTCACCGACGCCTACCAGGAAAAGGAAGGCCTGTTCGAGGCGGCCGGCAAGGGGACGCTGTTCCTGGACGAGATCTCGGAGATGTCGCAGAAGATGCAGGTCAAGCTGCTGCGCGCCATCCAGGAGAAGGCCATCCGCCGCGTGGGCGACAACCGCGAGATCGCCGTCGACGTGCGCATCATCGCCGCCACCAACCGCGACCTGATCGAGGGCATGGAAAGGGGGACTTTCCGCTCCGACCTGTACTACCGCCTGAACGTGATCTCCATCCAGGTGCCGCCGCTGCGCGAGCGCCGCGACGACATCCCCATCCTGATGCAGCACTTCCTGCAACGCTACAACCAGAAGTTCGCCAAGAACGTCTCGGGGTTCGAGAAACAGGTCATGGACTGCTTCGCCGCCTACCGCTGGCCGGGAAACGTGCGCGAACTGGAGAACTTCATCGAGCGCGGCGTGGCCCTGGAAAAGGGCCCGGTGTTCAGCGCCGCCGCCCTGCCCCCCGAGGTCATCTACAACCTGGACGCCTCGTCGGCGCCCGGCGAGGACTGGGCGGAAAGGCTCGAGGCGGAGACGCTCGACTTCAACCAGTACATCGACGAGCTCAGCAAGCGCATCATCATCCGCGCCCTGGAGCAGAGCGGCGGCAACGTCAAGAGAACGGCGCAGCGGCTGAAGCTCAATTACCGTTCGCTGCGCTACCTGATCGAGAAATTCAAGCTCAAATACCGTTCCTGATGCGTAATGCGTGATTCGTGATTCGTGAGTCGTGATTCGAAAGAGTCGGCAATAACTGGCCTTCGTGATGCGTGATGCGTGATAAGTGATGAGAAAGAGTAGGCAATAATTGGCCTTCGTGATGAGTGAACGAGCTTTCAGAGATTCGTGATGAGTGATGAGAAGGAGAAAGGCACTTTCTTTTTCTTTCTCATCACGCATCACTTATCACGCATCACTTCCCTTCTCCTGGCGAGCCATGCAAACCCCGCCAGCCCCGCCGCCGCTCCCGCCGCGTCGTACAGCATGTCCAGCCAGGAAAACACCCTGCCGGGCGTGGCCAGCTGGTGGACCTCGTCGAGCAGCCCCAGCAGCAGCGCCAGCAGGAAGGCGGCCGCCAGGGCGGGGCGCCGGCGCGGGGCGGGGAAGGCCTGGACCAGGAAAAAGGCCAGCAGCGCGTATGCGCCGGCATGGGGAATGACGTCGGGGATGCCCGAAGGCAGCTTCGAGGGCGGCAGTGTGGACAGGTAAAAGATTCCGGCGTAAACGAGCAGGGAAAAGGCGGCGAACAGGATGCGGCGGCGGGTCACGGAAAAGCTTACAGGAAATGCATCAGCCAGCTGAAAACGACGACGCCGCCGGCCATGTACAGGAACAGCTTCAGCGCGTAGCGCCGGACCTGGCGCAGGTCGCTGTGGCGGATAAAGGCCAGCATGACGGCGACCACCAGGGCGAAGATCAGCATGGAGATCATGTGGCTCTTGAAGATCACTCTTTTCTCCCCTTGGCGATATCGAAGGCGTTCAGCGCCACCAGGTAGTTGAGCAGGCCGGCCGCGGCCATGTAGGCGGTGCCGTAGTGGAAGGTCGCGGCCTTGACGTCGCCGGCGGCCAGGTGCAGGAAGCGGATGAGGAAGAAGAACAGGCCGTTGCCCAGGTCGGCGACGAAGCCCAGCAGCAGCAGGGGATGCATGACCCCGGTGCCGTAGAATTTCCCCTTCATCAGGATGCCCATGACCAGCAGCGCCGCGACGCCGGTGAAGAAGACCGCGGCCCTCAGGAAGCGCTTCTGCAGCAGGTGCCCCAGGCCCGGGACCAGCCATGACAGGAAGAAGATTGCGTATGGATTCATTTCCCATAGTATATCGTAACAGTTTGAAAAAAACAAATGTTGCGAGGCAAGGCTTGGCGTAAGGCGTAGGGCGCAAGGCGTAAGGGAACTGCCATGCATTGTTATCGGTTTACGGTGGACGGTTTACGGTT
>CAZLSH010000148.1:0-3026 GCA_964562095.1 uncultured Clostridia bacterium | reverse complement strand
CCTTGTCGTGATTGCCGCGCACCGCTTTCAGGTGCGGCAGCTGGCGGAACAGGCCGATCACGCCGTTGGGATCGGGGCCGTAGCCGACCAGGTCGCCCAGGAAGAGGATCCGGTCGACGTTCTTGGCCTTTTTCTGGCCGAGAAACTTCTCGAAAGCCTCGAGATTGCTGTGAATGTCACTGAATATGAGGTAGCGCACGGCTCACCGCCTGGAACATCTGTTCGGCGTGGTAGGAACTGCGGACGAACGGTCCGGATTCCACTTCCCGGAAACCCAGCCCCAGGGCCGCCTGCTTCAGCTCGGCGAACTCCGCGGGGGGAACATAGCGCTCGACCGGCACGCTGCGCCGGTCGGGCTGCAGGTACTGGCCGATGGTCAGCAGGTCGACGTGCCGCTCGCGCAGGGCGGCCAGCAGGTCGAGGATCTCGGCTTGGGTCTCGCCCAGCCCGACCATCAGGCCGCTCTTGGTGATCCAGCCCCGCTCCTTGCCGCGCTGCAGAATGCGCAGCGAATCGGCAAAGGCGGCCGGGCGGCGGTTGACCTTGGCGTACAGGGCGGGGACCGTTTCGATATTGTGGGCCAGCACGTCCACGCCGGCATCGAGAACGGCATCCAGCAGTTCGGCGTGCCCGGAAAAATCGGGAACCAGCGCCTCGATCCCCAGCCGCGGCCGCTCGCGCTTCAGGGTGCGGACCACCGCCGCGAAATGGCCGCTGCCCTTATCGGCGAGATCGTCGCGGGTCACCGAGGTGATGACGGCATAGCGCAGTCCCAGCCATGCGGCCATCTCGGAAAGTTTGCGGCCTTCCTGCGGGTCCAGCGGCTCGGGCGGACCGCTGGCGACGGCGCAGAAGCGGCAGTTGCGGCTGCAGACGGAACCCATGATCAGGAAGGTGGCCTGGGCGCCGTTCCAGCACTCATGGATGTTGGGGCAGCGGGCGCTCTCGCAAATGGTATGCAGTTCGCGCTGGCGCAGCTTGTTCTTCAGCGCGAAAAAGGCGTCGCCGCCCGGCAGCCGCGCCTTCAGCCATTCGGGCTTCCGCAGGGATTGGGGTCCGCCGCCGGCCATGGGTTTCATCCCCTGGGCTTGACCAGGTACAGCTCCAGCTGCGGCTGGGAAAGGTACTCGGCGCCGGCGGCGGTGACGACGACCATCTCCTCCACCGTGGCCACCCCGAAGTCCTTGATGTAGATGCGCGGCTCGATGGTGAACACCTGGTCCTTTTCCAGAAGCATCAAGGGCAGGTTGCCGTAGCGCTCCCAGGCCGGGGCCAGCAGGGCGCCGCCGTCGTGGGCCACGCGCCCCACCTGATGGCCCAGGGCGTGGGGATATTCATCGTAGCCCCGGGAAACGATATGGCCGCGGGCAACGGTGTCGATGTCGAGGCCGCGCGCCCCCGGCCGGATGGCCGCGAAAGCCAGTTGGATCGACTCCAGGAGGACGTCAAATCCGCGCTGGACCTCGGGCGGCGCCTTTTTCTCGCCCGGGCGCAGGATATACCAGGTGCGCTGCAGGTCAGAACAGTATTGTTCGACCCGCACGCCGAAATCGATGTTGAAGATGTGCCCGGGGCGCAGCACGTTGCCCGTGGGCGCCGAGTGGGCGCCGATCTCCTGCGGCCCGCTGAAAACGGCCGGGCAGCTGTCGACATCCCAGGCCGATGGCAGCCCCAGTTTCTCCCGCCGAGCCGTGATCCAGGCCGCGAGCTCTTTTTCGCTCATGCCCGGCCGCACGGCCTTGCCCACCTTGCCGTAGATGTCGAGGGTGGCCCGGCAGGCCTCCCGCATGCGGCGCAGTTCCTCGGCGGACTTGCGGCCGCGCAGCCTGGAGATCACCTCTTCGGCCGGGCCCAGGCGCGAAGGGAAATCGGTGCCCTGCAGCAGTTCCAGAAGTTTCAGGTAGTTGCCGTGGGTCAGGCCGTCGGCGGCGGCGCAATCGGGGGAATAGTCGATGACGATCCGGCGCGGGTCGAGCCGGCGCAGCAGGCGCAGCAGGTCGTCCCGCGGGCTGCCCTTGTAGGCGGAGACGGTGTCAAAGAGCCCGGAGCGGCGGAAGGTCTCCACGTCGAGGTTGCCGACGACGGCATGCTTCTCCCCCGTCCGGCTGAACAGGAAGAACGAGAGCCAGGTGGCGTGGCAACCGACGACGTAGTCCATCATCGGGTCGGTGATGATCCCCGACTCGCGGTCGATGACCATCCAGAGATCGATGTCCAGCTCGCCCAGGATCTCGATGGCCTGGGCGATCTTTTCCCTTTCCATCAATCCTCCTTTTTGGCGCTGCGCGAATCGAAGTAGAGGTACAGCGCAAGAACGATGAACATGACCAGGGCGATAGGCTCGCCCTGGGCCTTGTCGGCCCAGCCCAGGTGGATGAAGCGCTCGAAGTCGAAATACTTCAGGATGGCGCTGACCACGCCGATGATGGCGCCGCCGGCGATGAAGCCCGAGGCGATCAGGATGCCCTTTTCATAGCGCTTGCTGGCCCATTCCTTGTCCCGGCTGGAACGCATGACCAGGTGGGCGATCAGGCCGCCGATGACCAGCGGCGTGTTCAGTTCCAGCGGGATGTACATGCCCAGGGCGAAGGCCAGCGGCGGCACGCCGATGAACTCCATGATCAGGGCGGTCAGGATGCCGACTCCGTACAGCAGCCAGGGCACCTGGGCGCCGGGGTTCATCAGCGGCTGGATCAGGGCGGCCATGGCGTTGGCCTGCGGCGCCGCCAGGGCGTCGGAACCGGAAAAGCCGTAGGTCTGGTTGAGCAGGAAGATGACCAGCCCCACGGTCAGCGCGGAAACCAGGACACCGAGCATCTTGAATTTCTGCTGCTGGACCGGGGTCGAACCCAGCCAGTAGCCGATCTTCAGGTCGGTGATAAAGCCTCCCGACATGGACAGCGCCGTGCAGACCACGCCGCCGATGAGCAGGGCGGCGTACATGCCGTACTGGCCGGTCAAACCGGCGGCGACCAGCACCAGGCTGCTCAGGATCAGGGTCATCATGGTCATCCCGGAGACCGGGT
>CAZLSH010000147.1:0-3029 GCA_964562095.1 uncultured Clostridia bacterium | reverse complement strand
GCCTTTGATTCGCTGACCTGGGCCGTCTCCCTGGAGTCCAAGGACGAAGCGGTGCAGCTCCACCTGGAGGCCGAGCCCCTCATCGGCGACGATTACGTCGACACCATTGTCGTCCTTCGCGGCGACCGGGACATCGTCACCTGGCTGGCGGGCTGGGACCTGGTGCAGGGCGCGGGTCCGCAGAGAAAGGAGAGCCAGGTCATCCACGGGCCGGCGCCGGCCAAGTAATTCAGGGGCTCAAGGGAAGAGAGAGGGAAGAGAAAGGGAAGAATGATGGAAGAGAGAGTGGGAAAAGTCCTTTCAGGATCTCTTTCCCACTTTGTCTTCCCTCTGTCTTTCCCTCTGTCTTCTCTCTCTCTTCCCTGAGTCCTTCATCAATGCGGATAGGTCTTCTCTCCGGCCCTGATTTCGGCCTCCAGGAAATTTTCCAGCGGCGGCAACGGGCAATTGTAGGCCGGCGAATAATTGCATAACGGGTTGTAGCAGCGGTTGAAGTCCAGGACGATCTCGTCGCCCTCCGGTTCTTCCACATCGAGGAAGCGCCCCACTTCGTAGGTCTCCCTGCCGTTGGTGTCGTCCTTGAAAGGGACGAACAGATACCCGGCATCGGGCCCTTGCAGGCTGGACTTCAAGGCGGTCAGTTCCAGGTCCCGGCCATCGAGGCGGAAGCGGAGTCTGCCATAGCGATAGAAGGTCTTCTCCAGGCTGCGCGTGGTGGCGACCTTCAGCGGCTTCGCCTCGGCGAAGCGCTCCAGTTTCGCCTTGACGGCATAATTCCCATCGGGCGGGTAATACAGCAGGTTTTTGAACTCCCTGAGCTGCGGCCGCTGCGGGTCAAAGACGATCAGCGCCAGCGCGTCGGGGCCGGGATAGGCGGCCAGGGTCAGCCGCCCCGTCGTGAACAGGTCGCCCGCCCGCAGCGGCGCGCTTTCCATCGCGACCGCGCCCCCGTTCCTGCGGCAGGCCGCTCCGGACCTGCCGCTCCAAAACCACTCACCGCCCTTGGGCACGAGCAAGATTTCGGGAGTCGAGCCGGAGGCCGCAGGGTCCGCCACCCGGCCCTCACGAACGACGTGGAAAGGCCGGTCCGTCGCGCTCAGGACCAGCCGCTCGCGGCCGGCCAGCGGCGAGGTGGCCGACGTCCTGAACTCGACGTCCTTCTGCGCTCTTTCCTTCAGCAGTTCCAGTTCCCAGTCGCCCGCGCCGGCCGCCGGGAGCGAGATCACGGCAACGAGGGATCCCAGCGCCGCGATCCAGGCGGGGTGAATCTTCATGGGCATGCGTTCCTCCTCAGCGGCTGGCCGCCACGACCAGCAGGTCCTGCAGGACGCCGGCGGCGGTGTCGGCCAGGTCGGGGCTCTCCTCCATGATCCACAGCGGCCCCAGCATGTCGCTCTCCAGGCGCAGGGCGGCGGCGCGGCCGTTGACCGCGGCAAAACAGTGGTCCAGGGGCACCTCGGTCGGCTGCACCTCGGCATGCACCCGGTTGCCCTCGCGCCAGCCGCGGCAGATCAGCTTGATCTTCTTTCCCGCGGCCCGCGCCCGGTCGACGTCCTGCGGCGTCATGCCGGAAATCCCCCGGCGCTCCACCTGCAGGGGGTCGATGCCGGCGTCCAGAAAAAAGTTGGCCAATATGGCGGTCTTGGCCGCCGCGTCCCAGCCATCGAGGTCCAGGCTCGGGTCGGCCTCGGCGAATCCGAGCTGCTGAGCCGTTCCGACGGCGTTTTCCATGCTCTCGCCGGCTTCCAGGCGCGAGAGAACGAAGTTGGTGGTGGTGTTGAAGATGCCGGAAAAGCCGCTCACGCGGATGCCGGTCAGCGCGCGCCCCAGGCAGAAGATCGGGGTGCCGTCCATCACCGCGCTCTCGAAAAGAAAGCGCAGCCCCTGCGCCGCGGCCAGGTTCGCCAGTTTGCGGTAGGCGAAGGCCGCCGGCCCCTTGTTGGCGGTGACGGCGTGGCGGCCGCGCTCCAGCGCTGCGCGCACGTGGGCGACCGCCGGCTGGCCCCTGTTCTCGATGCTGAGCGCCGACAGTTCCACCAGCACGTCGAAGTCCATGGTTTCGATGGCTTGCAGCGCCGTCAGCGGCGCCGGCGGAAACGAGCCGTTCTCGCGGAAACGCCTGAGCGCTGCGCCCAGATCGATCCCCTTCGTGTCGACCCAGCCGCCGTGCCGTCCGGTGATGACAGCCAGCGGCAGCAGGTCCAGGCCGGCCAGCCCCGGATACCGTTCCCTTTCCTCGGTCAGCATCGCCGCCATCTTTTGGCCGACGTTGCCGAAGCCGACGATCACCGCGCGCAATGGCTTTTTGCTCATGGCGCCATTGTAAAGGCTTCGCATGCCGGTGACAAGGGGCGGCTCAAGCAAGCGCTCCCTGTCAAAAGAGACGGACGAGCTAGGACAAGCACGGACGGGCACAGACAAGAAAAGGATACCTTTCACTCGGCCGGTCCCTCTGCTATAATACAGGCGTAAAAATGGAAAAACCGGGATTTTGCCAGCACGGGGACGGCCACCCATGACTTTCGCCTATCCCTACGCGCTTTTCCTGCTGCTGCTGCTCGTCCCGTTCACCATCCTGGTCATTACCAATTACCGCAGGAAGCGGCGCATCCTGGGCGGGTTCATCGCCGAGCCGGCGCAGGCGGCGGCGGTGGTGCGTTCGGGGCGCGAAATCGACTTCTTCAAGTCGGCGCTGCTGCTGGCGGCGTTCGCGTTCCTGATCCTGGCCCTGGCCCGGCCGCAGTGGGGCGAGCGCTTCGAGAGCATGGACATCCGCGGGCTGGAGATCGTCTTCCTGCTCGACACCTCGGCGTCGATGAACGCCGAGGACCTGCAGCCCTCGCGCCTGGAGGTGGCTCGGAACCTGGTGGCGGCCATCGTCGACGCCCTGCGCAGCGACATGGTCAGCCAGGTCAACTTCGCCGGCGCCGCCTACGTGCAGTGCCCGCCCACGCTGGACTACGAAGCCTTCAAGCTCCTGGCCCTCGCCTCGCCGGTCAGCCCGCCCGAAGAGCAGGGGACCGACTTCG
>CAZLSH010000146.1:0-3141 GCA_964562095.1 uncultured Clostridia bacterium | reverse complement strand
CCACATCATCGTCGACGACGGCGGCAAGATCACCGCCGGCACGCCGCTGATGGACGGCCCGCTCAACCCCATCGACATCCTGACCGTCCTGGGCGAGCAGAAGCTGGCCGAGTACCTGCTCAAGGAGATCCAGGACGTCTACCGCCTGCAGGGCGTCGAGATCAACGACAAGCACATCGAGATCATCATCCGCCAGATGATCAAGTGGCGCCGCATCGAGGAGACCGGCGACACGCAGTTCATCCCCGACCAGATCATCGAGAAGTGGAAGTTCGAGGAGGAGAACGCCCGCGTCGAGGCCGAGGGCGGCCGCCCGGCCAAGGCCAAGCCCGCCTTGCTGCCCATCTCGCGCGCGGCGCTGGCCAACGACAGCTTCCTCTCGGCCGCCGCCTTCCAGGAGACGACGCGCGTGCTGACCGACGCCGCCATCGCCGGCAAGGAAGACCACCTGCTGGGCATCAAGGAGAACGTGACCATGGGCCGGCTGATCCCCGCCGGCACCGGCTACTCCTATTACCAACAGGTCGAGCACGACCACATCGAGGACAAGTTCACGATCGCGAAATAGAACGACCTTTCCGTATCAGTATGCGCAGCAACCAATGGGATCGGTTTACGGTTGACGGTTTTCGATTGACGGTCAGAAACAGAAATACGAAGACTTAAATTCCAAATCCCAAGCACCAAATCCCAAACAAATCCCAAATTCCAAATTCCAATTACCCAAACGAAGACCAAAGCCAGTGTCAGTGTCAACAAGTGGCCAGGCAGGCCTTAGTGGTTGTGATAGTGATAGTCGCAGCAATCAACGACTTTTTAGTAGAAATATCAGTGAAAAAGGGCTTTATACTTTTCCTTTCAAGCGCTTTGCTTTGGGTCATTTGGAAATTGCAATTTGCATTGCTGATCTGCATTCCAATTTTTTCCTTTTCCTCATAATCACTATCACTACCACGACCACTCTTGCTTAAAGGATTTTCCAACGTCGAACCTCGAACTTCGAACGTCGAACTTCTTTTTAACTTTTGCCTTTGTCTTGCCCTGCGCCTTACGCCCTGAACCTTACAGCGAATTCATTGCTTCAGCGTTTGGAAACTGCGTAGAGCTCGGAAAGCACTCCGGCATCAGTCCCCAACTTGGAACCTGGAACCTGGAACGTGGAACATGGAACTGGAACCGATGGTGAACGATTTTTCCTTTTTCGCGTATAATTGGTTTCAAGCATAGGCCCCATCTGTTCAATGAGGAGGTTTGTGATGAAAAAAATCCTGTTCGCGATCGTGCTGGTCGCCGTCTTCTTCTCTTTTGCCGCCGCCGACGGAGCGGCCGGGGAAAAGAAGCGGATTTATCCCAAAACCAAGAAGGTCGACGTGGTCGACGACTATCACGGCACCAAGGTTCCCGACCCCTTCCGCTGGCTCGAGGACGACAACGCCTCCGAGGTCAAGGCCTGGGTCGAGGAGCAGAACCGGCTGACCTTCGGCTACCTGAACGACATCCCCTGTCGCGGCCCGATCGCCAAGCGCCTCGAGGAACTCTACAATTACCCGCGCTATTCGGCCCCGTTCCGCGTCGGTGAATACTATTTCTATTCCAAGAATGACGGCCTGCAGAACCAGTCGGTCATCTATTTCCAGAAGGGGCTGGACGGCGAGGCGCAGGTTTTCATCGACCCCAACGCCCTGTCCGCCGACGGCACGGTCCGCATCGGCCTGCTGGGCGAATCGCAGGACGACCGCTACATGGCCATCGCCCGCTCCGAGGCCGGCTCCGACTGGCAGGAGATCCGCGTCATGGAGATTGCCACTCGCCGGGAGCTGGCCGACTGCCTGCGCTGGGTGAAGTTCTCCGGCGCCGGCTGGAGCGGCGACGGCTTCTTCTACTCCCGCTACGACGCCCCCAAAGAAGGCGAGGAACTGAAGGCCAAGAACGAGAACCAGAAGGTCTACTACCACAAGCTGGGAGACGCCCAGGAAAAGGACGCGCTGGTCTTCGCCGATCCCGGGCACCCGCTGCGCTACTACAGCGCCGGCGTCAGCGAGGACGGCCGCTTTCTCGTCATGGGCATATCCGAGGGGACCCGCGGCTCGGAGATCCGCTTCCGCGACCTGGGCAAAAAGGACGATCCGTTCCATCTCCTCTGCCCGGGCTTCGAGTTCGACTTCCAGCCCGTCGATAACATCGGCGGCTCGTTCCTGGTCCACACCAACGATGGCGCCGCCAACTACCGGGTGGTGCTGATCGACGGGGACAACCCGGCCCGGGAGAACTGGAAGACCGTCATCCCGGAGGGGGAGAGCGTTCTGCTCGGGGCCGGCAGCGCCGGCGGCAAGCTCTTCTGCCACTACCTGAAGGACGTGACCACGCGCATCCGCCAGCACGACCTGTCGGGAAAACTGGAGCGCGAGATCGCCCTGCCGGGGCTGGGATCGGCCGGCGGCTTCGGCGGCAGGAAGGAAGACAAGACCCTGTTCTACACCTTCACCTCCTTCAATTATCCGCCGGTGATCTTCCGCTACGACATCGCCTCCGGCGAAAGCACGCTGTTCCGCAAGAGCGAGGCCAGGTTCAATCCCGGGGACTATGAGGTCAGGCAGGTGTTCTTATCCAGCAAGGACGGGACCCGGGTGCCGATGTTCGTCGTCCACAAAAAAGGGTTGAAGCGGGACGGCACCAATCCCACCTACCTATATGCGTACGGCGGCTTCAACGCCAGCATGTCCCCCTATTTCAGCCCTTCCAACCTGGTGTTCCTGGAGAACGGCGGCGTCTATGCCGTGGCCAACATCCGCGGCGGCGGCGAGTATGGCGAGGCCTGGCACCGCGCCGGCATGCTGGAGAAGAAGCAGAACGTGTTCGACGACTTCATCGCCGCCGCCGAGCACCTGATCGCCGAAAAGTACACCTGCGCCAAGCGGCTGGCCATCGCCGGCGGCTCCAACGGCGGGCTGCTGGTGGGCGCCGTCATGACCCAGCGCCCCGAGCTGTTCCAGGTGGCGCTGCCGGCGGTGGGCGTCATGGACATGCTGCGCTACCACAAGTTCACCGTCGGCTGGGGCTGGGCGGTGGAGTACGGCTCCAGCGACGACCCGGCGCAGTTCAAGTACCTTCGCGCCTATTCGCCGCTGCACAACCTGAAGC
>CAZLSH010000145.1:2352-3211 GCA_964562095.1 uncultured Clostridia bacterium | reverse complement strand
GTCATTTACCCGCAGTACCAGCCCCAGGAAAGGAAATACTAAGGAGGACCCACCATGGCCAAAATCGACATCCGCGTCAAAATTTTGAGATACCAGCCGGGTACGGACGCGAAGCCGCGCTGGCAGGACTTCGCCATTTCCGTCGACGACGAGTCGACCGTCCTCGACGTGCTGAACGAGATCCACTGGCAGCACGACGGCACGCTGGCCTACCGCCGCTCCTGCCGCAGCTCGATCTGCGGCTCCTGCGCCATGAAGGTCAACGGCCGCAACGTGCTGGCCTGCGAGACGCCGATCCACCGCTTCGGCACGAAGCTCAGGATCGAGCCGCTCTCCGGCTTCGAGATCATCAAGGACCTGGTCGTCGACCTCGAGCCCTTCTTCGCCAAGCTCAAGCGCATCAAGCCCTACCTGATCGTGGACAAGCCGCTGCCCGACAAGGAGTTCGTCCAGTCAGCGGAGCAGCTGGAGCAGATCGGCGAGTCGACATTGTGCATCCTCTGCGCCGCCTGCAGCGCCGCCTGCCCGAGCTCGTGGCCCAACAGCGACTACCTGGGGCCGGCGGCCCTGCTCAAGGCCTATCGCTTCGTCTTCGACAGCCGCGACGACGGCGCCGACGACCGCCTGGAGATCGTCAACGACAAGAACGGCGTCTGGCGCTGCCACACCATCTTCAACTGCATGGAGGCCTGCCCCAAGAAGATCAAGATCACCGAGTACCTGTCGCGCCTCAAGCTGAAGGTGCTGGAGAATTCGCTGTAAAAGAAGACGTTAGACGTCAGACGTTAGATGTTAGCAAGAGAAGAGCAATATAATGTGATGATATTTTCCTGCTGGCGTCTAACGTCTAGCGTCTAAC
>CAZLSH010000145.1:0-2252 GCA_964562095.1 uncultured Clostridia bacterium | reverse complement strand
ATCTGTCGTCTAACGTCTAACATCTGTCGTCTAACGTCTAACATCTGTCGTCTAACGTCTAACATCTGTCGTCTAATGTCTAGCGTCTGACATCTGGCGTCTCTTGCTCGTTACAGCAGATCGGATGCCAGCTCGGCCAGCATGGAGCGCTCCCCCTTTTCCAGGGTGATGTGCGAATAGATCTTCTGCCCCTTCATGCGGTGGACCAGGTAGGTGAGGCCGTTGGAGCGGGAGTCGAGGTAGGGGGTGTCGATCTGGTACGGGTCGCCGGTGAAGACCACCTTGGTCCCCTCGCCGGCGCGGGTGATGATGGTCTTCACCTCGTGCGGCGTCAGGTTCTGGGCCTCGTCGACGATGAAGAAAATGCGCTCGAGGCTGCGGCCGCGGATGTAGGACAATGGCGTGATGCAGAGCTTTTTCTCCTCCAGCATGTTGTTGATGCGCTTGTGCTCGGCGGCGTTGGCGTTGAACTGGTTCTTGATCACCGCCAGGTTGTCGAACAGCGGCTGCATGAAGGGGTCGAGCTTGGAGTCGATGTCCCCGGGCAGGAAGCCCATGTCGCGGTTGGAGAGGGGGATGATGGGCCGGGCCAGGTAGATCTGGCGGAACTGCCGGCTCATCTCCAGGGCGGCCGCCAGTGCCACCAGCGTCTTGCCGGTGCCGGCCTTGCCCATCAGGGTGACCAGCAGGATGCCGGGGTGGGTCAGGGCATGCAGGGCGAAGATCTGCTCGGCGTTGCGGGGAGTGATGCCGTAGGCCGGCTTCTTTTCGATGCGCTCCAGCCGGCCGCTCTCGGGGTTGTGGTAGCCCAGGGCCGACTTGCTGCCGTTCTTCAAAATACAGTACTCGTGCGGCTGCAGGTCGCGCAGGCCGAGGGCGGCGGGGTCAAGTCCGCCCGCCTCGCTGTACATCTGCGAGATCATGTCGCTGGGAACGTCCGGCAGCGAGCGCTTGCCGGCATACAGCCGGTCGATGTCCTGGACACGGTCGGTGAAGTAATCCTGGGCCACGATCGCCAGCGATTTGGCCTTCAGGCGCAGGTTCACGTCCTTGGAAACGAGGACCACCTGCCTTCCGGTCGGGCGCTGCTTGCGGGACAGGTGATAGGCCACGCTCAGGATGCGGCGGTCGGGGCGGTTCTCGGTGAACACCGCCGTCACGTCGGGTTCCTGCAGGTGCTCGGTCATGATGCGGATCTTGCCCCCCTTGGGGTTGATCTTGGTGCCGCCCCTGACGATCTTGTCGCCGGATAGCGTGTCAAGGATGCGGATGAACTCGCGGGCGTTGAAGTGGATCTGGTCGTGGCCGCGCTTGAAACGGTCCAGCTCCTCCAGCACCGTGATAGGCAGCACGATGTCGTTGTCCTCGAAGTTGTAGATGCACTCGTAGTCGTGAAGGATGACGTTGGTGTCTAGGACAAATGTTTTTTTGGCCATGGTACGCCCATTTTATGCAATTTCAAGTCTTTTATAAATAGGGTTTTTCGCACGGGGGAAAAGAGGCAGGCACGCGGCCTGCCCCTGCCATTGCATTTTTTTTATGATCGGCCGTCCAGTTCTTGTCTTAACGTCGAACATCGAACTTCGAACGTCGAACTTCGAACCTTTCTTATAGGTGTTTCTTGACCAGCTCGATTACCTCGGGAAGGTCCATGCCGATCGCCTGCAAATGCTCGACCGTGGGCACGCCGTCCTTGGACCAGCCGCGGCGCTTGAACACGGCGTCGATCAGGCTCTCGTACTGCGCTTCGCGGTACTGGCGCAGCAGCTTGATCTTCTCCTCGGTGCTCTTGCCCGTCGGGTCGATGTTCTGCTTTTCCTTCAGCGCCTTGTCGTAGCGCTCGGCGCGCGACTCGTACTCCTCGACCGTCACCGGCCCCATGGCGCGGTAGGGCGGCCGGTCCTCGTTGCGCTTGCCGTGGCCCATCTTGAGGTTGAAGACGCGCTGGAAGTTGTAGACGCGCTCCGACTGGCGGATCAGCTCTTCCTTGTCGATCTTCTCGCCGGTGATGGCGTTGTAGATGTCGACGTAATTCTGCACGTGCTCGGGCACCTTGTTGGGCTCGGGGTACGTAGCGTTGTCGGCCGGCTCGATGTCGTTCCAGGGCAGCTTGCACAGCCCCATCAGCCCGAACCAGGTGCGGAACATCGGGAAGTAGTGCAGGGCCTCGGCTTTCTTTTCGAAGGTGGGGATCTGGTTGTTGACCATGTCCATGAAGATCAGCCAGGCCTCGTCGTGCTGGGGTCCCTTGA
>CAZLSH010000144.1:2896-3248 GCA_964562095.1 uncultured Clostridia bacterium | reverse complement strand
TTTCGGGCAGCACCCTGACGCCCTCGGCCTGGCACTCGCAGGCGGCCTCGATGATGGCCCGCACCTGCATGTCCAGGATCTCGGGGTAGGTGATGGCCAGGCGGCAGCCGCGGTGGCCCAGCATGGGGTTGGCCTCGTGCAGCTGCTCGACGCGCTGGCGCACCTTTTCAAAGGGAACGCCGATCTTGTCCGCCAGCTGGATCTGCTTTTCCTCGGTGTGCGGGACGAACTCGTGCAGCGGCGGGTCGATGAGGCGGATGGTGACCGGGAAGCCGTTCATGGCCTTGAAGATGCCCTTGAAGTCCTCCTTCTGGTAGGGGAGCAGCTTGTTCAGCGCCTCGATGCGGCCCTG
>CAZLSH010000144.1:0-2886 GCA_964562095.1 uncultured Clostridia bacterium | reverse complement strand
CATTGGCAAGGAGCTGGATCTCTTCATCATGAGTGGGCAGGAATTCATGGAGTGGTGGATCCAGGAAACGGATGGTAGCCGGACGTCCCTCCAATGCTTCATAAATGCCCTTGAAGTCCTGCTTCTGGAAGGGGAGCAGCCGGTTCAGCGCCGCGACGCGGCCGTCCAGGGTGTCGGCCACGATCATTTCCTGGATGGCCAGGCGGCGCTCCTCGGTGTCGAAGAACATGTGCTCGGTGCGGCACAGGCCGATGCCCTCGGCGCCGAGCTCGACGGCCTTGGCCGCGTCGTAGGGGGTGTCGGCGTTGGTGCGCACGCGGATGGCGCGCGCCTGGTCCACCCAGGCCATCAGCGTCTTGAAGGCGGCGGGGGGCTCGGGCTTGATCAGGCGCAGGCCGCCGCGAAAGACCTGGCCGGTGGAGCCGTTGATGGTGATTTCCTCGCCCTTGCGCACCACGGCGTCGCCCACCGCCATCTCCTCCTTCTCGTAGTTGATGCTGAGCTTTTCGCAGCCGACGATGCAGCACTTGCCCCAGCCACGCGCCACCACGGCGGCGTGCGAGGTCTTGCCGCCGGTGGCGGTCAGGATGCCCTGGGCGGCGTGCATGCCGCCGACGTCCTCGGGGCTGGTCTCCTTGCGCACCAGGATCACCTTCTCGCCGTGGGCGGCAGCGGCCTCGGCGTCATGGGCGTTGAACACCACCTTGCCGCTGGCGGCGCCGGGGACGGCGTCGATGCCGCTGACCAGGTAGTTCTTCCTCATCTCCTCCTTCTGGTCGGGGTCGATGATCGGGTAGAAGATGCCCTCGATGTCCTTGTCCTTGATGCGCAGGATGGCGTCCTCGCGGCGGATCAGCTTTTCCTCCACCATGTCCACGGCGATGCGGAAGGCGGCCGCCGGCGACCTTTTGCCGGTGCGGCACTGCAGCATGTACAGCCGGCCCTCCTCGACGGTGAACTCCAAATCCTGCATGTCCTTGAAGTGCTTTTCCAGGATGCGGCGCACGTCGACCAGCTGCCGGTAGGAGACCGGGTCGGCGTCCTCGAACTCCGAAAGCTTGATCGGGGTGCGGATGCCGGCCACCACGTCCTCGCCCTGGGCGTTGACCAGGTAGTCGCCGTAGAAGACATTCTCGCCGCTGTTGGGGTCGCGGGTGAAGCAGACGCCGGTGCCGCTCTTGGGCCCCATGTTGCCGAAGACCATCTGCTGCACGTTGACGGCGGTGCCGACCACGCCCTGGATCTTCTCCACCCGGCGGTAGGTGACCGCCTTTTCGGCCATCCAGGAACCGAACACGGCGTCGATCGATCCCCACAGCTGCTCGCGGGGCTCCTGCGGGAAGTCCCGGCCGATGTTGCGCTTGTAGATGGCCTTGAACTCCTCGACCAGCGCCTGCAGCTCGCTCTCGTTCACGTCGGTGTCGCTGACCTTGAGGTGCGGGGCCAGTCCCAGGCGCTGGCGCGTGCGGCCGTTCTTGAGCATTTCGAAGGCATGGCTGAACTCCTCGCGCTCGATGCCCTTGGCGGTCGAACCGTACATCATGATGAAGCGGCGGTAGGCGTCGAGGGCGAAGCGGCGGTTGCCGGTCTTGGCGGCCAGGCCGGCCACCGAGCGGTCGTTCAGCCCCAGGTTGAGGATGGTCTCCATCATGCCGGGCATGGAGAGGGGAGCGCCCGAGCGCACCGAGACCAGCAGCGGGTCGGAGGGATCCCCGAATTTCTTTCCTGTCTCCCGCTCCAGCTTGCGCATGTTGTCGTCGACTTCCTTTTCCAGTCCGGCGGGGTAGCGCCGGTTGTTCTTATAGTAGAGGTCGCAGACTTCGGTGGTGATGGTGAAGCCCGCCGGGACGGGGAGGCCGATGCTGGCCATCTCGGCCAGGCCGGCGCCCTTGCCGCCCAGGAGGTTCTTCATCTCCTTGTTGCCGTCGCTCTTTTTCTTCGAGAAAAAATACACGAATTGGTTCTTCATGGGTCCTCCTTTATGATCGTGCGCGGGCTAGTTTTCCCGCGCTTGGATTCGCACTGACCGGTCCTGCCGGTAGGGGAAAAGAGACGGTGACCTCGCAAAACTCGCCGACGCTGGAGACGATCGAGGCGGAGGCGCGGTGGTCGGCGATGACTTGTTCGCAGAGCGCCAGCCCCAGTCCGGCGCCGCCGGGAAAACCGGCATGGAAGGGAGTCCAGGCCAGCGCCTGCTCCTTTTCGCTCATGCCGCGGCCGTTGTCGCGGACGGAAAGATTGAGCGCGCCGCCGGCGCGGCGCAGGGAGACGCGGATCTCGCGCTCCGCCAGCGGCTTTTCGCCGAGCGCCCGGGCGGCGTTGGCGGCCAGGGCGAGCAGCAGCACCCGCAGCCGGGCCTCGTTGACGGGCAGGTCGGGCAACTCCGGCTCGATCTCGATGACGATCCGCGCCGACGCGGCATCGGCGGCGGCCTGCCATTCAGGGGCCATGGCCAGCAGCAGGGCGCCGAGGCCGGCAGGCTGCAGGCGGCAGGCCCGGCGCCGGCCGTAATCCTTCAGGGTGTTGAGGTTTTCGGCCATCTCCGTCGTGTTGCGCTCGATGCGTTCCAGCCGCTCATGGAGGAACTCGTCCCGGGCGCGGGACTTCAGGATCTGCGTGTAGCCGAGAATGGGCGTCAGCTTGTTCTTCAGCTTGTGGAAGATCAGGGGCAGGACCTCGAGCAGCACTTCGTTGCGGGCGTCATCGTCGCGGGCGGAAACGTCCGCTGAAATGACAGTCGACTTGCCGTCGGGATTGAATTCGATGGTTTTCATGAACGAATGACCCATTATATTCCATTTTTTCGCCCGATTCAACAGTGCGCCAGGCGATGTTAGTCCAAAGTAGTAATGTCCGCTTTGTCCAAAATAGAGATGTCCGCTTTTG
>CAZLSH010000143.1:0-3272 GCA_964562095.1 uncultured Clostridia bacterium | reverse complement strand
TTGCCGATGAGCGAGGAATGGCCGCTGGAAGCGGGAGCGGCCGGCGCCTGGGCGGGGAGCGCATCCGTGCTTTTTTTCTGGGAAAATACTGCCATGGGGCCTCCTGGGTCAGGCGCCGCGCTGGAAACAGCGGGCAACGGGGCTCGAACCCGCAACCCCAAGCTTGGGAAGCTTGTGCTCTACCATTGAGCTATGCCCGCCTGTGGTTCACGCCTTGCCCGTTTTTTTCTCTTTTTTCTTCTTTTCCTTGGGCGTGTACTGGTAGTCGACGAACTCGATGATCGCCGTCTCGGCGCCGTCGCCCTTGCGGAATTCGCCGCGAATGATGCGCGTGTAGCCGCCGCTGCGGTCCATGAAGCGCGGCGCCACTTCGTCGAACAGCCGCTGCACCGTCTGGCGCTTGAAAAAATAGGCCAGGGCGCGGCGCTTGTCGGCCAGCGTACCCGACTTGCCGAGGCCCACCATCTTCTCCACGATGGGCTGCACCGCCTTGGCCTTGGCCAGGGTGGTGGTCACGCGGTTCTTTTCCACCACGCTGGCGGCCAGGTTGCGCAGCAGGGCGCGGCGGTGGGCGGGGTCGCGCCTCAGCTTGTATCCGTCTTTGCCGTGTCTCATGTTGCTAGTCCTCCATGACCTCGATGACGTTGTTCTTTTTCTGGTATTTTTTCTCGAATTCCGCGCGCAGCGGCTCGGGCAGCCTCTGGCCCAGCCCCAGGTCGTACTCGGTCAGCTTGCTGATGATCTCCTCCAGCGACTTCTTGCCGAAGTTCTTGGAGTTGAGCAGCTCGTGCTCGCTCTTCTCCACCAGCTCGTAGATGTAGTCGACGCCCAGGCGCTTGAGGCACTTCAGGGCGCGCACCGAGAGCCCCATGGACTCCACCGTCTTCTCCAGGCACTCGGTCTTGCTCTCCAGGTCGGTGCCGGCCTCGGGCTCCAGCCCGGCCTTCAGCTTGTCCTTGTCCTGGTAGTCGATGAAGACCACCAGGTGGTCGCGCAGGATCTTGCCGGCCCGCGCCAGCGTGTCCTTGGGCGAGATGCTGCCGTTGGTCCAGATCTCGATGACCAGCTTCTCGTAGTCGGTGGTCTTGCCCACCCGCGCCGGGGTCACGCTGTAGTTCACCTTTTCCACGGGATTGAAATTGGCGTCGACCGGGATGTAGTCCACGCTCAGGGTGTCGTCGAAATTCTGTTCCGCCAGCTTGAAGCCCAGTCCGCGCTTGACGACGAGCTCGGCCTGGAACTTGGCGCCCTCCTCCATGTAGGCCAGGTGGATGTTCTTGTCCAGGATCTCGACGCTGTTGTCGGTGATGATGTCGCCGGAAAGGATCTCGCCGGGGCCGGTTTTCTCGATGCGCACCACCCGGGTCTCATCGCCGTTCAGCTTCAAGGGCACGGTCTTCATGTTCAGGATGATGTTCAGCACGTCCTCGTAAATGCCGGGGATGATGGAAAACTCGTGCAGCACGTTGTCGATGCGGATGGCGGTGACGGCCGCGCCCTCGATGAGGGAGAGCAGGACCCGGCGCAGGGCGATGCCGATGGTCATACCGTAGCCCCGTTCGAAAGGTTCGGCGCTGAAGCGGCCGTAGTTCGGCGTCAGCTCCTCGACGTCCAACTTGCGGGGTCGCTGGTATTTGAAGTTCATGGATCCCTCCTTATTTCGAATACAACTCGACGATGAGGCGCTCCTCGATCTCCTTGAGGGAAACGTCGTCGCGCGTCGGCAGGGCATTGACCTTGGCCTTGTGGGCCGCCTCGTCCAGCAGCAGCCAGCCGGGGACCTCGACCAGGCCCTTGACGTTCTCGAGCATGGCCTTGACGTTTTCGGCCTCGTGCTTCTTCTCGCGGAAGGCGATCTCGTCATTCAGCGAGACGATGAAGGACGGGATGCTCACTTTGCGGCCGTTGACGGCGAAAAAGCCGTGGCGGATCATCTGCCGGGCATGGTTGCGCGAATAGGCGAAGTTCAGGCGGTAGACCACGTTGTCCAGGCGCTGCTCCAGGGTGCACAGCAGGTTCTCGCCGGTGATGCCCTTTTTCTGGGCCGCAGCGGCGAACACGTTGCGGAACTGCTTCTCGCCGACGCCGTAGAAGCGCTTCACCTTCTGCTTCTCGCGCAGCTGGTTCTTGTAATGAGACTTGCGGAAATTGATGCGCGCCCCCTTTTGCCCCGGCGGGTAGT
The DNA here is from genome assembly GCA_964562095.1 of uncultured Clostridia bacterium. Classification (GTDB taxonomy): domain Bacteria; phylum Acidobacteriota; class Aminicenantia; order UBA2199; family UBA2199; genus UBA2199. The sequence continues at coordinate 1,090 of CAZLSH010000143.1, read as the reverse complement.
TCTTCTTCTCCACGGCGCAGCGGTCGCTCAGGCAGCGCCTGCCCTTGAGAAAGAGCTTCTTGCCCTCCACGCGGCACAAACGGCACATTGATCCTGTATATTTTCCCACTGGTTTTCCTCCTTACACGCGTCTCTTTTTCGGCGGGCGGCAGCCATTGTGCGGGATCGGCGTGACGTCCCGGATCGAGCGCACCTGCAGCGGCGTGGCGCCGATCGAGCGGATGGCGCTCTCGCGGCCGGCACCCGGTCCCTTGACGCGGACGTCCAGCGAGCGCAGGCCGAAGTTTTCCGCGTCCTTCAGCGCCTTTTCGGCCGCCAGCTGGGCGGCGAACGGCGTCGATTTGCGCGAGCCCTTGAATCCCACCATGCCGCCCGAGGCCCAGGTCAGCACCTTGCCCTCGACGTCGGTGATGGTGATGATGGTGTTGTTGAACGTGGAGTGGATGAACATCACCCCGTGGGTGATGACCTTCTTTTCCTTCTTTTTCGTCTTGCTGCTTTTTCTTTGAGCCATCGGCTGCCTCCGTTATTTCTTCTTCTTGATCATCGAGCCGCGCGGGCCCTTGCGCGTCCGGGCATTGGTCTTGGTGCGCTGGCCGCGTACGGGCAGCCCCTTCTTGTGCCGGCGGCCGCGGTAGCAGTTGATATCCATCAGGCGCTTGATGTCGGTATTGACCTTTTTCTTCAGGTCGCCCTCGACCATCTCCTCCGATTCGATATGCTTGCGGATGCGGTTCAGCTCTTCGGGGCTCAGGTCCTTGACCTTCTTGTTCACGTCCACCTTGACGTAATCCAGGATGGCCTTGGACTTGCCACGGCCGATACCGTAGATGTAGGTCAGGCCGACTTCCACCCGCTTCTGGTTGGGGATCTCGATTCCGGCGATTCTAGCCACGTTGCCTCCTTAACCTTGTCTTTGCTTGTGCTTGGCGTCTTTGCAGATCACCCGCACCACGCCCTTGCGCTTGATCACTTTGCATTTATTGCAGATCTTCTTGACGGACGCTCTTACTTTCATGGTTTCCTCCTATTTGAAGCGATAGATGATCCGGCCGCGGTCTTCCAGCACAATGAGAAGGGCGACCGCCAC
>CAZLSH010000142.1:0-3538 GCA_964562095.1 uncultured Clostridia bacterium | reverse complement strand
CGCCTTACGCCCTGAGCCTTGCGCCGATTTCCCTTCTTCCTTGCCACGCATTACGAAGGTCGTCTTTTTATGGGCGGCACGTATTTTTTCAGCAGCAATGACAGGGTCACCACGGTCACCGAGCTCATGGCCATGGCCAGCCCGGCCACCTCCGGGGGCAGCAGGACGCCCAGGGCGGGATACAGTGCGCCGGCGGCCAGCGGCACCAGCGCCGTGTTGTAGGCGAAGGCCCAGAAAAGATTCTGGCGGATGCGGCTCATCACCTTGCGGCTCAGCTGCACGGCGGCAACGGCGTCCCGCAGGTCGTCGCGCACCAGGACGATGTCGCCGCTCTCGATGGCCACGTCGGTGCCGCCGCCCACGGCAATGCCGATGTCGGCCTGGGCCAGGGCCGGCGCATCGTTGATGCCGTCGCCGATGAAGGCGACCACCTCGCCGCGCTCCTGGAGCTTCCGGACCTCCCCGGCCTTGTCCTGGGGCAATACCTGGGCGATGATGCGCTCGATCCCGGCCTGGCGGCCGATGACCGCCGCCGCGCGCGCGTTGTCGCCGGTGATTATGGCCACCGTCAGGCCCATGCGCCTGAAGGCGGCGACGGCAGCGGGAGTGTCGGGCCTCAGGGTATCGGCGATGGCCAGGATCCCGGCCAGGACATTGTTGCGGGCGACCAGCACCAGGGTCTTGCCTTCGCTGTGCAGGCGTTCACAGTCGGCCGCGGCCTGCGGCAGGCCGGCGACCTGCCGGCGCTCGAAAAATGGCAGGCTGCCGACGACGATCTCCTCCCCGGCCAGGTTGGCTCTCACTCCCTCCCCTTCCAGGGTGTCCAGGCCGGTGACCGGGGGCGCGTCCAGGTGCCGTCGCCCGGCGGCCGCAACCACGGCCTCAGCCAGGGGATGGAGCGAATTGCGTTCCACGGCGGCGGCGGCGCGCAGCAGCTCGTCCTCCGCGCCCGCCGGAGCCGTCCCGGGAACGGTGACGACATCGGTCACCTCCGGCCGGCCGGCGGTGAGGGTACCGGTCTTGTCGAAAACGGCCACGGTCAATTTCCCCGCCGCCTCCAGGGCTTCGCCGCGCTTGACCAGGATGCCCAGCTCGGCCCCGCGGCCGATGCCCACCATAACCGCGGTGGGCGTGGCCAGCCCCAGGGCGCAGGGGCAGGCGATGACCAGGACCGAGATCAGGGTGGTCATGGCGAACAGCAAGGTCTGGCCGGCGAGAAAATGCCAGCCGATGAAAGCCGCGGCGGCAATGGCCAGGATGACCGGGATGAAGACGGCGACCACGCGGTCGGCCAGCCGCTGCATGGGCGGTTTCGAGCCCTGCGCCGTGCGCACCAGGCGGATGATCTGCGCCAGGAGCGTTTCCTGGCCCACCTGGGTGGCCGTGAAGCGCAGCACGCTGTTCTTGCTGATGGTGCCGCCGACCACGTCGTCCCCGGCGCGCTTGAGGACCGGCAGCGGTTCGCCGCTGATCATCGCCTCGTCGACAAAACCCTCGCCTTCGCTCACCCGGCCGTCGACCGGAACCTTCTCGCCCGGCCGCACCACGATCTCGTCGCCGCGGCGCAGGTCCGCCACCGCCACCTCGTTCTCCTGGCCGTCGCGGATCACGACGGCCGTTTTCGGCTGCAGGCCCATCAGCTTGCGGATGGCATCCGAGGTCCGGCCTTTGGCCCGCGCCTCGAGGTACTTGCCGAGGTTGAGAAAGGCGGCCAGCAGCACGACGGTGTCATAGAAGAGGAAATCATGGGGCAGCAGCGCGAACGTGGCCGCCAGGCTGGAGGCCAGGGCCACGCCGATGCCCAGGCTGTACATCACGTCCATGTTCAGCAGGCGGTTCCTGAGCGAGAGGGCGGCGAGGCGGAAGATGGGGAAACCCAGGAAGACGATCGCGGGCAGGGAAAAAAAGAACATGGCCAGCCGCAGCGCCAGGGAAGGGTGCTTCAGCAGCAGCATGGCGGCCATCAGCGGCAGGCCGGTGGCGAAGCCCAGGAGAATGCGCCGCCGCCGGGTGCGCAGTTCTTCCGCCCGCGCCCGGGCCTCCTTTTCCCCGGCTTCCTGCGCCGGCCCCAGGTACTGGTAGCCGGCGGCCTCGATGGCCTTCCGCAATTCTTCCGGGCCGGCCTGTTCATCGTCATAGAGGATGGTCGCGCCCTCGCTGGCCAGGTTGACCGTGAACTCGCGGATGCCCGGCACCTGGCGCAGCGAATTCTCCACCGCCTTGACGCACATGGCGCAGTGCATGCCGCCGATCTTGATCTCGGTGGTGACCGGTTTTTTTTCGCTTTCCGTCATGTTGCCTCCGCCGTATGCTTTTATTGTAGCCGGCGGGAGTTTTTTTCGCAAAAAAAAACGAATTCCTGCGCCACGGCCCGGGGCGCGCGATTTGACAAGGGGGAGCCGCCGTCATAAAATGGCCCTTCATAAAGATCCATTCAGCGGGGACCCGCGGGAACCAACGGATGAAAAAGGGAAAAAGCTCGAAATCGGTGATCCTGGCCGCCTTCGTGGCCAACCTGTTTATCGCCCTGGTCAAATACGTCGTGGCATTCTTCACGGCGTCTTCGGCCATGCTGGCGGAGGCCATCCACTCCAGCGCCGACACCCTGAACCAGGTGCTGCTCTTCGTCGGCCTGCGCAAGGCCGCGCGGAAGGCCGACGAGCTGCATCCCTTCGGCTTCTCCGGCGAGGCCTACTTCTGGTCCTTCATCGTGGCCATCATCCTCTTCACCACCGGCGCCGTCTTTTCCATCTACGAGGGGGTGCACAAGCTGCGCCACCCGGCCCCCGTCGATCACCTGCCCGTCGCCCTGCTGGTCCTGGCCGTGGCCATCGCCGCCGAGGCCGTTTCATTGCGCGTGGCCGTCCGGAAGATCAACGCCGAGCGGGGGGCGACCGGACTGGCCGCTTTCCTGCACCAGACGAAGAAGGCCGAACTGGTGGTGGTCTTCCTGGAGGACACGGCCGCCCTCATCGGCCTGGCCATTGCCATGGCCGCGCTGCTGACCGAGTACGTCACCGGCATCCTCTTCTTTGACGGCCTGGCCTCGATCCTCATCGGCGTGCTGCTGGGGGTCACGGCGCTGGTGATGGGCTACGAGACCAAGTCGCTGATCATCGGCGAGAGCGCCGACCCGGCGCTGCTGCGCCGGGTCCGCGAGCTGCTGCTGAAAGAGGAAAGCATCGCCCGCGTCATCCATCTCCGCTCCCTGCACCTGGGCGCCGACGACATCCTGCTGGCCGTCAAGGCCGAATTCAACCCGCGGCTGAACTCCACGCAGATCTGCAGCCTGATCAACGCGATCGAAACCGATATCCGCCGCCGGCACCCCGAGATCACCAAGATATTCATCGAACCGGACATCTTCCGCCCGGCGTAACGCTTCCGTTTTTAGGTTCCTCTCATAAATTCGCGCACAGGTTTGAGTGAGCATTGACGAGTATCAGGCCAGAAGATCGAGGGATGGGATAAATTTCCAAGCACCAAGCACCAAATTCCAAATAAATTCCAAGTTCCAAATTCCAATGTCCCAAACAAA
>CAZLSH010000141.1:0-3567 GCA_964562095.1 uncultured Clostridia bacterium | reverse complement strand
CTACATTTATTCTGGATAACCGCTGAAAGCATCTAAGTGGGAAGCCAATCCCAAGATAAGATCTCCCCTCTCGCAAGAGAGCTGAAGACCACTCGTAGACGACGAGTTTGATAGGCTGGGTGTGTAAGGCCCGTAAGGGTTTAAGCTAACCAGTACTAATCGGTCGAGAGCCTTGATCATAAAGTTTGTTGAGCTTCATGAGCCCGACAGATCTAATAGAGCAACATTGACGGGAAGTAGGCAATATTCCCGGTGACCATAACGAAGAGGCCACACCCGGTCCCATTCCGAACCCGGAAGTTAAGCTCTTCAGTGCCGATGATACTGCTCTGGCAACGGAGTGGGAAAGTAGGTCGTCACCGGGTTTTTTTTAAAAAGACAAACATTGTTCCCGGAAGAATCCTCTGCATCCCCGGAAAAAGGCGTTTTCCCCCTTGACCGCCTGACCATTCTCGTGGTATAAGTATATCTTCCGTTCTGAAAATTTAGGGAATTCTTTCAAAAAAATAATCCTTAAAGTTTGTACAGGAGGAAATTTGCCTACAATTAACCAGTTGGTCCGCCTCGGCAGGAAAAGCGCGAGCGAGAAGAGCAAATCGCCGGCGTTACAGAACTGCCCGCTGAAACGGGGGGTGTGCACCCGCGTGTTCACCACCAATCCCAAGAAGCCCAACTCGGCCATGCGCAAGGTGGCCCGCGTGCGCTTGACCAATGGCATCGAGGTGACGGCATACATCCCCGGCGAGGGGCACGCCCTGCAGGAGCACTCCATCGTGCTGGTGCGCGGCGGCAGGGTCAAGGACCTGCCCGGCGTCCGCTACCACATCGTGCGCGGCGCCAAGGACACCACCGGCGTGGAAAACCGCCAGCGCAGCCGCTCGAAATACGGAGCCAAGCGCAAGAAAGGGGCCCAGGAGAAATAAATGCCCAGAAAAAAAATCACCAAGAAAAAAGAGGTCCTGGTCGACCCGATGTACAACTCCTCCATCCTGGCCAAGCTGATCACCAAGGTCATGTACAGCGGCAAGAAGAACCTGGCGCAGCAGATCGTCTACGGAGCCATGGACACCATTCAGGAGAAGCTCAAGGAAGATCCCCTGAAGGTGATCACCAAGGCCATCGAGAACGTGCGCCCGCAGGTGGAGACCCGCTCCCGCCGCGTCGGCGGCGCCACCTACCAGGTGCCCATGGAAGTGCGCCGGGAGAGGTCCTATTCGCTGGGCATCCGCTGGCTGGTGGACTATGCCCGCGAGCGCGGCGGCCGCTCATTCCGCGAGAAGCTGGTCGGCGAGATCCTCGACGCCTACACCGAGAAGGGCGGCGCCATGAAGAAGCGCGAAACGGTCCACAAGATGGCCGAGTCCAACCGCGCCTTCGCCCATTACCGCTGGTAAGGCAGGGGAGCCGCTCGTAGGGGACGGAACATGAAACGCGTCGCGGTGGACAAGATCCGCAATATCGGCCTGATGGCGCACATCGACGCCGGCAAGACCACCACCACCGAGCGCATCCTGTTCACCACCGGCGTGACCTACAAGATCGGCGAGGTCGACGACGGCACCGCGGTCATGGACTGGATGGAGCAGGAGCAGGAGCGAGGCATCACCATCACTTCGGCCGCCACCACCTGCTTCTGGAACGACTACCGCATCAACATCATCGACACGCCCGGCCACGTCGACTTTACCGCCGAGGTGGAGCGCTCGCTGCGCGTGCTCGACGGAGCCATCATCGTCCTCTGCGGCGTGGGCGGCGTCGAGCCGCAGACCGAGAAGGTCTGGTTCCAGGCGGCCAAATACCATATCCCGCGCATCGCCTACGTCAACAAGATGGATCGCGTCGGCTCCGATTTCACCGATGTCGTCGGCCAGATCGAAGAAAAGTTCAAGGTGGTCACCCTGCCCCTGCAGCTGCCGTTGGGCAGCGAGGACAGCTTCTGCGGCGTGATCGACCTGGTGGCCATGAAGGCCTGTCGCTACAACGGCGACCTTCCCGACGCCCGGGTCGCGACCGAAGAAATCCCCGCCGACCTCCGCGACGAGGCCCTGCTGCACCGCGAGCAGCTGATCGAGCGCCTGGCCGAAATGGACAACGAGGTCATGGAGCTGTTCCTGGAGAAGAAGGACGTCCCGGAGGCCCTGCTGAAGAAGGCGGTGCGCGCGGCCACCATCGAATTCAAGGCCGTGCCGGTGCTGCTCGGTTCCTCCTTCCGCAACAAGGGCGTGCAGAACCTGCTGGACGCCGTGGTCGACTACCTGCCCTCGCCGGCGGACAAGGCCGACGTGGCCGGATCGGACCCCAAGAGCGGCCGGGCGCAGTCCCGCAAGCTTTCCGACAGCGAGCCCCTGTCGGCGCTGGTTTTCAAGATCATCAGCGACCCCTACGTCGGCCAGCTGGTCTACTTCCGGGTCTATTCCGGCGTGATCAAGGTCGGCGCCACCGTGCTGAACGGCCGCCGCGGCCAGAAATTGCGCGTGGCCAAGCTGCTGAAGATGCATGCCAACAAGCGCGAGGAGGTCGAGACGGTCCATTCCGGCGACATCGCCGCCACCGTCGGGCTGAAGGACGTGGCCACCGGCGACACGCTCTGCGACGAGCGCCACCCCATCGTGCTCGATGCCATCCAGTTCCCCGAGCCGGTGGTGCAGGCGACCATCGAGCCGCGCCTGACGTCCGAGCACCAGAAACTGGACGAGGTCCTGGCCAAGCTGGTCAGCGAGGACCCGACGCTGAAATCCTACGTCGACGCGCATACCGGCCAGGCCATCCTGTCCGGCATGGGCGAGCTGCACCTGGAGGTCATCCAGGAGCGCATCAAGCGCGAGTTCAAGATCCAGACCAAGCTCGGCAAGCCGCGCGTGGCCTACTACGAAACGGTGCGCCAGGCGGCCCGCGGCGAGGAAAGGTACGTCAAGCAGTCGGGAGGCAAGGGGCAGTACGGGCACGTCGTGCTCGAGGTCCGGCCTTTTGACGGCGACGGCAAGTTCAAGTTTTCCACCCGCGTCAAGCCGGGGATCATTCCCAAGGAGTTTCTGCCCGCCATCGAACAGGGGGTGGTCGAGGCCATGGACATCGGCGTCATTGCCGGCTTCCCCATCACCCACGTCGAGGTGGAGCTGATGGACGGCTCGTTCCACGAGGAGGATTCCACCGAGCTGGCCTACAAGATCGCGGCCTCCATGGCCTTCAAGTCGGCGTTCCGCAAGGGCAACCCGATCATGCTCGAGCCGATCATGAAGGTCGAGATCGCGGTGCAGGACGACTACCTGGGCGAGGTGATGGCCGACCTCAACGCCCGCCAGGGCAAGGTGACGAACATGGACCTCAAGAACGGCCTGCACGTCATCGACGGCCAGGTGCCGCTGGCGCTGATGTTCGGCTACGCCAAGGCGCTGCGCACCCTTACCCAGGGGCGGGGCAACTATTCGCTGGAGTTCCTCAAGTACAGCGAGATGAGCGAGGACAAGATGAACGAAGTGTTGAAGACCCAGTTGGGTATCTATACGACGAACTAGGAGGCAACGATGGGAAAAGAGAAATTTGATCGTAACAAGCCGCATTTGAATA
>CAZLSH010000140.1:0-3570 GCA_964562095.1 uncultured Clostridia bacterium | reverse complement strand
ATCAGGACATTCTATAAATAAAATTCCAAATCACAAATTCCAAATAACAAATAATATCCAAATTCCAAATTCCAATTTCCAAAACGAAAGTTCCTAGTAATTGCATTTTCTTCGTTTGGGTTATTGGAATTTGGAATTTGTTTGGAATTTGGTGCTTGGGATTTGGGATTTAAGTCTTATTAATACCGCTCTTCAACCTTACGCCCTAAACCCTGCGCCTTACGCCGAATCCCTTCGTTCTCCTACCAGGGCCTGAAATCCCGCCTGAGGTCCGGCAGTTCCGGCTTCCAGCTGCGGTGCTGGAACTCGGCGGTGCGCGGGTCGAAGATATAATCCTCCTGCCAGCGCTCGTAGTTGTCGAGCACCTCGTGCACGGCGCCGGCGATGGTCAGCACTTCCTCCTCGGTCAGGACGGGATGCAGTGAGATGCGCACCCAGCCGGGCTTCTCCGACAGGTCGCCGTGGTCGATCTTCTCGGTGATGTGCTGCGACTGCTCGCGCCTGACGTGGAGCAGGATATGGCCGTAGGTGCCGGCGCAGGAACAGCCGCCCCGGGTCTGGATGCCGAAGCGGTCGTTGAGCAGGCGGACGATCAGGTTGTGATGGCGGTGCAGGGAATAGAAGGAGACGATGCCCAGGCGCTTCGTCTGCCCCGGCTCGAGGATCTGGATGCCGGGGTGCCCGGCCAGCTTTTTCAGCAGCAGCCCCTTCAGCGTTTCCTCGCGCTCCAGCATGGCCGCCACGCCCATGTCCTCCTTGAGCTGGATGGCCAGGGCGGCGCGGATGGCCTGCAGGAATCCGGGGGTGCCGCCGTCCTCGCGCACCTCGATGTCGTCGTAATAGCGCTGCTCGCCCCAGGGGTTGGTCCAGAGCACGGTGCCGCCGCCGGGATGGTCGGGGACGCGGTTGCGGTACAGCTCCTTGCTGAGCAGCATGACGCCCGACGCCCCGGGCCCGCCCAGGAACTTGTGGGGCGAGAAGAATATGGCGTCGAGGCGCTGGGCGGGATCAACGGGGTGCATGTCGACGGCCACGTAGGGGGCGGAGGCGGCGAAATCGACGAAGCAGTAGCCGCCATGGCGGTGCATGATGGCGGCCATCTCGCGGTAGGGGGTGAGGATGCCGGTGACGTTGGAACAGGCCGAGAAAGAGCCGATCTTGAGCTCGCGGCCGGCGTGCTTCTTCAGGATCGCCTCCAGGTGGTTGAGGTCAGGGAGGCCGTCGCGGTCGCGGCGGATGATCTCCACGTGGCAGTAGCATTCGTTCCAGGTCGTGTGGTTGGAATGATGCTCCATGTGGGTGAGGACCACCAGCGGCTTCTTGCGGCTGCGGCCGGGCAGCTTGCCGCAGTACTGCTCCGGGATGCGCAGGCCGAGCAGGCGCTGCAGCTTGTTGATCACCGCCGTCATGCCGAAGCCGGAGAAGAAGATGGCGTCGCCGTCGCCGGCATGCACGTGGCGCTTGATGATCTTCTGGGCCTGGTGGTAGGCCGAGGTCGTGCGGGTGCCGGTGACGGTGGTCTCGGTGTGGGTGTTGCCGACGAAGGGCCCCAAGCGCTCGGCCATGAACTCCTCGATCGGCCGGTACAGGCGGCCGCTGGCCGTCCAGTCGGCGTAGATGATGCGCTTCTCGCCGCAGGGAGTGGCGAACTCCTGGTCGATGCCGATCACCTGGCTGCGGTACGGGGCGAAATCTTTCACAAGCACCTCTCTTTCCGATATGACGGTATTTTACGGCATAATCCGCCAGTGGTCAAGACACCCGGCTTGCCAGCATTCGCGGCCCGGGGCTATAATTGCCCCGGGTGGAGAGGAGGCAGATGGCGCTGCATGCGGCCGCAATCGTGGTGGCGATCGCCGCCGTCCTGTTGGCCTGGATGATGCGGCTGGCCCGCTGGCTGGACCGCCGCGAGGACAGGCGCCGGCGCGAGCAACTGGCCGTGGCCCGGGCGATGATCCGCGCCGCCGGCGAGGAAGACCACAATCCGGGCGGGCCGCTCACCGGGAGACAGGCGCGCCGGCTGCTCGAGGACATCCTGCAGGCGGCGATCCGCCAGAAAGCCGAGGCCATCCTCATCGACTGCTTGTCGGGACGGCCCCAGGTGCGGCTGCAGTTGGACGGGTCTTATCAGGAACTCACCGGGATCGGTGATGAGGGATCTTTCCTGCGCATCATCGCCCAAGCACGATCCTGCGCCGGTCTGGCGGCGGGCCCCGGGGCGGGGCCGGGCGGCCAGGGTTCTTTCTCCCGGTTCTATCGCAAGCCCCATCTCGAGACGGAAAAATGGCGGCGCGGCGATGGCGAGGACTCATTCTCCTATTATGAGCGCTCGCGCAAAGGCCGCGCCGTGCGCTTCGATCTAGAATCCCTGCCCGCGCCCGGCGGCGAGGCGCTCAAGATTGCCTTGCGGCCGGAGGTGCCGGCGACAGCGACGCGCTTTAACCTTGGATTCGCGGCCGCAGCCGAGGAGACCTTTATTCGTGTCTCACGTTCACGCTCGGGGATCGTGCTGCTGACCGGCCCCTGCAACTCGGGCAAGTCGACGGCCACCTACAACGTCCTTTCCATCCTGCGTGACGAGGGGCGCAGGATCATCACCGTGGAATGGCCGCTGGAGGCGAAACTGAAGGGAGTCTTGCAATATGATCTTGGTGACGGGCAGCGAGCCTATGACCTGGTTGGCGCCTGCCTGCAGCGGGCCATCCGCCGGCGGCCCGATGTGCTGATGCTGCAGAATATTGACTGGGTCTACGACCAGGACGCCCAGGCGGCCATCGCTTTCGCCGCGAAAGGGCTGCTGCTCACGGCGATCCACGTGACGGGCTGCGCCTATGGCTTTCGCAGCTTCCTGTGGCGCCTGAGCGTGAAAGAGAGGCAGGGGATGATGGAACTGCTGAGAATGGTGGTGGCGCCGCGGCGGTTGTCCATGGTCTGCATGCACTGCGCCGAGGAATACCGCGTCCCGGCGAAGATACTCGTCGAATCGGGCATGAGCGACCCGCCAACCGGCGCGGATGGAAAAGTGGCGACCTGGCGCGGCCGCGGCTGCCCGCTTTGCGAATATACGGGAAATCTCGGGGCCATTGCAGTCTACGAAGTGCTGGACCTTACCGGCGAAATGAGGCGCTTCATCGAGAATTCCAATGACTGGCACCACGACCAGGTGGAGTACCTGGAGCGCCAGGCCTGGCAGCATGGCATGCGCACGCATCGCGAGTTGGCCCTGGAGCGCGTCCTGGCCGGTGATATAAGCCTCGAAACGGCGCTGCTGAACACGGTCAGGCCGGGCTGGCTGGTCAAGGCCCAGGCGGCCAGGAAGAAAGCAGATGGGTAATAAAGTGTTAGTGATGAGCTAAGTAATAAATTGAATTTAGTCTAAGTGTTAGTGTTAGCAAGAAAATTACTGGAATCTTTTTGAGATCTTTTCCTGTCTTCTCTAACACTATCACTAACACTAACACTATCTTTGCCCTGTAAGCCCCGAAGGCGTCCTCGGCGTAGTCAGCAGTTCCTCAAAAACCTGCCACTTGCGCTCCTGGGAAGCGCCCGGACCCGAGACCTTCTCGACAT
>CAZLSH010000139.1:0-3730 GCA_964562095.1 uncultured Clostridia bacterium | reverse complement strand
AGTCCTACAAGCTGATCAACGCCATACTGGACAAGGTGATCCCGTGAAGGCCCTGCTGCTGCTCCTGCTCGCCTGGACCTCCCTGAGCCAGGAGACCCGGCTCGAGGTGTTCGTCTCCTGCCGGGCCCCGCAGGTCTTCAGCGCCTACCGCAATTTCAATTTCCGCCAGGACATCGTCCCCGCCGTTGACGGCCTGAAAGTGAAGCTCAAGAGCCGCAGCCTGCGCCTGCGCCATCTGAACCACCGAGTCCGCGTCAACGAGGGCTACCTGGCCGCCCAGGGGCCGGAGCTGCGTGGCGCCTTCGAACTGGTTCGGCTCGATGCCCTGTCCCTGGCCGATGTCCTGCGCAACATCTCGCTGTTCCTCAAAAACCGCATTGTCTACGACGAAGCCGAACTGCCCCAGGAAGCGGCGGCGGTCCTGGCGCAGGGCCGGGGCCACTGCATCGGCTTCGCCAACGTCGCCCAGGCGCTGCTGGCCGTCGCGGGCATTGCCAGCCGCCCGGTGAACGGCTTCTTCCTGCGCGAGGAGGGCGGCCGCGTCGAGCCGGTGCCGCACCGCTGGCTGGAGGTCGATCTGCCCGGGGGGCGGCGCGTTTTCTACGACCCGCAGTACCAGGAATTCTCCTCGCGCTACCTGGTGACCAACCGCGGCGTGGCGCTGGAAAGCATCGAGCGCTTCACGGGCGTCGTGGTCAGCAAAAGCAAAAAAATACTGGATGAATGAGGTAGCCCCATGGAAGAACAGTTCGCCGTCCGCCTGGAAAAACTGAAAAAGATCGAACAGCTGGGAGTCACCCCATATCCCTACCGGTTCGAGGTCACGCGGCGCTTCGCCGACATCATCGCCCTGTACAAGGGGCAGGATGCCGCGGCGCTGAAGCAGGCCGTTGCCGAGGTGCGCTGCGCCGGGCGCATCCTGGCCATCCGCAGCATGGGCAAGAGCGTGTTCATGCACCTGTTCGACGGCGAGGAGAAGCTGCAGGTCTACGTGCGCAAGGACGAGGTCAGCGAGCGCGACTTCGCCGTCAACGACCTGCTGGACATCGGCGACATCATCGGCGTGCAGGGAACCATTTTCAAAACCCGCACCGGCGAACTCACGGTCCTGGTCAAGGAGCTGGCCTTCCTGGCCAAGTCGTTTCACCCGCTGCCGGAGAAATGGCACGGCCTGCAGGACAAGGAGGTGCGTTTCCGCCAGCGCTACCTGGACATGATCGTCAACCCCGAGGCCACGGAGGTCTTTCGCAAGCGCTCGCGGCTCATCCAGGCGGTGCGCCGCTTTTTCCACGAGCGCGGCTACGTGGAGGTGGAAACGCCGATGATGCACCCCATCCCCGGCGGCGCCTCGGCCCGGCCCTTCGTCACCCATCACAACGCCCTTGATATCGACCTCTACCTGCGCATCGCCACCGAGCTGTACCTGAAGCGGCTGCTGGTGGGCGGCATGGAAAAGGTCTTCGAGATCAACCGCAATTTCCGCAACGAGGGCATCTCGCTGATGCACAACCCCGAGTTCACCATGATCGAGTTCTACGAACTGTACCGCGACTTCAGCGACTACATGGATCTGAGCGAGCAGCTGCTGCTGGCGTTGTCCGCCGAGCTGCTTCCCGACGCCACTTTGCGCTGGCAGGAAAAGGAGATCCCGCTGGCGCCGCCCTTCCCGCGCGTGAAATACATGGACGCCATCGCCGAACGGTCCGGCCTGCCCGTGGAGCGGCTGTGGGACGAGACGGCGCTGCAGGCCCACATCCGCGGCCTGTTTCCCAACGAGCCCCCGCCGCCGACCTTCGGCAAGATGCTGGAACTGCTGTTCGATCATTACGTGGAGAAGAGCCTGGTCGCGCCGACGTTCGTCACCTACTTTCCCAAGGCCATCTCGCCGCTCTCCAAGGTGTCCCGCGGGGATGCGCGGGAGACCGAGCGCTTCGAGCTGTACATCGCCGGCATGGAGATCGCCAACGGCTTCTCCGAGCTGAACGACCCCCTGGAGCAGCGCCGGCGCTTCGAGGCCCAGGTGCAGGACCGCGAGAAGGGCGACGACGAGGCCCAGCGCATCGACAACGGCTTTCTGCAGGCCCTGGAGCACGGCATGGCCCCGGCGGCGGGGGAGGGCATCGGCATCGACCGCCTGGTCATGCTTTTCACCGGCGCCGCCTCGATCAAGGATGTCATCCTCTTTCCCCTGCTGAGGCCGCGGGAATGAAATTCGCCTGGTTCATCGCCCGGCGCTACCTGGCCAAGGGGCGCAAGAACTCGTTCATCTCCATCATCTCGCTGGTATCCATCCTGGGCATCGCCATCGGCGTGGCCGCCCTGATCATCGCCCTGGCCCTGATCAGCGGCTTCCAGAAAGACATCCGTGACCGCATTCTCAGCTCCTCGGCGCACCTGATGATCACCGACCGCTTCCAGGAGGGATTCGCAGACTTCAGGGAAGTCAACCGCGATCTCGGGGAGCGCTTTCCGGACGTGCGCTCGGTGATGCCGGTGGTCCACGGCACCGTCCTGGTCAAGGGCGGCGGGCGCGAGGTCTCCGGGGCCGTTTTCCGCGGCCTGGACCTAAAGCGCGCGGACCGGGAACCCTGGCTGCAGCGACTGGAAATGGGACGCCTGCCCGTTGCCGACAACGAGCTGCTGCTCGGAAGCGAGCTGGCCGTGAAAATGGGCGTGTTCGCCGGCGACAGCTGCCTGGTGGTCACACCGCAGGCGGCGCTGTCGCCACTGGGCATCATGCCCCGCTTCCGCCGCTTCCGCGTGACCGGGACCTTCCGTTCCGGACTTTTCGAGTTCGACAGCGGCACGGTGATATCCGGCCTGAGCGCCGCCCAGAAGCTTTTCGCGCTGCAGGGCAAGGTCTCCTACCTGCAGGTGAACCTGCGGGACATCTTCCGCGCCGGGGAGGTGGCCGCCGCCATGCGCCGGCACCTGGGCGCGCGCTACACGGTGATCACCTGGCAGGAACTGAACCAGTCGCTGTACTCGGCGCTGAAGCTGGAAAAAACGGTGCTGTTCTTCACCCTGACGCTGATCATCATCGTGGCTGCGCTGAACATCATCGCCGGATTGATCCTGATGGTCATGCAGAAAATGAAGGACATCGGCATTCTCCTCTCCTTCGGAACGAGCGCCGCCCAGATCCGGCGCATCTTCTTCCTGCAGGGAGCCGTCATCGGCGTCCTGGGCACGCTGCTGGGGACGTTGCTGGGGCTGGGGTTCTGCTGGCTGGCCAACCGCTACGAGCTGATCCAGGTCCCCACCGAGATCTACCAGGTCAGCTTCGTCGCCTTCCGCATCGGCTGGTTCGACCTGCTGGCGGTGATCGGCGCCTCCCTGCTGATCAGTTTTTCCGCCACCCTGATCCCTTCGCGCAAGGCGGCTGCCGTTTCGGTGGTCGATGCCGTCAAATATGAATAAAAGATTGGTGGGAGGTCAGGGGTTAGAGGTTAGGGGTGAGGGGCTAGGGGTGAGAGGTCAGAAGTCAGACGACAGAGGACAGAAGTCAGAGGCGAGATTCAGAAGGCGATGCCATCGGCGTAGGGTTCAGGGCGTAAGGTGCAGGGTGGAAAAAAGATATTAATAGGACTTAAATTCCAAATCCCAAATTCCAAATCACAAACAATATCCAAATTCCAAATTCCAATTTCCAAAACGAAAGCTCCTTGCAAGGAATCGAGATATTGTCAAATGTTGTGTACGAGGGATGATGTTTGTCATGCCGCATGCA
>CAZLSH010000138.1:0-3796 GCA_964562095.1 uncultured Clostridia bacterium | reverse complement strand
TCGATGCGGTGGATGTTGATGTAGTCGATCATCGCCGCCAGGGAGGTGGACTTGCCGCTGCCGGTGGTGCCGGTGACCAGCACCAGGCCGCGCATCTCCTGGGAGATCTTTTCCAGGACCATCGGCAGGTTCAGGTCGGAGATGCTCTTGATCTGGGTGGGGATGACGCGCAGCACCATGCCCACCGCTCCGCGCTGGTAAAAGACGTTGCAGCGGAAGCGCCCCAGGCCGGGGATGCTGTAGGCCATGTCGATCTCGTGCTCGCGCTTGAAACGCTCCTTCTGCTCGCTGTTCATCATGGCAAAGGCCATGGCGATGGTGTCCTCGGGCATCAGGCGCTTCAGCTCCACCAGGGGGTGCAGGGTGCCGTTGATGCGGATCACCGGGTGGTTGCCCACTTTCAGGTGCAGGTCCGAGGCCGTCCTTTCCACGCTGATCTTCAACAAATCGTCTATGTTCATTTTCCGCTCCTCCGTCGCCGCCATTATACAACAGCCGGCGACCGACATACAAGAAAATGTTATAATAACGGACATGAAGGCATTCCCATCCCTGGCCGCCTGCGCCCTGCTCGTTTTCCCTGCCGCCTGCGCCCGTGCCCCCCGTGCTCCGGCCGGTCCGGTTCTTGCCCCGGCGCTGGCCGCGCCCGCCGGCAACGGCGTTTTCCAAGCCGGCGTCGCCTCGTGGTACGGCGATGATTTCCACGGCCGGACCACCGCCAACGGCGAGGTCTACGACATGCGCAAGCTGACCGCCGCCCACCCGGCGCTGCCGTTCCACACCCTGGTGGAGGTGGAGAACCTGGAGAACGGCCGGCGCGTGCGGGTGCGCATCAACGATCGCGGGCCGTTCCTCAAGGGGCGGATCATCGACCTGTCCCGGGAGGCGGCGCAGCGGCTGGACATGGAGGAAAAAGGCACGGCCACGGTCAAGCTGCGCGTGCTGCGCCGGGGCGTCGACCCGCTGGACGCAGGTCGCGGCGCCGTTGCCGGAGAAGAGGCGGCGGGGCGGGGCGGTTTCGTCCAGGCCGGCGCTTTCTCGCTGCGGGAGAACGCCCTGGACATGCTGGTGACCCTGGAGGAGATCTTCCCCGGCCTGGGCTTCCGCGTCGCCGCCGAGGACGGGCTTTTCAAGTTGATCTCGCCGCGCCTGGAACCGGCCGCCTGCGGCCAGGTTCTCCAAAAGCTCGCCGAATACGGCCTGCGGGGCTTCATCCGCGAGTCGGGGCCGGGGACATAGTTCCCTTTTTCCCGATCCTTTTGATATTGAAATTGTTTTATTTTTCCTTGACAATGGGATCATCGCCGGAGGGATGAGCATGGTGGTATTTGCGCGAGGCACGTTCCCCAAGGAAGGTGGTCCCCATGATTGAGGAAAAGGACCGCATCCTTCCCGAGGCCTCTCCCCAGCCCGGCTCCGGCGCGCCGGCGGCCAGGAAGATCCTGGTCGTCGACGACGACGACACGGTGCGCGAGGCGCTGAAGGATTTCCTGGAATTCCATGATTTCGAGGTCACGGCGGTCGACGGCGGAGCCCAGGCCCTGGAACGCGTCGCCGCGGACGATTTCGACCTGGTGATCTCCGACCTGGTCATGCCCAGGATGGACGGCATCGCGCTGATCAAGGCCATCCGCGAGGCGGGAAAAGACGTCCCGCTCCTGGTCATGACCGGTTTCGCCTCGATCGAGTATGCCGTGGAGTCGATGAAGGCCGGGGCCACCGATTTCATCACCAAACCCCTGAAGTTCGACCACGTCATGCTGATCGTCAACCGCGTGCTCGAGACGTCGGCGTTGCGCCAGATGGCCCGTGAAAGGGAGTATTACAAGGACCTTTCCAACAGCGACGGCCTGACCCAGATCGGCAATTACCGCCATTTCAACCACGTGCTGCGGCTGGAGGTCGACCGCCAGAAGCGCTACGGCCGGCCGTTGACGCTGCTGATGATCGATATCGACGATTTCAAGAGGACCAATGACCGCTTCGGCCACCTGATCGGCGACATGGTGCTGATCAAGATCGCCTCGCTGCTGCGGGACGAGGTGCGCGGCTTCGATTTCGTCGCCCGCTACGGCGGCGACGAGTTCACCGTCATCCTGCCCGAGGTCCACGAGAAGGCGGCGGTCGCCGTGGGACGGCGCATCATGCGCTCCATCAGCCTGCACGAGTTCAGCTCGCCGGAGTACAATGAGGTCGGTCCCATCAGCGTGACCATCGGCATCGCCTCGTTTCCCGCCAATGCCGGGGATGCCCAGGACCTGGTGGCCAAGGCCGATCGCGCCATGTATGCCGGAAAGAGCGCCGGCAAGAATTGCCTTTGCGTTTTCGGGGACGAGAAGAACGTCATCCGCCTGCGCAAGTCCACGCCGGCCAAGATCTAGCCGCGAAGCCGGAGGTTACACGTTCCAAGTTCCGCGTTCCAAGTTCCATGTTGAAGAACTTCTAGAAATCGGTATTGGGCGATAGGCGCAGGTATAAGGCTGGGACGGAGGAAGGAAAGGCAATCGGTTTAAGGTGCAGGGCGTAAGGCATAAGGTGGAATTCCCTTCTTACCTTGAACCTTAAACCCTCTGCCTTACACCCATTTCACTTCATTGCAGTCAACGTCTGCCGTAAACCGAATCCGTTCAGTTCTTCAACGTCGAACTTCGAATCCCCCAAGGGGACACGAAGCGTTGCGTCGAACCTTTCTGTTCTTGAGGCTCAGCTATTTGCCTAAGGTCGCCACCATCACCGCCTTGATGGTGTGCACGCGGTTCTCGGCCTGGGGGAACACCTGGGAATGGCGGCTCTCGAAGATCTCGTCGCTGACCTCGCAGATGTCCGGGAACTGGGCGGCCAGCTTCGTTTCCGTGTTATGGAAGGCGGGGAGGCAGTGCAGGAAGGTGCATTCGCGATTGCCCGTCTGGTCGAACAGGGTGCGGTTGATCTGGTAGGGCTTGAGCAGCCGGATGCGATCGGGGATCTGGTCTTCCTCGCCCATGGAGGCCCAGACGTCGGTATAGATGACGTCGGCGCCCTTCACTCCGGCGGCGATATCGTCGGTGATGGTGATGCGGGCGCTGCGCTCCTCAGCGAACTCCCGGCACTCGGCGACCAGCTCCTTGGCGGGGAAGAGCGATTTCGGGGCCACGATGCGGAAGTCCATCCCCATCTTGGCCGCGCCGATCATCAGCGAATTGGCCATGTTGTTGCGGCCGTCGCCGACATAAGCGAAAGCGATCCCCTTGAGACGGTTCTTGACCTCCAGCACGGTCATGAAGTCGGCCAGGACCTGGGTGGGATGGTAGAGGTCGGTGAGCCCGTTCCAGACCGGCACGCCGGCCCACTGCGCCAGGCCCTCCACCGTCTCGTGCTTGAAGCCGCGGAACTGGATGCCGTCGAACATGCGCCCCAGCACGCGCGCCGTGTCCTTGACCGTTTCCTTCTTGCCCAGCTGGATGTCGTCCTTGCCCAGGTACTCGGGATGGGCGCCCTCGTCGACGCAGGCCACGACGAAGGCGCAGCGGGTGCGCGTCGACGGTTTTTCAAAGATCAGCGCGATGTTCTTGCCTTCGAGGTTCCGGCCGCGCAGCCCGGCGTACTTGTCCTTCTTCAGCTGGATGGCGAGCTGCAGGAGGAAATCGATCTCCTCGGGCGTGTTGTCCTTCATGGACAGAAAATGTCTTCCTTTCAGGTTGAATGCCATGGCTTGACCTCCACGATCAAGGCCCATAATACCGC
Source organism: uncultured Clostridia bacterium (assembly GCA_964562095.1). Classification (GTDB taxonomy): domain Bacteria; phylum Acidobacteriota; class Aminicenantia; order UBA2199; family UBA2199; genus UBA2199. Next base: position 73 of record CAZLSH010000138.1, on the reverse strand, counting down.
AAAAGGCGGCCCATAGCAAGGGCGCGGGCATTCGGGGCCGGCATGCCCTTTTGCAGCCGGGAATTGACCGCCG
>CAZLSH010000137.1:3289-3798 GCA_964562095.1 uncultured Clostridia bacterium | reverse complement strand
TCATGAGCAGCGCGCATTCCGCCTCCAGTATCGATGCCTCCGGGATCTCCGGCATGCACATGCGGCTCAGGGAGCGGTTCAGGCGCCGGGCATTCTCCTGGGGCCGGAACATCAGGATTTCGCCCCGGGGCGACCGGTAGGCCTTCTGCCCCTCGAACACCTCCTGGCTGTAATGCAGGACATTGGCCGAGGGCTCGATCTGCAGCGGCCCGTACGGCTTGATCGTGGGGCGGCACCAGCCCGCTCCCGGCGTGAAATCCATGGTGAACATGTGGTCGGTAAAATTGCGGCCGAACGGCAGTTTCAACGGGTCGGCAAAAAGCGGTTTCCGCTTTTCCTGGGGGACCAGTTCCCGGCTAATGACCATGTGCGCTCCTCCTTATCCGTTTCGCATGGTCCATCTTAACGGCTGGCGGCGTTTTGTCAAGTGGGCCCACCGGCGCACAGCGAATGCACCCAGTCGCTGTAGCCGCGCACGTCGCCGTTGGAGAGGTGGATGACGACCTGGG
>CAZLSH010000137.1:0-3279 GCA_964562095.1 uncultured Clostridia bacterium | reverse complement strand
GATCCAGGGCGGCGACATGGGCCCTGATCTCTTCCTCATCGGCGCAGACGCGCGCCTTCCTGCCGCGGCGGATCAGATCGGCGCGCAGCGCCTCGACCGACAGCCGCTCCCCCGCCGGGATCTTCTCCTTTTCAAAGACGTCGCGGATGAGGATCTCGTCGGCCCGTCCCAAAGCGTCCGGCAGCCGCTGCTGAAAAAAGTTGCGCCGCAGGCTCCAGGAGCGGGGTTCGAACACCGCGACGATGCGCCGTCCGGGATAGCTGTCGGGCAGGCCGGCCAGCACGCCGGCGATGGCCGTGGGGTGATGGGCGAAATCGCTGAGGAACACCGTGTTCCCGGCGCGGCCCAGCAGGGTCAGCCGCCGTTCCACTCCCTGGAAAGTGGCGACCGCCTGTTCCATGATCGCCGCCGCCAGTCCCAGCTCGGCGCCCAGCAAAATGCCGGCGGCCAGGTTCCAGGCGTTGTAGGGCCCGGGCAGGGGCGAATGAAAGGGAAGCTTGCGGCCGTTCACGGTCAGGAAAAAAGAATAGCCGCCGTTTTCGGGCCGCAGCCCGGATATCTCGCCCGCGCAGCCGCGGCCGCCGTAGAAAACGAGCGGCGTGAACGAGCGCTCGACCGCCTGGCGGGCCATGGCATAGTCGCCGTTGACGATGATGCGGCCGGAGCCCGGGACCTGGTTGACCAGATTGCGGAAGCTTTGCAGGTAGGCCTCCGCGCTGGGATAGAAATCGATGTGGTCGTGCTCCAGGGCGGTGATCAGCAGCAGCTCGGGCCGGTACTTGAAGAACTTGGCCGAGCGGTCGAAGAACGCCGTCTCGTATTCGTCGCCCTCGCTGACGAAGAAATCGCCGGCGGCCAGCCGGAAGTTGGCGGGGAAGTTTTTCGGCTTGCCGCCGATGAAGAACCCGGGGCGCAGGCCGGCGACGTCGAGCAGGTGGGCCACGAACGAGGCGGTGGTGGTCTTGCCGTGGCTGCCGGCCACCACCAGCGAGCGCTTGCCGCGGATGAAATGGCGCTGCAGGGCTTCGGCCATGGAAAGGTATTCCAGGCGGCGGTCGAGGATGAACTCGGCTTCGGGGTTGCCGCGGCTGACGGCGTTGCCGATCACGCACAGATCGACTCCGGCGGGAATGTTCGCGGCGTCGTAGCCCTGGAACAGCGTGACCCCCAGGTCGGCGAGCAGCCGGTCCACCGGCGGGTAGAAGCGGCTGTCCGAGCCGAAGACCCGCCAGCCGGCCTCATGGAAAAGGCCGGCCAGGGCGCTCATGCCCGTCCCGGCGATGCCGCTGAGAAAAACCGTTTTCACCATTTCACCCCGATCTCGCAGCGCAAGCCGCCGCTTTCCTCCATGGCCTGCACTTCGGCGCGGACCCCCAGCGGCAGCACCTGGGCCGCCGCTGCATGGCCGAAGGGCAGGTCGTACAGCACGGGAATATCCAGGCACGCGAGCCGTTCCCGCCAGCGCCGGTAGAAGGCATCCTTCTCCTGGGCGTCCATGAAGCAGCGCGGGAACTCGCCGAGCAGCAGGGCGCTGATGCGGCGGAAGACCCCGGCTTGTTCGCACTGCCACAACAGCCGGTCCAGTCGGTAGGGGCGCTCGTTGACGTCTTCCAGCAGCAGGATGCGCCCCTTTACCCGCGGCAGGTAGGGGGTGCCGATCAGGGAGACGAAATTGGATAGGCATCCCCCGGAGAGCACGCCGCGGGCGCGCCCGGGGCACAGAACCCGCCCGTGGAAATGCAGCGGCTCCTGGTTGGCGCTCAGGGCCGCCAGCAACTGCCCGCGGTCATACTCGCCGGCGGCGAGACCGCCGTAGACCATGGGACCGTAGAAAACGACCATGCCGCGCGCCTCCAGCAGGTGCCACAGCAGGTAGCTGGCATCGGACGAGGCGACGACGACCTTGGCGGCGGGAATGAGCAAACCGTCCAGCAGCGGCAGCAAATAGTTGCTGCCGTAGCCGCCGCGCCCGGCCCAAAGCCCCTTCACTTCCGGATCGCTGAAGAAGGCCTGCAGGTCTTCCAGGGCCTGCTGCGGCGGGCGGGAACGGAAATCCTCTCCGGAAAGGGGATTTTCCACCTCGCGGACGCGGAAGCCCAGGTCCTGCAGGGCGTTGAGCCCCTGGCTGCGGAAAGGCTCGCGCGCGGGCGACGACGGCAGGAAAACGCCGATCGCGTCGCCGGGCGCCAGGGGATCAGGTCGCAGGCGCATGCTGGGCGAACCTCATGACGACGGTGGTGCCCGTTCCCGGATGCGAGTCGATCTCCAGCGTGCCGCGATGCAGTTCCAGGAAGCGGCGGGCGATGACCAGGCCCAGCCCGGTCCCCAGTTCCTTGGACGAGAATTCCTCGCGGGCGATGCGCTCCAGGTCCTCGGCGGCGATCCCGGCGCCGTTGTCGCGGATGCGGATCAGGGCGCAGTCCCCGTCCTGGCCGAGGGTGACGTCGATCTCCCCCGCGTTGGCGTCCAGCGCCTCCAGCGAGTTGGTCAGCACGTTGTCGACCGCCTGCTGGATCTTCCGGCGGTCGGCGGTGACGTCGATCCCCTCGCCGCCGGTGTTCCGCACGCTGAAATGCACCCGGGGATAGATCGGGCGCAGGTGGCCGACCGTTTCGGCGACCAGGTCGTCCAGGCGGAAGGGTTCGGGCTTCAGCTCATCCAGCTTCGACAGGTTCAGGAAGCCGAACGCCACCCGCCGCAAGTGCTCGGCCTCCTCGATGATGTAGCGCACGGCGCTGGCGATGATCTCGCCGCTCTTCTCGCCGCCGTCCTGCAGCGAGCGCTGGATCTGCTCGGCCGACAGCCGGATCGGGGTCAGCGGGTTCTTCACCTCGTGGGCCACGCGGCGGCCGAGCTGGACCAGCGTCTTCATCCTGGAGATCTCGGAGGCGCTGCGCTTCTGCTCCTGGATCCCCTCCAGCATGGCGTTGAATCCCTGGTAGAGCTCGCGGAGTTCGCTCTCGTCCGGGATGTCGCCGAGCGGGCTCAGGTTGCCCTTTTGCACTTCGGCCATGCCGCGGTTCAGGCGATGGATCGGGGCCACGATCTGGTTGCGGAAAAAGAAGGCCGCCCCCAGTCCGATGATGATCAGCACGAAGAATATGGTCGCCAGGAAGTCGATGTTGGTGCGCTGTGCCCGCGACAGATCGGCGCTGTCGAAGGGAAACTCGATGTCGAACACGTAGCCCCCCGCCGCCTTGAAGAACAGGTCGAGCGTGTTCTCGTTCTGCCGCAGCTCGAACTGCCGGCCGCCGCGGCGGAATAGGTCGCGGATGCCCG
>CAZLSH010000136.1:0-3865 GCA_964562095.1 uncultured Clostridia bacterium | reverse complement strand
GTGCACCAGTAGATGTCGTCCTCCTTCAGGTCGAGGACGTACTTGGCGGTGATGTACTGGGAGATGAGCGAGTAGTGGACGTGCTGCGCCCCCTTGGGCTTGCCGGTGGTGCCGGAGGTGTAGTGCAGCACCGAAGGCGTCTCGGCCTTGGCGAGAAAGACCGGGAAGCTCTCCAGCCTGGGCTCCTTCTCCATGTGCAGGGCGACCTCTTTCTCGCGCAGGGGCTTGAGGCCGTCGTCGTCGACGATGATGACGTGGCGCAGCGTGGGCACGTCGTTGAGCAGCACGCGCACCTTGGCGACGTGCTTCTTCTGGGTGATGACGGCGGCGGTGCCGGCGTCGGCCAGGCGCGTGATCAGCGACTCGGAGCCGAAGGCGGAAAAAAGCGGCTGGGCGATGGCGCCCATCTTCAGGATGGCCTGGAAGCCGAAGTACAGCTCGGGCACCTTGTCCATGAACAGGCAGACGCGCTCGCCGGGCTTCAGGCCGAGGTTGGCCAGGTAGCGGGCGAACGAATTGGTCAGCAGGCGCATGTCGTTGAAGGTGTATTTTTTCACCTCGCCGGCATGCCCCTCCCAGATGAGGGCCAGCTTGTCGCCCTTGCCCATGGCGCAGATGCGGTCGCTGCAGTAGGCGGCGATGTTGATGTCGTCGCCGTCCTGGTATCCCAGTTCCTTTTCCGAAATTCCCCAGTTGAAATCCTTCACTTCCTCTTCGTACGTCCGCATATTGGTCATCCAGCCCTCCAGGTGATGCTTTGCGTTGAGTTGCGTGTTCCCGGCAAAACGATTTTATAGATGAGTTGGGCTGGATTGTCAAGGAGGTTCGACGTTCGGAGTTCGATGTTCGAAGTTGAAGAACAAAAACGAAAATCAACAGAAAGCATTTTCTGCCTTGGGACTGTGCGCTTTTTATTACGTCGAACATCGAACCTGCTTGATTGACTGCATTTGCCCTTCGTTTTACAATCCCGCCATGGCCGGCACCGCCCCCTTTTACCGCAACCTGGACCGCTTCTTCATCCGCCTGAAGGCGGGTGAGCGGATGACCCTGGAGCAGGCGCTGCAGAAGCACCTGAAGGCGACGCGGGAGGAAACGGAGCAGCTGCTGTACCAGGGGTCGGTCTGGGACAACGAGCGCAAGGTGCGCTTGCGCGACGGGCGCATGATGATCTCCAAGGAGCTCTTGCGCGTTGACCGGCCCAAATTCCCGATCCGCGAGTACCAGCTCCAGGCCGGCGACATCCGCTTCGAGGACGACCACCTGCTGATCGTTTACAAGCGGGGAGGGGCGGCGGTCCAGCCCACGCCCTACAGCGACGTCGACAACCTGCTGCACGGCGTGCAGAAATACTATGGCGGCAAGCACATCGCCTACCGTGCCGCGCCCATCAACCGCCTCGATCTGCCGGCCCAGGGGCTGGTCGTCTTCGCCAAGAACAAGAGGACCGAGGTCGCGCTGCATCAGCTCTTTCAGGAGCGGCGCGTGCGCAAGCGCTACCTGGCCGCCACCACCGCCTTCGCCGGCGTCCGGCCTTCGTACGTCATCCGCTCGGCCCTCGAGTGGCAGGGGCAGCGCCGCGACGCGCTGACCTACGTACGCCGCTGCCGGGAGAACAACGGCCGCTTTTTTTTCCTGGTCTTTCCCCAGAGCGGGCGCACCCACCAGATCCGCCGCCATTTCCAGGAGCAGGTGGCGCCGCTGCTGGGGGACGTGCGCTACGGCGGCGCCGCTCCTGGCGGCGAACTCTGGCTGCTCTGCTTCCAGTATGTCTTCCCCCATCCCGTGACCGGAAACAGGCTCTCCGTGCGCTACATTCCCCCCGACTGGCGGCACGCCATGGGGTTTGAGCAACCTGCGACCGGCCAGGGACAGGGCGAGGCATAAGCGAACGAAACGCAGGCGCAGGGAACCCATCCCGCAAGCCCGACCGGGTCCCGTTTTGGGGGACAACATGACCGCTGTTTGAGCACCGGCGAAGCCGGGGCGAGTTGGTCATGTTAGGTCGGGCGAGCGGTGATGGGTCTGCGCCGGAGTGGTGAGCGTTGCCTCGCGCTTTCCCTGGCGTGGAGCACTCGACAGAGGGAGGCCGAAGATAAATTGTTGACAAACATTAAAACATATGTTAATATGATAATATGAAAAGCGACGTGCGCATCCTGAAGGCCCTGGCCGACGAGAACCGCCTGCGCCTGCTGCTGCTGCTGCAGGTTCGGGAACTATTCGTCTGCCAGCTGATGGCCGTCACCGGGCTGTCCCAGTCGCTGGTGTCGCGCAGCATGGCCCTGCTGGAGCGCGAGGGGCTGGTCGAATCGCGCCGCCAGGGCAAGCATGTCTTCTACCGCCTGAGCGCTGCGCTGCCGCCCGTCGGGCGCGCCGTCATGGACTCCCTGGCCTCAAGCCATCCTGACGGCCGGCTGTTCGCCGCCGACCGTGAGAACCTGGAGCTGTTCCGCCGCCGCTTCCAGAAGGGCCGCGCCTGCGACATGGGCATGGTCAGGGACTTCATCGCCTTTCGCAAGCAAAAATATAAACAAGGAGCATGAACATGGAAAAACTGGACAAGCAGGCGTTCATCGAGAAGGTATTCGACTACGAGAAAGAGAAGGAGTGGAAATACCGCGGCACGCTGCCGGCCATCATCGACTTCTACGCCGACTGGTGCGGGCCCTGCAAGATGGTGACCCCGGTGCTGGAGAAGATCTCGGTGGATTATGACGGCCGGCTCGCCGTTTACAAGGTCGACACCGACAAGGAGCAGGAGCTGGCCGGCGCTTTCGGCATCCAGAGCATCCCCAGCCTGCTGTTCATCCCCGTTTCCGGCCCGCCGCAGATGGCCCGCGGCGCCATGGACCGCCGCGGCTTCGACAAGGCGATCGCCGAGATCCTGGGAGTCAAGAAGGACGCGCCGCAGCCCCAGTGACGAGTAACAGGTAACGAGTGACGAGGAAATGCAAAGGGGCGATCTCTTTTAGGATCGATCAAGTGTTTGCCTCTTCTTTGTCACTTGTCACTCGTCACTGGTCACTTTAGTTTACTAAGTCCGCCGTTTGTGCTATTTTCCTAAGCCATGGACGGCGACAAGAACACCCGGGTCGAGCGGGCCCTGAAGGACCTGTTCCAGCTGCGCAACGACGTCGAGACCGAGCTGCGCCTGATCCGCATCGAGCCCTTCAGCGGCGAATTCGTTGATTTTCCCGGGCAACTGGCGCCCGAGATCGTCGAGATCTACAAAAAGCGCGGCATCGAGCGCCTTTTTTCCCACCAGGCCGAGGCGCTGGAAAACGTCCTGGCGGGCCGCCACACGGTGGTGGCCACGCCCACCGCCTCGGGCAAGACCCTGATCTACAACGCCGCCGCGCTCGACGCTTTGCAGCGCGACCCGCAGGCCAAGTCGCTCTATCTCTTCCCGACCAAGGCCCTCTCCCAGGACCAGCTGGCCGAGCTGTTCGGCATGAACCAGGCGCTGGGGGACAGGCTGGGGCTCTACACCTACGACGGCGATACGCCGACATCCATGCGCCAGGCCATCCGCAAGCAGGCGCAGATCGTGATGACCAACCCCTACATGCTCCATTCCGGCATCCTGCCGCATCATACCAAGTGGGCCGGCCTGTTCGAGAACCTGAAGTACGTGGTCATTGACGAACTGCACTACTACACCGGCGTTTTCGGCTCGCACGTGGCCAATGTCATGCGCCGCCTGAAGCGCGTCTGCGCCTTCTACGGCACGAAGCCGGTCTTCATCATGAGCTCGGCCACCATCGCCAACCCGGCCGAGCTGGCCGGGAAGCTGATCGAGGAGGATGTGGCGCTGGTCGACCGCAGCGGCGCGCCGCGCGGCGAAAAATTCCTGGTTTTCTTC
>CAZLSH010000135.1:0-3866 GCA_964562095.1 uncultured Clostridia bacterium | reverse complement strand
TTTGTTTTGCAGCAGCGGGAACAAGGGCGTTTTGGGAAGATCGTGGCGGCTGATCTTCCGGGGATCCAACGACACGTCCCGTTTGGCCACAGTCGCGGTGCGCCGGGTCCTGCCGTCCATCAGCTCCAGTCGGATCGACGCCGAGACGTTTTTTTCCGTACTGTTGGAGACTTCAATATTTCTTTCTCCGATTTGGGTCTTGCTGCCGATCCAAAGCTCCTCCAACGGCTCTTCATCAGGCCCATCAGGCTGTCCGCCAATGAGCCGCATGCCATAGCGTTCCGCCGTGCCGTCCCATTTGAAGCCGGCATGGGCGCCGCGCGTGGGCAGGGTGAAATACAGGCCCATCTCATTGACATGGGCGGAGGAAACGGCATTGAATTCGCAGCTCGGAAGGTTGATCGCGTAAACGGGTGGATTATTGCGAACATCGCGCTTGATGACCGTAGTCAAGGCGTAGTTTCTTAATATCGCTTTCATTCCTCCGTAAATGTATTCGAAAAAGGCTTTCCAGGAAATATGGATGGGGTGGTGTCTGTCTTCGACCGGATCGTAGATCCAGGGCCCTTGTTGATCGTAACCGACGACATTGATCATGTGCGTCCTGAAGTGAACATCCAGGGTGACCGGGTAGCCTTGATCGATCTGCGAAATGAGATATACCGCCAACGCCGGGAAACGGGTGAAGCATTTTGCCTCGACTTGAGCGCCGGCCTTGGAGCGGAGGGTGGAAAACAACGAACTGTTGTCGTTCAGCCACTCCGTTGGCGAGGGCCCTATGTTAGAGGATCCGGAACGATCATAACCCCATAGAGCGGCCATGGACTGGGGTTTGAGCGGATCGGCCAGGTGTTTTTCAGGGGAGCGTGTCGTTTGCAGGAGGGCGGACAGACTGGCCGACCAGCACCACATTGTATTGGGAGTAAATTGGTTGTATCCCGCGCTCGGAAGCAGGATCGTTTTATTGACGGCTACATTCAAGGCCGCTTCCACAAAATGATTGAAGTTGTCCGGGTTATTGGAAAGCATCTGGGTCGTCACATACCTGCCCAAAGCATAAAAATAAGGAGCGGAACATATCAACACGCCGATGGCGCTGAATTCCTTGGTCTGACAGGTCACCTCTCTGCCTCCAGGCTGCCACTGGCTGGGAAGCAGCGTCACCTTGTCGTTCGCACCATGAAAATGAAGGATATCCACCGCGAGCACCGGATTCGCGGAACTCGAGGCGATCGGAAACGTCAGGGTGGCGGGAATGGCCAAGGGGGTCTTCCCCGCCTCGATGGAATAGAGCTGCATATTGTCCTGGGAGGATTTCATCTGGCGCAGGGTGATAGGGGTGGTCTTGGCCAATGCCCCCGGCGGGATCTCGACACGGGCTCCTGAAGTCAACGAGACTATGCCCCCACCCGGCCCAATGGCAGAGGATTGCTGGTCCAAGGTTTCGGGAGCGGCGCCGGGAGGTGATCCCGCTCCCGATGCGTGCCGTGATGGATCCTGGATGGTTGGGGGCTGTCCTGTTTTGCCGCCGGCGGTATTGGTCGGTGGCGTTTTCACCTTCGTCCCCGCACTCTCGGTCTTGCGGTCGCCGGATATGAACTCCGGCCTTGCCGTTCGATCCTCCTGGGCGATGAAATCATAGGCCGCGGTGGCCCGTTGTTTTCTGTCGCCGCTCAGGTTGATCTGGGTCGAGAACGAGATGATGGCGGAATCTCCGGCAAACGCCGCTCCCGCGGCCATGATCTCGGGCAACGGCAGGGTCAGCCGCATTTGCGACCGGGTCGGGCGGTCCCATTTCCCGGCTTTCCTGATCACCGGGGCCAGATCGGTTCCCGAGCCCGTCAATTTAATGCTGATCAGATCTCCTTCCTGCAATTCCCTGGAGAAGCAGAAGAGGAAGATGACGTCCAGTGTGCCGACGCCGCTTCGATCCTTCGCTACGGCTTTCGAGGAGATCGAGAAAGTTTCGACCATGTTTTCCTGTGCCGGCAATGCCGTTGACCCGAGGAACTGCAAGCAGAAACCGCACGCCAAGAGGACAACGATCGACAGGCAACACTGGCGAGATTGCTTGAACAAGTGTTTCATTTTGCCCCTTAATGCTATGTCCAACGAACGGCAGAAAACTCAATGCGCCCCATGCATTGATTTTATGAACGTAAGATTGAAAAGTCAATTTTTAAATGGGCATAATGGGATGGACTCACCCAAATTGCGGATTTTGCCGAGTCTGATCCCCGTGGTTGGACCCGATTGCCTTCGCCCTCCGGCCAGAGCAACCGTGTATGAACCCGTCCGCCAATTTCGCCGTGAGCCGCTCGTCGGTCTCCCTGACGGGCATTCCCCAATGAGTCATTTGCCCTTTCGCAGGCGATGGAATAGAATGGCGCCAAACATGAATACGAGGAGGAATCATGAAATTTTTCTGCTCGATCCTGTTATGGATTCCTTTTTATACGGCCGCGATGAACGCGGCTGAAGTTCCCGGACGGCGGCTCGACCAGGTGGCCGAGGGCTACGTCAGGCTGGCGCTGGAGGTGGGGGCCTACTCCCCCGGCTACATCGACGCCTATTACGGTCCCAAGGAGTGGGTGGTCACCCACGACGACAGCGTCCTGCGCCGCGGCTTCCCGGGAGCGGCCCTCAGGAAGAAGGCCGACTCCCTGCTCGCGCAGCTGGCCGCCGCCGGCAAATCGATCGTCGATTCCATGGAGAGATTGCGGAGCGAATTCCTGCGCAAGCAGCTGGTCGCCGTCCGGGCCCAGATCGACGTCCTGGCTGGGAAAAAATACTCCTTCGACGAGGAGTCGCGCCTCTTCTACGACGCCGTGGAGCCGGTCCGGCCGCAGGCCGAATTTGACAAGGCCCTGGCCGAGCTGGAGGCGCTCCTGCCCGGAGACGGCGGCCTCAGCGGGAGGCTGGCCGCCTTCCGCAAGGAATTCCATGTCCCCGACGACAAGTTGGCGGCTGTCTTCGACGCCGCCATCGCCGAATGCCGCCGGCGCACCCTGGCGCGCATCGCCCTGCCCGCAGGGGAGAGCTTCAAGGCGTCCTACGTCAAAGACAAGCCCTGGGGGGCCTACAACTGGTACCAGGGGAACGCCTTCAGCCTGATCGAGGTCAACACCGACCTGCCCATGCGCGTCGACCAGGCCGTGCCGCGCGCTGCCCACGAGGGCTACCCGGGCCACCACGTTTACAATGCCCTGCTCGAGCAGAAGCTGGCCAAGGGGCGGGGCTGGGTGGAATTCACGGTCTATCCCCTGTTCGGCCCCCAGTCGCTTATCGCCGAAGGGACGGCCAATTACGGCATCGAGCTGCTCTTTCCCGGCGACGAGCGCCTGGAGTTCGAGAAGAAGGTCCTCTATCCTCTGTCCGGCCTGGACCCGCAAAAGGCCGACCGACTGGCCCGGGTGGAAAAACTGACCCACCAACTGGACCGGGCCGGCAACCAGGCGGCCCGCGAGCACCTGGACGGCAGGATGAGCCGCGGGGAGGCGAGACGCTGGCTGGAACGCTACGGCCTGGAGACGCCGGAGCAGGCGGAAAAATCGCTGCAGTTCATCGCCGCCTACCGCAGCTACATCATCAACTACACCTTGGGGGAAGAGATGGTCCGCGCCTATGTCGAGAAGGTCTCGGGTCCGGGCGCTTCCCAGGAGCGCAAGTGGCAGGTTTTCTACGAGCTGCTGACCACGCCGAGGACGCCGTCCGGACTGGCAGGGCTCGGTGGACGGATTACGGAATGAAAGAAAAGTAATCGGTTCACGGTGGACGGTTCACGGTTGATGGTTAATAAAGGCAATAGGAAGACTTAAATCCCAAATCACAAATTCCAAATCCCAAACAAGCACCAAATTCCAAAT
>CAZLSH010000134.1:0-3897 GCA_964562095.1 uncultured Clostridia bacterium | reverse complement strand
CGCGAGCTGTTCATCTCGGTATTCCGTTTCTATTACCTGGTCAATGACGCCTCCTTCTCGGCCTCGCTGCCGGCCAAGCTCAAGACCACCTTCCAGATCGTCGCCCTGGCCATCCTGATCATCCACCGCAAGCTGCCGTTCGCGGACTCGCTGCGGCTGCTGGGGAACGCGGTCCTCTACGTCGCCGTGTTCCTGACCCTCTACAGCGGCGTCGAGTACATCGTCCGCCTCAGCCGCCCCGCCAAGAAATAGCCATGCCCTACCCGAAATACCGGCCTCTGGACCGCAAGAAGATGAAGACCGTCTCCATCAAGGAGCGGCATTCGCTGGTCCACCTGAAGGATTTCCCCAAGCCCTGCCTGCCCGGCGCCGACTTCCGCCAGTTCCTCGATTCCCTGCCCCCCTACCTGGCCGCCCGCGATTTGCGCGAACTGGTGGACCTGCTAGGCCAGGCCAGGAAGAAGAACCGGCCGATCATCTGGGCCATGGGCGCCCACGCGGTCAAGCTGGGCCTGGGGCCGCTGCTCATCGACCTGATGCAGCGCGGCTGGGTTTCGGCCATCGCCAGCAACGGCGCCATGATGATCCACGACTTCGAGCTCGCCCTGGCCGGCCACACCTCCGAGGACGTCGACGGCAACCTGCTGCAGGGCACCTACGGCAACACCGACGAGACCGGGCTTTTCCTGAACCTGGCCCTCAAGGACGGGCTGGCGCAGGGCATGGGCGCCGGCGAGGCGGTGGGGCACTACCTGATCCAGGCCCAGTTCCCGCATCTGGAGGACAGCATCCTCTTCAACGCCTACCGGCTGAACATCCCGGTGACCATCCACCCGGCCATCGGCACCGATTTCATCCATTACCACCCGATGTTCTCCGGCGCGGTCAGCGGCGCCCTGGCCGAGCGCGACTTCCAGCTGCTGGCCTCGATCGTTTCCGAGCTGGGCGACGGCGGCGTCTTCCTCAACATCGGCTCGGCGGTCATCCTGCCCGAGGTGTTCCTCAAGGCCGTCTCCTACTGCGCCGCCCAGGGGATCGCCCTGCAGGAGTTCCACACCGCCGTATTCGATTTCCAGCGCCTCTACCGGCCGCAGGAGAACGTCTGCCGGCGGCCGACCGCCCGCGGCGGCAAGGGTTTCTATTTCGTCGGCCCGCACGAGATCCTGGTGCCGCTGCTGGCGGCGATGATCCTGAACCGCCATTCGTAAGCGCCGCCAGAGCCATGGACCCGCGCAGCGACCTGTTCCCCCTGGCCGACCGGCTGCGGCCGCAGCAGCTCTCCGAGTTCATCGGCCAGGAGCACCTGACCGGCCGCCAGAAAGTCGTCCAGGCGCTGGCGCAGGGCCGCAACCTGGCCTCGATCATCTTCTGGGGGCCGCCGGGGACGGGCAAGACGATCCTGGTGCGCGAGGCCGGCTATCCCGCGACCGAGTTTTCGGCCACGGTTTCGGGCATCGCCGAGATCAAGAAGATGATGGCCGGGGCCAAGGCGCCGCGACTGGGAGCGAAGCAGCCGCTGGCGCTGTTCGTCGACGAGATCCACCATTTCAACCGCAGCGTGCAGGACGCCTTCCTGCCTTATGTCGAGCGCGGCGACGTCATCCTGCTGGGCACGACCACCGAGAACCCGGCCTACAAGATCAACCGCGCCCTGCTGTCGCGGCTGAAGATCCTGGAGCTGTTCCCGCTCCAGCCCGGGGACCTGCGGCGCATCCTGGACAAGGCCCTGGCCTTCATCCGCGACCGGGCCCAGGTCGAGCTGCGCTTCACCCCCGAAGCCGAGGCGCTGGTCATCGGCTACAGCGGCGGCGACGGCCGCCGCCTGCTCAACCTGGTGGAGATCGTTTTCCAGACCGCCGAAGCGGCCAGGCCCGTCGACGAGGCGGCGGTCCTCGACATCATCCAGAACAAGGTCGCCGGCTATGACCGCACGGGCGACGACCGCTACCAGTACATATCGGCGCTGCACAAGAGCGTGCGCAACTCCGACGTCGACGCCTCCCTTTTCTGGCTGTACCGCATGCTGCAGGGCGGCGAGGACCCGCTCTATGTCCTGCGGCGCCTGGTGCGCATGGCCGTGGAGGACATCGGCCTGGCCGACCCCGACGCCCTGCGCGTCTGCCTCAACGCCAAGCAGGCCTACGAGTTCCTGGGCTCGCCCGAAGGCGACCTGTTCCTCGCCGAAGCGGCCGTCTACCTGGCGCTGGCGCCCAAGAGCAACGCCCTGTACGAGGCCGACGGCAGGATGAAGAAGCTCGCCGAAAAATACAGGATGCTGCCCGTGCCGCTGGCGATCGTCAATCCCGACAACTTCATCGCCGCCGGCAAGGGGGCGGGCCGGGAGTACGTTTACGCCCATGACCTGCCCGAAAAGACCTCGCTGCTCCAGACCATGCCCGACGGGGTCCGCGAGAAGGATTTCTTCCAGCCCGGCTCCATGGGCTTCGAGAAGCACATCAGAGAGCGCATGGCTTACTGGCAGAAAATAAAAGACGAAATGAAAAAGAAATAGACGTCAGACGTTAGACGTTAGACGTTAGACGTTAGACGTTAGACGATAGTGGTCAGCAAGAGAACGGCAATTCAATGACATAAAAAACGAAAATCGAATACATACTGCCTCAGCCGTTTTTTTAAACTTCAGTAGCCTCAGGTTAGCTCTTGTAGAGCCTCTCCTAAGAACTGAAACTCAATGCCTGATGTCTCATGCTCGTTTTTTGGCTTCGTTCAGGTCTGTCATCTGACTTCTGTCTTCTGTCGTCCGTCGTCTGTTATCCGACGTCTATTCTTTGATTTTGGTTTTGCTAACGTCTAGCATCTAGCGTCTAACGTCTGAGACGGTTGTTTTGCTCTTGCCAATGTGCTATTTTCTGCCTATGAACGTGCAACTGCTGCCGGCGGCGCTGGAGGACATCGCGGTCCTGCGCGCTTCCGGCTACCGCGGGGCGGGCTTCCTGCTGGGAACGGCAATCGGCCGCTCGATCCTGGTCGAGCGGCTCCTGCCCCTGGATTTCGGCCGCGCCGGCAGCGCCGCCGCCCATGCCGCCGCCTGCCGGCAGTACGGCGAACGGCTGCAGGGGACGTTCTTCTGCCGCAAGCCGCCGATCGCCCGGGAATGGTCCATCGGCGGGCTGGTTCTCGCCGTGCGCCTCAGGGACATGCAGGCTTTCACCTGTGAATTCGATCCTTGCGGAAAAAAGGCGCGCCTGGCGCCGCTCCTGGAGGAGACGGAGGAACCATGCCTGAACTGAGCGAAGCCGACAAGGACAGGCTTCTGGCGCTGGCCCGGGAGACCATCCGCGGGCGGCTTTCCGGCGGGCGGCACGAACTCTCTCCGGCGCCCGGCCCGCCCTTCCGGGAGCCGCGCGGCGTCTTCGTCACCCTGCACCTCGGCGGCGAGCTGCGCGGCTGCATCGGCTACCCGCTGCCCGTGAAGCCGCTCTGGGAGTCCGTGCAGGAGATGGCCCTGGCCGCCGCCTTCGAGGACCCGCGCTTTCCTCCCGTCACCAGCGACGAACTGCCCGGGATCGGCATCGAGATCTCGGTCCTGACCGTTCCCCGGCCCGTGTCCGGCCCAAGGGACGTGCGGGTCGGCGTCGACGGCATCATCGTCAGCCAGGGGCTGAATCGCGGCCTGCTGCTGCCCCAGGTGCCGCTCGAACAGGGCTGGGACCTGGAGCAGTACATTTCCTACGGCTGCCGCAAGGCGGGGCTGGCCGCCGACGAGTGGAAAAGGGGAGTGGGCATCGAGACTTTCCAGGCGGCCGTTTTCGGCGAAAAAAAACACGCGGAGGAACCATGATCGCCTACCAGACGATCGAACTGATAAGCACGCGGAAGATTGAATTCATCGACATCACCCCCCAGGTGCGCGAGATGCTGCGCGACGGCAAGCAC
>CAZLSH010000133.1:0-3941 GCA_964562095.1 uncultured Clostridia bacterium | reverse complement strand
ATTGTCGGCGATCTTCTTGAATTCGCTCTCGGCGTCGCGGATGCCGCCCATGATCTCGTCGGAGGCGATCATCTTCTCGATGATCTTTTCCTCCACGGCGACGATGTTCGTTTCCTCGAACTTGATCTCGTTGCTGAAGCCCTGGAACTCCTTGTTGGTGGTCACCTTCTTCATCTGATCCTTGTACTTGGCGATCTTGTCGCGGATGGCGACGATCTCGCGCTCCAGCTTCTTGCGCTCCTCGCCGTTGTCCTGCAGCTTCTTTTTGGCCTTTTCGATCATGTCGGAACGGGAGTCGCGCTCGTCCTCCAGTTCCTTGATCTTGAGCGGGATATCCTTGATAACGGCTTCGATCTCCTTGAGCTGGTCATCCTTCTGCTGCAGCGCGTATAAGATGTCAAGTCCTTCTTTCAAGAAAACTCCTTAAGTCGAGTCGCTGGTACTGGGCCTACCAGGATTCGAACCTGGAACCAACCGGTTATGAGCCGGTAGCTCTAGCCGTTGAGCTATAGACCCCTGCCAAGGGCAAGAGTAGCAAAATCGCGTTCCCCTGTCAATACCGGCAGCGGGATTTTCCCCGGCGCCCGCGCCCTGCCCGCGCTTGACAGTTGACAATTTTTGTTCATTCGTTGTATAAATGAAAAAATGAAAAAGCCGCTGCTGCTGGCCGTTTTTCTCGCCCTGGCCATGCCCGTCTTCTCTTTTTTCCCGTTTTTTTACGGCGCCCGTTCCCTGGCCCTCGGCTATGCTTCCCTGGCGTACAACTATGATTTCAATTCCCTGCAGCTCAACCCCGCGCTGCTGGCTTCGCTGGCCGAGCCGCTGGGCGGCTACCAGTACGGCAGCAGCAGCCTGGATTTCCGCGACATCAGCCGCAACCTGGCCGCGGCCCGCGCCTACGACCTGGAGCACTTCCAGGCCCTGGACGCGGCCAGCCGCGAGGCGGCGCTGCGGGCGCTGAACGAAGCCTTTTCCGCCGACAGCGCCATCAGTGGCTTCCGCATGCGCGGTCCCGGCTACGCCGGCAGGGGCTATGCGGTCGCCATCGCCACCGTGGACGCGGCCGTCGTCCGCCCGCTGGCGCACGCCGCCCTCGATCAGCCCGCCGCCGCGGTCAGCGATGCCGACATCGCCGCGCTGCGCGTGCGCTTCACCGGGCTGCATTACACCGACTACGCGCTGGCCATCGGCTTTCCCGTCTCGCAGGGGATGTTCGTCGGCGCCACCTTCCATTACCTCAAGGGCAAGTCCAGCGTGTTCGACGCCGGCCTCGGCGCCGCGCCATTCACGCCCGGTGCCGACGCCGGCGACCTGCTGGAAGCCGCCTGGTCGGGGGCCGAGGACGGATTTTCCAAATTCAACCTGGACCTGGGGGCTGGCCTGGAGCTCGGCCAGCACCTCAAGGCCGGCCTGGCGCTGAAGAACGCCACCGACCCGGCCATCGCCACCGCCGGCGGCGAATTGAGGCTGGCCCGGCGCCTGGTGGCCGGCCTGGCCTTCCGCCCCGACCCCCAGCTGGCGTTCTTCCTGGACATCGACCTGGCCAAGGGGGAGCTGTTCCACGGCGGCGAAGAGGCGCAGCTGTTCTCGCTCGGGGTGGAGAAGGGGGTGTTCCGCAACAAGCTGTTCCTGCGCGCCGGGCTGTGGAGCGACCTGGCCGCCAAGTATTTCCTGGGCCGCGAGGCCAATGCCCTGTACGGCGTCGGCTGCGGCATCAACCTGGGGAAGTTCCTGATCGACCTCGCCCTGGCCCTGGATTCGCAAGGGCGGGTGAAGAACCTCGGGGTCTCGGGATTTTACGCCTTGCGATGAAAAAATTGACAATTCATTTTTCATCCTCTACAATATAGCCAATGGCTATGCGACTAGGAGATTTTCTACTCAAGGAAAGGAAGATCACTGAGGAAAAGCTCCAGCACGCCCTGGAAGTCCAGAAAAAGGAGCCGGGCAAGCTGGGCAGCGTGCTGATCCGCCTGGGCCACGTCACCGAGGAGGATATCGCCCAGGTCCTGAGCAAGCAGTTCGGCTATCCCTCGATCAACCTGTCCAAGTTCGAGATCGACGAGAAGGTCATCGAGCTGATCAAGCCCGACATCGCCCGCAAGCACGTGGTCATCCCCATCCACCGCATCGGTTGCAACCTGACCCTGGCCATGGCGGACCCCTCCAACCTCTTCGTGCAGGAGGAGATCCGCTTTTCGACCAACCTGCGCATCCAGGCGGTCATCGCCCCCGAATCGTCGATCCTGGAGGCCATCGACAAGTACTATGGCTCCTCCACCGGCATCGAGGCCCAGAAGTTCCTCGACGAGATCGAGCTGAGCGAGGATTCCAGCGTCGAGGTCATGGATATCCAGGAGGAAGACCTCTCCGCCGAGGGCGACTTCGACGAGGACGCCCCGGCCATCAAGCTGGTCAACCTCATTTTCAACGATGCCATCCTCAAGGGCGCCTCCGACCTGCACTTCGAGCCCTACGAAAAGGAATTCCGCGTGCGCCTGCGCATCGACGGCGTGCTGCACGAGTACATGAAGCCGCCCATGAACCTCAAAAGCAAGGTCACGGCCCGGCTGAAGATCATCTCCGGCATGGACATCGCCGAGAAGCGCCTGCCCCAGGACGGCCGCATCAAGACCAAGATCGACACCGGCACGACCAAGAAGGTCGTCGACATGCGCGTCTCCTCCCTGCCCACCATCCACGGCGAGAAGGTCGTCATCCGCATCCTGGACAAGGACCAGCTGCGCCTCGACCTGACCCAGCTGGGCTTCGAGCCCTCCTCGCTGCAGAAGTTCGAGCGCAACATCAAGGAGCCCTGGGGCATCATCCTGGTCACCGGCCCCACCGGCTCGGGCAAGACCAACACGCTGTATTCGGCCGTTTCCAAGCTGAACGACGACGAAGTGAACATCCTGACC
The DNA here is from genome assembly GCA_964562095.1 of uncultured Clostridia bacterium. Classification (GTDB taxonomy): domain Bacteria; phylum Acidobacteriota; class Aminicenantia; order UBA2199; family UBA2199; genus UBA2199. Next base: position 1,023 of record CAZLSH010000133.1, on the reverse strand, counting down.
GCGGAAAACCCCGTGGAGTTCAATATTTTCGGCCTCAACCAGGTCAACATCAAGGAGCAGATCGGCCTGACCTTCCCGGCCGCCCTGCGCACGTTCATGCGCCAGGACCCCAACATCATCCTGGTGGGCGAGATCCGCGACTTCGAGACCGCCGACATCGCCATCAAGGCCGCCCTGACCGGCCACCTGGTGCTCTCGACGCTGCACACCAACGACGCGCCCTCGACCATCGCCCGCCTGATCAACATGGGCATCGAGCCCTTCCTGGTGGCCACTTCGCTGCGCCTGGTCCAGGCCCAGCGCCTGATCCGCCGCCTGTGCACCCAGTGCAAGGCCGCGGCCAAGATCCCGGCCCAGACCCTGATCGAGATCGGCTTCACCCCCGAGGAAGCCAAGGCCGTGCAGATCTTCGAGCCCAAGGGCTGCGACAAGTGCAACAACACCGGCTACAAGGGGCGTGTCGGCCTCTTCGAGGTCATGGAACTCGACGAGGAGATCCGCGAGATGGTCATGATCGGCGCCTCCACTTCCGAACTGCGCCAGAAGGCCAAGGAGAAGGGGATGCTCACCCTGCGCCAGAGCGGCCTGGAAAAGATCAAGCTGGGGATCACTTCCATCGAGGAAGTGCTGCGCGAGACCTCGAAGATGTAAGGAGAGAGACATGGCCCTGCCGCTGCCGCAACTGCTGAAGATCATGGTCGACGAGGGGGGGACCGACCTGCATATCACCACCAACTCGCCGCCGCTGATCCGCGTCCACGGGCTGCTCAAGAGGATCGAGCACCCGTCGCTGTCCCCGGCCGAGACCAAGCAGATGATCTACAGCATCCTCAACGACAACCAGAAGTACAAGTTCGAGGAGAACTGGGAGCTCGACTTCTCCTTCGGCATCAAGGGCCTGGCCCGCTTCCGCGCCAACGTCTTCATGCAGCGCGGCGCCGTCGCCGGCGCCTTCCGCCGCATCCCCTACGAGATCTGGTCGTTCGAGAAGCTGGGGCTGCCGGCTATTGTCCCCACCATGAC
>CAZLSH010000132.1:1171-4036 GCA_964562095.1 uncultured Clostridia bacterium | reverse complement strand
GCCAACGTCAACTCGGGATTGGCCGCCGCGCGCCAGATCGTGGCCTTCTTCGAAAAGGGCGACAAGACGTTCCAGGTCAACCAGTAAGCCCCCGGTGCTGAAGCACGCGGTCGCCCTGACCGTCGCCGGTTCCGACTCCGGGGGCGGTGCCGGCATCCAGGCCGACCTGAAGACCTTTTCCGCCTGCGGCGTCTACGGCGCCTCGGTCATCACCGCCGTCACCGCCCAGAACCTGGATGGCGTGCGCGCCATCCAGGCCGTGCGCCCCGCCGTGGTCGAGGCCCAGCTGCGGGCGGTGCTGGAAGGTTATCCGGTCAAGGCGGTCAAGACGGGGATGCTGTTCAGCCGCGCCATCATCACGACGGTCGCCGCCGTGCTCCGCGACCACCCGCGCATCCCGCTCGTGGTCGACCCGGTGTTCGCCGCCACCTCGGGCAGCCGCCTGATCCGCCCCGGGGCGATCGCGGCGCTGGTCGAGCAGCTCTTCCCGCTGGCCGCCCTGGTCACCCCCAATGTCCCCGAGGCCGAATTCCTCTGCCGCGGCGCGATCCGTTCCCTGGAGGACCTGCGCGAAGCCGGCGAACTGCTCTGCGGCTATTACGGCGTCCCCTTTCTCATGAAGGGCGGCCACCTGCCGGGGGGTGCGGCGGGTGCCCTCGACCTGCTGATTCAGGAGAAGGGAGGGGATGCCTTCGAATCCGGCATGGTGCGGGGCGTGAACAGCCACGGGTCGGGATGCACGTTTTCGGCGGCGATCGCCGCCCATCTCGCCCGGAGGCGCGGCCTGCGCTCCGCGGTGGCGGCAGCCAAAGCCTTCATCCACGGCAGCCTGGCCCATGCCCATGCCCTGAAGCCGGGGACGCGGGTGATCGACCACTTTTTCGCCGCGGATTGACGCCATGGCCGCGCCGGCAGTCCCCAGGGTGTTCGTGATCGGCGGCGGCAGCTCGGGGATGATGGCCGCCGTCAGCGCCGCCCGGCGCGGCGCCGGCGTGGTCCTGCTCGAGCGCAAGGATCGGGTCGGCAGGAAACTGCTGGCCACCGGCAACGGCCGCTGCAACCTCACCAACCTCGACGGCTCCCTTTCCCGCTTCCACGGCGGCGACCGCGCCTTCATCGCCGCGGTGCTGGCGCGCTTCTCCGCCTCCAGCGCCGTCGATTTCTTCGAGGAGCTCGGCGTCGCCTGCGAGGACGAGGGCGGGGGAAGGATCTATCCCCGGCCGCGGCAGGCGTCGGCGGTGCTCGACGTCCTGCGCTGGGAGCTGGAGCGGCTGCAAGTCGACGTGCGCACCGGCTACGAGATCAAGGCGATCGAGCGCCGGGGAACGGGTTTTGCCCTGGCCCTGGCCGCCGGCGGCGAGCTGCCGGCGCAGCGCGTCGTTCTGGCCTGCGGCGGCCTGGCCGGGCCGCAGTTCGGCAGCGACGGTTCGGGGCTGCGCCTGGCCGCCGCGCTGGGACACCGCCTCGTCGATCCCGTGGCCACGCTGGTGCCGTTGCGCCTGCACGCCGATTTTCTGCGCCGGCTGAAGGGGGTGAGCTTCACCGGCAGCGGCGAGGTGCGCTGCCGCGATGAGGTCCTGCGTGCCGAGACGGGGGAGTTCCTCTTCACCGACAGCGGCATCAGCGGGCCGCCCGTCCTGCAGCTGAGCCGTTCGGCGGCTGTGGCCCTGAAGCAGGGCCGGGAGCCGCGCATCGTCCTCGACCTGTTCCCTGGCTCGAGCCTGGAGGGGCTGGATTCCGCGCTGGAGGTCCGTTTCCGCCGCCAGGGCCGCAAGACGCTGGCCGACGGGCTGGTGGGGCTGCTGAACAAGCGGCTGATCCCGGTCGTCCTCAGCGCGGCGGGGATCGACTACCACGCCGTCCCCTGCGCCGAGATGACCGACGCCGCGAGAAACGCCCTGGCCCGGCTGCTGAAAGGCTGGTCGCTGGAAATAGCGGGCACGATGCCCTGGCCCGAGGCCCACGTCACCGCCGGCGGCGTCGACCTGCGCGACGTGAACCCGGAGACGCTGGAATCACGGATCGTGCCCGGGCTCTATTTTTGCGGGGAGATCCTCGACGTCGACGGCGACTGCGGCGGCTTCAACCTGCAGTGGGCCTGGTCATCGGGCTTCGTCGCCGGCCGCTCCGCCGCGGGCGGTTGAACCATGGACGTAGGGGCGGGGATATCCCGCCCCTCCCGGGAATGACGACCATGGGCGCGATGACCGCGCCCCTGCCTATCGAAAAGAGGGCACGGCGCGCCGTGCCCCTACACCTGGACCATTCCCATTTCTGAGTTCTACCACCCGGCGTTCAATCTTCGATGATGCAATATTGAAAAATCTGTCACGAATTCCTCTCTTGAATGTTGTTTGCCTTATTCTTGACGTTTTACGTAGGGGAGGGTTTCAAACCCTCCCGCTCATTGAATCAGTGATGATCCTATTTCGTGGTAGGAACGGGAGCGGATGGATCTTCCGCTTTTTTCAACAGGAAGTAGATCGCCCCCGGCTGCTTCATGCCGCCGGCGACGAGCTCGCTCAGCTCGCCGTGGCCGGTGAAGAGGTCGACGCGGTCGGCGCCGCGGATGGCGCCGCCGGTATCCTGGTTGAGGACGAAGCGGCCGAACCTCTCCCAGCCCGTGATCCGCTGCCGGGCGTCAAAGACCGGCTTCTCGCATTCGATCCAGGCCAGGGCGCCCAGCGGGAACAGGCGCGGGTCGCTGGCGACGCTGCGCCAGGGGGTGAGCCGGGCGCCGAAGGTGCCGGTGGCGCTCTGCTCGCTGATCTTGAAAAAGATGTAGCTGGGATTGGCGCTCAGGGCCCCGGGGATGACATCGGGGCGCTCCTTCAGGAAGGCCTTCATCCCCTGCAGCGACAGCTG
>CAZLSH010000132.1:0-1161 GCA_964562095.1 uncultured Clostridia bacterium | reverse complement strand
CAACAGGTATTTTCCCAGCGAGCGGAAAGGGTGGCCGTTCTGGTCGGCGTAGCCCACGAAAACGCGGCGGCCGTCCTCGAGCTGCACCACTCCCGAGCCCTGGATATGGAGGAAAAAGTTTTCGACCAGGCTGTCGGTCCAGACGATCTCCAGATTGCGCCCGGCCAGCCGGCCCTGGAAATCGATCTCCTCGCGGGTGTAGTAGGGAATGAGACGGTTGCCGTCGACGCGGCCGCGGATCTGGGGCAGGTTGTTCTGTTCCTTGAAAAAATAGAAGCGCGGCAGGTCGACGGTCACCAGTTCGTCGGGGCGGCCGTAAAGGGGGTAGGGGTACTCAGGGGACTGGCGCAGCGAGCCGCGCAGCAGCGGCTCGTAGTAGCCGGTGAAGGTCACCTGCGGCGCGGCGCTGGAATAGAACGCGTAGTTCTCGCTCAGGTAGCGGAAGAAAGCGTCGCTCAGGCCCAGTTCGGCCAGCCGGGCGCGGAAATCGGCCAGGCTGGCGGCCACGCGGGCGACGGTGACGGCATTGGCGCCGAAGCGCAGCAGGGCTTCGGGGTCCATGGCGGCGAATTTCTCCAGGCTGAGGTCGAGGGCGTCGAGAAGGCTCTGCGCCGGCTGGTCGTCGCGCAGCCGGGGGGCGCCCGGCGCCAGGCGCAGCGCGTTCTCCGCCGTCCATGCCGCCGGCAGCGGCAGCTGCTCGATCACCGGCAGCGGCGGCTTCGCCGGCGGCTCGACCGTCGCGGGCGGCAGGTCAACCGGCGGCGCGACGTAGATCTTCTTTTTTGGCTCGCAGGCACTATGCAGCAATGCGATGATCAGCACTGCGGCCAGGAGAGTCGTTCGCGTCGGTTTCATCGCGGCCAATATAACATAAGTCCGGACGATGACGAAATCGCGGTTCTGGAACAACTAGATAACAGTGGTAGTGATAGTGGTTGTGGTAGCCGGATATCGGAGTCATTCGTGTTCTTTCGCATAACGCATAACGCCTAACGTATGACTTGAGAATGGTGAAAATCGGTTGACGGTTTACGGTTTACGGTCAGAAAGAGGCAATACGCGGACTAAAATTCCAAATCCCAAGCACCAAATCCCAAACAAATTCCAAATTCCAATTTCCAAATGACCAAAACAAAGAAAATTCAATGTAAGGAGCTTTCG
>CAZLSH010000131.1:0-4253 GCA_964562095.1 uncultured Clostridia bacterium | reverse complement strand
GGAATTTAAGTCTTCGTATTGCAGTTTTCTGACCGTCTACCGTAAACCGATTACTTCAGTTTCTGGCTGGCACTGACACTGTCACTGACACTAATGCCAGTCAGGCCTCTTGCTAACACTATCACTAACACTAACACTTGTCCTTGAATTGCTCCTGCTGACACTGTCACTGACACTCGATGTCCATGGCTCCCTTGCTGAAAGGTTGAAATTCCTTTTCTTATCCATTACAATTGGGTCAGGGGGCAGTTATGAACGTTTTCGACCTGGCCATGGAAATGGAGAAGGAAGGGGAAAGGTATTACCAGCACCTGGCCGAAAAGACGGCCAATGCCGGCATGAAAAGGATCCTGGGCCAGCTGGCGCTGGACGAGGCCAAGCACTACCAGGTGCTGCAGAAGCTCAAGGAGTCGCACCGCGTCGATCTCGACTCCACCCCCATCCTCGGCAGCTCCAAGAACGTTTTTCAGCAGCTCCGCGATGAAAAGAACTGGGACGACCTGCCGGTCACCCAGCTCGACCTCTACCGCAAGGCCAGGGACATCGAGACGAAAAGCTTCAAGTTCTACATGGAAAAGGCCCGGGAGAGCGGTGATCCCAGGATCCAGAAGATGTTCTTTCTGATCGCCGAGGAGGAGAAACGCCACGAGTTCCTCCTGGAGCACATCCTGCAGTTCATCGCCCGGCCGCAGACCTGGCTGGAGAACGCCGAGTTCAACCACCTGGACCAGTACTGACCCGCCGCCGCTATTCGCGGTTGTTGGTGAAGAGGGTGAGCAATTTTTCGCGGATCCGAATATACAGCGGCGGTACTTCCTCCATCACCCTGCGGCAATAGCCGGTCAGGAAGGCCTTGGCCTTCAGGGGATTCCTCTTGTGCAGGGCCAGGGCTTCCTTTTCGATCCGCTCCTGGTCCGCGAAGATCTTCTCCTCGAAGGGGGCGCGCATCTCGCGAACCAGTTTGGAGGCGTCCTGGAAGCGCAGGTTGCATAGATTGTCGACGGCGTCGATGGTCCAGCGCGCCGAACGGTCGCTGTAAAGTTCGGGGTCATAGGTCTGGTAGCTGGGGGCCGTGTCGGTGCAGCCGGCATAGACCGGCACGTAGGGGCTGATGTAGGGGTTGTCCTGGTAGACCCAGTAGACGCCGCCGATGGCGTCCGGCAGCCATGAGCGCAGCTGGCAGACCATGCCGTAGTGGCCGCGGTGGCGGGCCACCGGCCGGCGGTTGCTCAGCTTCAGCAGCGCCCGCAATTCGCTGCCCGGGAAGGGGGTGGCCAGCGGGCTGAGCTTGGATCCACCCTTGCCGTCCGCGACCAGCCACTGCGGCTGCGCCGTGAAGTCGTAGATCGTCCCCGCGAAGACCGAGCGCTGGAAGGCGATGACGTCCTGCAGCGAGATCTTTTTCTCGGGAGCGGCCGAGAAGGGGTAGAGGGAAAGGGGCTCGACGAACTGGTGGTAGGGGTTGATGGTGGCCATGGGATTGCCGCCCAGCTTGCGCTCGGGCCACTCGGCCAGGTTGGGCATGAAGGTGGTGTAGAACAGCCAGAAGCGGCTGGTGGCGAACTCCACCGGCAGCGGGGCGTAGACGTCCTGCCAGATGAAGGGCTTGCCCGCGGCCGGGTCGTACCAGCCGCGGTCGATCGCTTCCTGTATGTAATTGGCCGAGACCATGAAGTTTTCGCCGTCCGCGGCGCGGATCTCCTTGATGATGCTCCAGTTGGGGATGACCAGGGCCTGGTCGTCGCCGATGCGCTGTGCCGCCCAGATGGCGCCGGGCTTGCCGCTGTCCGGCGCCCAGCCGGGCCCGACGCCGAAGATCTCCATCACCCAGGCCTCGCCGGGGTCGCCGATGACCAGGTCCTCGCCGCCGTCGCCGCTCGAGGGCAGGAAGCCGTAGGTCTCCATCAGCGAGCCGATGAGCCTCACGGCTTCGCGCGCTGTTTTGCAGCGCTGCAGGGCGAAGATCTCGGCCTGCTCGACGGTCATGATCTGCCGGGCGCTCCCGTGCAGGGCCACCAGCTCGGCGCGCTGGTTGATGGTGCTCTCGGCGATGGCCAGCTGGTGCTCGTTCATGTGCGGGTAGGCCGAGTGGATGTAGGCGTACGTCCGGGCGGCTTGCGGGATGTACCCCAGGACCTCGCCGTCGTCGCGCAGCGGGCGCGACGGATCCTGGATGCCCCAATGGACGGCGGCCCTGGCACCGGGCTTGTGTCGGGCGGCCGGCACGACAAATATGCGCGAGTCAGGGCCGGCGTCGGTATGCGAGAGGATGAGCGAACCGTCGGCCGACGCTTTCCTGCCCACGGCGATCACGGTGCAGCCCTCGTCGTCGGCAGCGGCCGGGGAAATGACGCAGGTACAGATCAACAAGAGGATCAGGGATGCGTTTTTCATGGAGCCATTGTAAGCGAGCGCATGCATGAAAACAAGAGCCGAGCCCTCCAGGGAAGAGCGAGGGAAGACAAAGGGAAAGGCAGAGGGAAGACAAAGTGAGAAAGAGACCGGCCAGGGCTTTCCCACTCTCTCTTCCCTCATTCTTCCCTCTCTCTTCCCTTTCTCTTCCCTCGTCTTCTGCTGTTGGCAACCGCTGTCAATTGGGGTAGAATGCTGGCATGCTCACGCTCGTCCCACTTCCGGCCGACGCCCCGCCCCATGCGCGATAAGATCAAGGAACTGACCAAGGACACGGCGATCTACGGCATCTCCACCATCGTCGGCCGCTTCCTCGGTTTCCTGCTCGTTCCCTTCTACACCCATTTCATCTCCACCGCCGCCATGGGGGTCTACGGCAACATCTACGCGTACGTCGCCTTCCTCAACATCATCTATATCTACGGCATGGACGCCGCCTTCATGAAATACAGCTCGCTGGCCGCGCCCGGGGAGAGGGAGCGCACGTTCTCCTCCGCCTATCTCGCCGTTTCCCTGTCCACGCTGCTGCTGACCTTCCTGCTCTTCCTGCTGCGCTCGCCGTTCAACGCCCTGATGGAGGTGCCGCCGCGCTACGGCCACCTGGTCCACTACGTGATCTTCATCCTGCTCTTCGACACGCTGGCGCTGATCCCGTTCGCCAACCTGCGCCTGGAGAGGAGGGCCAGGAAGTTCGCCGTCATCAAGCTGGGCAACATCCTGCTCAACCTGGGGCTCAACCTGCTGTTTTTCATCAAGCTGCGCATGGGCATCGAATCGATCTTCGCCGCCAACCTGATCGCCTCGGCGGCGACCTTCCTCGTGCTCCTGCCCGAGATCCTGCCGCGGCTGCGTTGGCGCATCCAGGGCGACCTGCTGCGGCGCATGCTGCGCTTCGGCCTGCCCTATCTCCCGGCCAGCCTGGCCTCGATTATGATCCAGGTCATCGACCGGCCCATCGTCCTGCGCCTGACCGACCTCGACACCCTCGGCCTCTACCAGACCGGCCACAAGCTCGGCATCTTCATGATGCTGGTCGTCTCCATGTTCCAGTACGCCTGGCAGCCCTTCTTCCTGAACAACGCCCGCGAGCAGAACGCCCGCGAGATGTTCGCCCGGGTGATGACGCTGTTCGTCCTGGCAGCCAGCCTGCTTTGGGCCATCGTCTCGCTGTTCATCGACCTCTTCGCGGCTTTCGAGTTCGCCGCCGACAGGTCGCTCATCGCCAGGCCGTTCCTGCCCGGGCTGGTCGTGGTGCCGGTCATCCTGCTGGCCTACCTGTTCAACGGCATCTACGTCAACCTGTGGGCCGGCATCTACATCGAGGAGAAAACGAAATATTTCCCGCTGGTCACCGGGGCCGGCGCCCTGGTCAACGTGGCGGTCAACCTGCTGCTGGTCCCCAAGCTGGGCATCATGGGGGCGGCGCTGGCCGTCCTGGCCAGTTACCTTGTCATGGCCCTGCTGCTGCACCAGGTCGCGCGCAAGTTCTATCCCGTCCCCTACGAGTACGGCAAACTGGCCCGCATCCTGGGAACGGTCGTCGTCACCGCCGCGGTTTATTACTGGATCTACTTTCGCGTGGGCATCGAGCTATGGCATCGCTTCGCCCTGCTGGCAGGGTTCATTGCCCTGCTCCTGGCCCTGCGGGTGGTGACGCGCCGGGACATGCAGCGCGTCAAGGAATTGCTGCCAAGAACGAAACGAGTGACGAGTAACGAGTGACAAGCAGCGGCAAAAAATCGATCTAGCGTAACTCGTAATTCGTGATTCGCAGCGGAATGGAAGTGGCCACGAGACGTTAGAAGTAAGACGTTAGATGTTAGACGATAGACGTTAGCAAG
>CAZLSH010000130.1:0-4255 GCA_964562095.1 uncultured Clostridia bacterium | reverse complement strand
CAGCGCGCCTCAAAAGCCAACAGTCCAATATGTTATGGACGCGTACACCGCCTTGTCGGTCGTTCCCGTTTCGGCTATAATGGCCGATCACGGCGCCCCGGGCGCCGCCCGCAAGGAGAATGATGCCTCTCGACCTCTTGGGAAAACTGCTGGCCCTGCTGTGCGCGATCTCCTGGGCCGGCGCGGTCATCCTGTTCAAGCTGGCCGGCGACAGCATCCGGCCGCTGGCGCTGAACCTGTACAAAACGGCGTTGACCGTCGCCATCCTCCTGCCCGTCCTGCTGCTGCTGGGCATCCCGCTGCGACCCGAGGCGATCGGCATCCGCGACGCGCTGGCGGTGGCCGCCAGCGGCATCCTGGGCATCGCTGTGGCCGACACCCTGTTCTTCGCCTGCCTGAACCGTTTGGGAGCCGGCACCACGGCCATCGTCGACGCGCTGTACGTGCCGTTCGTGATGACGGCCTCCTGGCTGGCCCTTGGGGAAGAACCGCGGCCCGAGCAGATCGGCGGCGCCGTGCTGGTCATCGCCGCCATCCTGGTCGTGGCCTACCGCCGCGGCGGCGACGAGCGGCCGACGCGCCGGGTCATGGCCGGGTTCGTCTTCGGCGTCGTGGCCATGGCCCTGATGGCGGTCAGCATCGTGCTCATGCGCCCGGTCCTGAGCAAGGCCCACGTCTTCTGGGTCACCGAGCTGCGCATGCTGGCGGCGCTGCTGGTGCTGCTGGCCATGTTCGCCCCGCAAAAGGAGCGCCGGCGGCTGCTGGCGCCGCTGTGGCTGCCGGGCGGCCGCGTCTATGCTTTCCTGGGCGCCCTGCTGGGCAACCTGATCTCGATGACCCTGTGGATCGCCGCCTTCAAGTTCACCACGGTCAACTCGGCGGCCATCCTTAACCAGACCAACACCATCCTGGTCGTGGTGCTGGCCGCCATTTTTCTCAAGGACCGCTTCGACCGGCGGCGGGGTCTGGCCACGCTGCTGGCCGTCGCCGGATCCGTGTTGATATTGATTGGATGAACAGACGTTGGACGCCAGACGTCAGACGTTAGCAAGAAGAAATCCCTTTAGAAGTTTGCTGCCCGCTTGCGCTCAGTGTTTCCCACCATCCGGCTTATCGAGATCAGTAAATCGCGAATCGCTTTTTTCTTGCTGACATCTAACATCTAACGTCTAACATCTAATGTCTGGCATCTGAGGTCCATCGTCCGCCCCTAACATTTACAGTCACGCCCATCTCTGCTAGAATCAAGCCATGAAGTGCTTCCTGATGCTCATCCTGCTGCTGCCCGGACTGCTGGCCGCGGCCGGTGACGACGCCGACTTCGCCGCCGCGCGGGAAAGGATGGTCCGCGAACAGATCCTCGAGCGCGGCATCGTCGACGAGCGCATCCTGGGCGCCTTCCGCAAGGTCAAGCGCCACCTTTTTGTCGCCCCCTCCTACCGCGGCCAGGCCTACGGCGACTTCCCCCTGCCCATCGCCGAGAACCAGACCATCTCCCAGCCCTACATCGTGGCCATCATGACCTCGGTCATCGCCCCGGATTTCAAGAAAAAAGTCCTGGAGATCGGCACCGGCTCGGGCTACCAGGCCGCCGTGCTCGGCGAACTGGTGCATGAGGTTTATACCATCGAGATCTTCCCTTCCCTGGCCCGTTCTTCAGAAACGCTCCTGCGCGACCAGGGCTACCGCAACATCCATTTCCGCACCGGCAACGGCTACCTGGGTTGGCCCGAAGCCGCCCCCTTCGACGGCATCATCGTCACCTGCGCCCCGGACCACATCCCGGCGCCGCTGATCGAGCAGCTGGCCGTGGGCGGCCGCCTGGTCATCCCTATCAGCTATTCCACCATGGTCCAGGACCTGCTGCTGGTGGAAAAACTGCCGAACGGCAAGTTGAAAAAGACCAACCTCATCCCCGTCCTGTTCGTGCCCATGATCCGCGCCAATGCCCGCTGACATCCTGGCGGGCCTCAATCCCGAGCAGCGGCAGGCGGTGCTGCACTTCGACTCGCCTCTGCTCATCGTCGCCGGCGCCGGCTCGGGCAAGACGCGGGTGATCACCCACAAGATCTCCCACCTGGTCCTGGAAAAGGGGCTGGCGCCCCGCCAGGTGCTGGCCGTCACCTTCACCAACAAGGCGGCCAACGAAATGAAGGTGCGCATCGAGGCCCTCACCGGCATCCAGGCCCAGCTCTTCCCCATCTCCACCTTCCACGCCCTGGGATTGCGCATCCTGCGCGAGTCGGGCGCTGCCCTGGGTTTCGATGCCCAGTGGCAGGTCATGGACGACGACGAGCAGCGCCGTCTCTTCGAGCGCCTGCTCAAGGAAAGTTCCCCCCACCTGCTGCGCGAGGGCGACGCCCTGCTGCGGCGCATCGGGCTGGCCAAGATGGGGCTGCATTACCCCAACAACGGCGAGTTCCTGCGCCAGAAGGGGTTCGACGACGAGGAGATCCGCGTGTTCGCCCGCTACCACGCCGCCCAGCGCGAAAACAGGCTCTGGGACTACGAGGACCTGATCTCGTTCGCCGTCATGCTGCTGCGCGACCACGACGCGGTGCGCGACCGGTACCAGGAACGCTTCCGCTACCTGCTGGTGGACGAATTTCAGGACACCAATCCCAACCAATACGAGCTGATCCGGCTGCTGAGCCGCGACCGCCGCAGCATCACCGTGGTCGGCGACGACGACCAGGCCATCTACTCCTGGCGCGGCGCCAGCGTCCGTTTCCTCCTCGATTTCGAGCGCGATTTCCCCGGCACGCGCATCATCAAGCTGGAACAGAACTACCGCTCGACGCCGGAAATCCTGAACTTCGCCAACCTGCTGATCAGCCAGAACAGCGCCCGCAAGAGCAAGCGCATGTGGTCGGAGAGCGTGAGCAGCCACCCGGTGTTCGTGCTGCGCAGCCGCTCCAAGGAGGAGGAGGCGGAGGAGATCGCCCGCCTGGTGAACCGCCTGCGCGACGCCAATCCCGGGCTCTTCCCGCTGGCCATTCTCTACCGCATCAATTCACAGTCCCTGGCCCTGGAGACCGAGCTGCTCAAGCAGCGCATCGCCTTCCGCATCCTCAAGGGGCTGCGCTTCTTCGAGCGCAAGGAGATCCGCGACGTTCTCGCCCTGTTGCGCCTGGCGCTGAACCCGGCCGACGACCTGGCTTTCCTGCGCCTGGTCGAGTTCCTGCCCCTGGGCGTCGGCAGCCGCACCCTGGAAACGCTGAAAACACTGGCGGACCGGAATTCACAGCACCTTTTCGCCGCTTTGGAGGAGCACCTGGGCGACAAGTTCAGCGCCCGCCCGCTGTTCCCGCTGCTGCGCGAAATGAACCGCCGCCGCGGCGAGCTGCCGGTCGCCGAGATGCTGGCGCGGCTGCTGCCGGCCTCGGGCTACCTGGAAACCCTGAAGGAAAAGGGCGAGGAGGAGCGCCTGCTCAACATCGCCGAGCTGCGCGAGTTCGTCGCCAAATGGGAAGAGGAAAACCCCGGCGCCCCCTTCAGCGACCTGCTCGACCGCATGACCCTGGAGACGCGCGAGGGGCGCGGCGCCGAGAAGACCCAGGTGTTCCTGCTGACCATGCACAACGCCAAGGGGCTCGAGTTTCCCACAGTCATCGTCAGCGGCGTCAACTCGGCGTACATGCCCTTCTTCATGAGCAAGGAGCGCGACGAGATCGAGGAGGAGCGGCGGCTGTTCTACGTGGCCAGCACGCGGGCCAGCCAGCTGCTGGTCGTCTCCACCGCCTCCGACCGCCCCTCGTTCTTCCTGCAGCAGATCGGCGCCGCGTCCTACCTGCCCGTGTACTCGTTCCGCGAGATCGTCGACGGGCTGTTTCCCGCCGCCCCGGCGCCGGGCGCCGCCAAAGGCGACGGCCGCGTCGGTGCGCGGCAGGACGACCGCTTCATCGTCCATCCCATCTTCGGCCGCGGCCGCGTGGTCGAAAAGGTCTCCGCCAGCAAATTCCTCATCCATTTCACCGACAAGGGCGAGAAGCTGATCGACACTTCCGTCGTCAAAGTCGAATTCGTTTGAAGAAGGCGTCAGACGCCAGATGCCAGACGTTAGACGTTAGATGTTAGACGTCAGCAAGAAAAGAGCGATTTTATGGAATAATTTCAGGTTCCCCTCGTTTTCCAGAGTTTCGTCGGGATTCCTATTCTTGCTAACGTCTGACGTCTGACGTCTAGTGGTTAACGTCTGGCGTCTAACGTCTAACGTCTAATGTCTAACGTCTGAGGATCAGGGAATGACATAAAG
>CAZLSH010000129.1:0-4367 GCA_964562095.1 uncultured Clostridia bacterium | reverse complement strand
TCCGGCCGGATTCTATATCCTGCTGGAGGGCTCGGCCAACCCGGCCGTGTTCTTCATCGACGGCGACATCCATACCAGCAAGGTGTATGTGCGGGTCACCGATTCCAAGGGCGCTCCCCGGGCCGGCGAAACGATCTTCTTCGAGCAGCTGCCCGATAGCCTGACCCACCAGCAGGTCGAGTGGGGCTATTTCGAGAACAATGCCCCGACGATCAAGAAGGTGACCAACAGCAACGGCGAGGTGCAGGTGAAGTTCTATAGCCCGGTCAAGTTCTATTCCGGCGGCATGATCATCCATGCCGTGATGGAAGTGGACGGCCGCGCTTACCGCGGCAGCGCCAGCCATGTGGGCACCGTCCCCCAGGATTATATCGCCATCACCATGTACAACAGCTCCAGCCTGGCGGGAGCCGCCGAGTAGCGCCAGCGGCCTGGGGTGCGGCCGCCGGCGGTGGTTTCCCGCTTGCGCCGCTCCCGCGGTTGTGGTATAAGAATCCGGTCCGCCGGGATGATGGAAAGAGGTTACAGTGGCCGCATATCAGAGTGAACGGGAGCAGCTGGCCCAGCTGGAATGGCTGTTCGAGCAGAAAAAATACGCCGAAGGACTGGCCCGCACCGAGGATGTCCTGCGCGAATTCCCCGCCTCGTTCCACCTGAAATTCCTGCGCTACCGTTTCCTGCGCCAGCTGCAGCAGAACACGGAGGCGCTGCGGCTGCTGCGCGAAATGCACGCCATGTCGGGGGACAACATCACGGTGGTCAGGGAACTGGCCGACCTGAATTTCCAGCAGCAGCAATTCCCGGAAAGCCTGCTGTATTATAAAAAGCTGGTTTTTCTCGATTCCTTCAACAGCCAGGCCCAGGAGCGGGTCAAGCTGCTCCAGGAACGCCTGGAGATCGGCGTTTCCGACCGCCTGGCCGACACCAAGGCCGAATTCCGCCCGGATCCCGTCTTTGCCGCGGAGCCCGCCGCCGTCGTGCCGCCGCCGCCCGCCGCGCCCTGGACGGAGCCGCCGCCGATCACCCTCGACCTCGACGAGGAACCGGCGGGACCGCCGGCCGGGAGCCCGGCTGAAGCCGCCGGCGCCGGGCTGCATTTCCAGACGGAAAGCGCCGCCGATCTCTATTTGCAGCAGGGCGCGCTCCGCGAAGCGCTGGTCATCTACAAGAGCCTGTTCGAGAAGACCGGCCGCTCCGATCATTTCCAGAAGATCCAGGGCATCCTGCAGCGGTTGCGCTCCGAGCGCGGCGAGCGGGTCATCGGGCGGCTGCAGCGCTTCCTGGAGTTGTTGCAGACAAGGGGGAGGCAAATTGTTTAAAGAGATATTCAACGAGATCCACGACCACAATCCCGAGACCTACCTGATCGGCATCTGGGGCAAGGACGGGCTGGAGCTCGAGAAGTCGGTCTATCTCCCCCCGGACGCCGACATGGACCTGATCGGAGCCGAGCTCGCCGACGTGGTGGGCAAACTGGACAACCTGGATCTCGACCGCGCCGGCTTCCAGATCGAGTATGTTTCCGGCAAATTGAAAATCATGGTCCTGTCGCTGAACAGCGGCTATTTCCTGCTCCTGGTCTCCGGCAAGAACCTGATCTCCGGCAAACTGAAATTTTACCTGGAACTGAAACGCGACCGCATCCTCGCCATGCTGTGACCCGTCCCTTCCGGCCGTTCTCCAAGGAGCATTGACCCATGGCAAATTTCAAGAGATTCAAAGTCGTACCTGACCTGCCGGAGAAGCTGAAGCCGCTGCTGGAGATCGCCTCCAACCTCTGGCTGACCTGGAACCCCGAGGCCATCAAGCTGTTCATCACCCTGGACGGAGACCTGTGGGAGAAGAGCCAGCACAACCCGGTGCGCATGCTGGGCGAGATCAGCCAGGAGAAGCTCGAGGAGCTGGCCGCTGACGAAGGGTTCCTCAGCGAGGTGCAGCGGGTCGGCGAGCAGCTGGACCAGTACCTGAGCGTGCTGCGCAGCATCAACCACGACCAGAGTGCGGGCATCGCCTATTTTTCCGCCGAGTACGGGCTGAGCGACACGCTGCCCATCTATTCCGGCGGCCTGGGCATCCTGTCGGGCGACCATGTCAAGTCGGCCAGCGACCTGAACATCCATTTCCACGGTGTCGGGCTGCTCTACCAGCTGGGCTACTTCCAGCAGTACCTGAACATGGACGGCTGGCAGCAGGATTTCTACCAGGTCAACGATTTCCACAACATGCAGGTGCTGGAGGTGCGGCGCCCCGACGGCACGCCGCTGGAGATCGAGCTGGATTTCCCCGGCCGCAAGGTCTGGCTCAAGGTGTGGCAGGTCCGGGTCGGCCGCGTCGCCATCCACATGCTGGACTCCAACCACGAGCGCAACAGCGAAAGCGACCGGCGCCTCACCGCCCAATTGTACGGGGGCAACCCGGAAATGCGCCTGCAGCAGGAGATCATCCTGGGCATCGGCGGGGTGAAGATGCTCGACGCCCTCGGCATCCAGGTCAATGTCGTGCACATGAACGAGGGACATTCGGCGTTCACTCCCTTCGAGCGCGCCCGGGCGCTGATGAAAAACCAGGGGCTTTCCTTCGCCGAGGCCATGGAGCTGGTGCGCCAGTCCAGCGTGTTCACCAGCCACACCAACGTCCAGGCCGGCCACGACGTGTTCAGCCCCGAAATGATCCGCGCCTATTTCGCCCACTACCTGCGGGAGTTCAACATCCCGTTTCACGATTTCATGGCCTGCGGCCGCATGCACCCCGAGAATCACCAGGAGGGCTTCTCCATGACCGTGGCCGCGGTCAAGAACTCGGCCTTCGTCAACGGCGTTTCGGCGCTGCAGGCCGAGGTGTCGCGCGGGATGCTGAAGAACATCTGGCCGGCGCTGCCGCCCGAGCACGTCCCCATCCAGGCCATCACCAACGGCATCCACATCCCCTCCTGGATCTCCTTCGAGATGAATGACCTGTTCGAGCGCTACCTGGGCGGCAAGTGGCGGGAGAAGCAGGATTATCGCGATGCCTGGGAAAAGGTGCAGAACATCCCCGACCCCGAGCTGTGGAGCGTGCACGAAATGCGCCGCCGGCGGCTGATCTCTTTCGTCCGCCAGCGCCTGCAAAAGCAGCTGATCGCCAAGGGCGCCTCGAACCTGCTGGTCAGCGAGTCGCAGGAGGCGCTGAACCCGACGGCCCTGACCATCGGCTTTGCCCGCCGCTTCGCCACCTACAAGCGCGCTTACCTCATCTTCAAGGACAAGGAGCGCCTGCTCAGGATCCTGAACGACCCCGACCGGCCGGTGCAGCTGGTCTTCGCCGGCAAGGCCCATCCCCAGGACCAGGCCGGCAAGGAACTGATCAAGAACATCATCTCCTTCATGTCCAACGAGCACCTGCGCTCCAAGATCGCCTTTGTCGAGGACTACGACATCAACGTGGCCCGCTACCTGGTGTCCGGCGTCGACATCTGGCTGAACACGCCGCAGCGGCCCCTGGAGGCGTGCGGCACGTCGGGGATGAAGGCCGCCTGCAACGGCGTTCTGAACTTCAGCGTCCTGGACGGCTGGTGGGACGAAGCCTATGACCTGAATAACGGCTGGGCCATCGGCAACCGCGAGGCCTATGCCGACAAGGAATACCAGGACGAGGTGGAGAGCAAGGCCATTTATTCCATCCTGGAGAAGGACATCATCCCCCTTTTCTACGAGCGCGGCTCCGACGGGCTGCCGCGCGAATGGATCCGCATGATGAAGCACTCCCTGGTCACCATCGCCTCGCGCTACAACACCAACCGCATGGTCAAAGAGTACTTCCGCCGCTTCTACCAGCCTGCCGCGGAGAATTATCTCCGGCTGAGCGCCGACGGTTTCCAGCCGCTGCGGGAACTGGTCCGCTGGAAGGAGCGCCTGCGCGGCCAATTCCCCGCCCTGCGCATCGAGGGCATCCACGCCGACACGGCGCGCACCTACAAGAGCGGCGAGAGCTTTGCGGTGCAGGCCGAGCTGAACCTTGGGCAGCTCGCCCCCGAAGAGGTGCGCGTTGACGTTTACTATGGGACCATCGTCGGCGAGGACCTGCTGCAGAATTCGGCCCTGGCGCGCCTGGGCGACGTGGAAAAGACCGGCGAAGGGCGCTACCGCTTCAGCGGCGTCATTACCTGCAGCCGCACCGGCAGCTTCGGCTTCCGGCTGCGCGTCACCCCCAGCCACCCGCTGATGCTCGATCCCTACGAAACGGGGCTGGTGCTCTGGAGCTAGGCGACAAGAATGGGAATCGGTAGACGATTTACGGGAAGAATTAGGCATTACTAAGACTTAAATCCCAAATTCCAAATTCCAAATAACAAACAATATCCAAATTCCAAATTCCAATTTCCAAAACGA
>CAZLSH010000128.1:0-4401 GCA_964562095.1 uncultured Clostridia bacterium | reverse complement strand
CATAGGGCAGGGGGTAGATGTAGGCTTTCTCGGGCATGGTCTGGTGGAAGGCGGTGTCGAAGGTTCCGGCCATGGGGATGCCGGGCAGGATCTTCTGGCAGGCCTCGATGCCGGTGATGTTGGGCGGGTTGTGCAGCGGCGCCAGGGGGATGCATTCCTTGAGGGCGGCCAGCACGGCGCTGGTGATGGGCACGGTGCCGTTGAACTTCTCGCCGGCGTGCACGACGCGGTGGCCGATGGCGAAGATCTCGCTCTTGTCCCTGATGACGCCGGTGCCGGCAGCGGTGAGCTGGCTGACGATCAGCTGGATGCCGTCCTCGTGGTTGGCGACGTCGCGGGTGATGACGTGCTTCTTTTCGCCCTGGTAGTAATTCAGCACCGAGCCGGGAATGGCGATGCGCTCCAGCAGGCCCTTGGCCAGCACCATGCCGGTCTCCATGTTGAGCAGCTGGAATTTGATCGAGGAACTGCCGCAGTTGATGACCAGAATTTTCATTGCTCCCTCTCTGCCGCCGATTTTTTAATTTCAATTATAGCGCGTTTCCCTTGGAAATCAATAGAAAAAATTTTGTCATTAACATTATTCCGCCGCTTCCATGGCGCCGCCGCCGGCGTGCCGCTGCCGGCAATGCGGCGCAATGGCTTGTGGACGAAAATATCAATACTATTTTGGTTGAGGATTACTCGAAAAATCCTCTCCTATGGGTGTTTTAAGTGCTCTTGCTGACACTGACACTGACACCGTCACTGCTGTTCCGGGTTTTGCGCCGGGCCCGATCCATGGTAAAATAGCCTATGAAAAAATCAAGAATTTTCATCCTCTTGACCATAGCGTCCACGGCATCCCTGCTGAGTTACGTGGGGCCGGGGGCCGGTTTCGCCTTCGTCGGCTCGTTTTTCTTCATCTTTGCCGCTTTTTTCCTGGCTGTCTTCAACTTCCTGACTTTTCCGGTTCGCGCCCTGCTGCGCTTCAGCAAACGGGCGCGGATCATGAAGAAGGCCAAGTTCAAGCGCGTCCTGCTGATCGGCTTCGACGGCATGGACTACAACCTGTTCCGCCGCTTCCAGGATCAGGGGCACGCGTTCCCCCATTTCGAGAAGCTGGCCCAGGAGGGGGTTTTCTCGCCGCTGTGGAGCACCGAGCCGCCGATATCGCCGGTGGCCTGGTCGACCTTCACCACCGGCGTCAACCCCGGCAAGCACAATATCTTCGACTTCCTGACCACCGACCGCGCCAGCTACATGCCCAAGATGGCCGGTTCGGACATCATCCCGCCGCGCCGCAGCCTGAAGTTCGGCAACTGGGAGATCCCGCTGGGCAGTCCCAAGATCGAGCTCAAGCGCAAGAGCCAGAGCTTCTGGAAGATCATCAGTTCCAAGGGGATTTACGCCTCGGTGCTGCGCATGCCCTTTACCTTCCCGCCCGAGAAATTCTACGGTTCCATGCTGGCCGGTCTGGGCACACCCGACTTGCGCGGCACGCAGGGGAGCTTCAGCTTCTATTCCGACGGCGCCGCCGGAAGCTTCGATATCTCCGACGGCGTGTTCGAGGCGCTGCGGCCCCTGGGCGGCGACCGTTTCGCCGGCAGGATCAAAGGCCCGGGCCACCCCTTCCGCCAGGGCCATCCGCCCCTGGAGATCCCCTTCACCCTGAAGCTGGACCGCGGTTCAAAGAGCGCCGAGATCGCCGTGGGCAAGGAAAAGATCGCCCTGGAGCGCAACCGGCTCTCCAGGTGGGTCAAGCTGGAGTTCAAGGCCGGACTGGTCACCGTCTGCGGCATCGCCCAATGGGTGCTGGAGGAGATCGAGCCGCTGAAGCTCTATCTCTCGCCGATCAACATCGACCCGGAAAAGCCCTCCATGCCCGTCTCCCACCCCAAGATCTTCTCGGTCTACCTGGCCAAGCTCCTGGGCCCCTACGCCGAGGATACCTGGTCGCTCAACGAGCGCGTCCTTTCCGAGGGCAACTTCATTGAGCAGGTCTACCGCACGCAGGAAGAGCGCGAGCGGATCTTTTTCAACACCCTGGAAAAGGTCAAGGACGGGCTGATCGTCCAGGTCTTCGAGACCACCGACCGCATCCAGCACATGTTCTGGCGCTACCTGCCGGGCTCGGGCTCGCCGGCCGACCAGCCCAGCCGGGACCCCGAGGTGACCGGGTCGATCCTGCGCAGCTACCAGGCCATGGACGCCTTCCTGGCGAAGCTGTTCCGCAGGATGCGGCCCAGCGACCTGCTGATGATCGTCTCCGACCACGGCTTCAGCGCCTTCAATCGCGGCTTCAATCTGAACACCTGGCTGCACCGCGAGGGCTACCTGGTGCTGAACGAGGGCAGGAAGACCAGCGGCAAGTGGTACGCCGACGTCGACTGGAGCCGCTCGCGCGCCTACGGCCAGGGGCTGAACGGCATCTTCCTCAACCTGCAGGGCCGGGAGAGCCAGGGCATCGTCGCCCCCGGCGCCGAGGCCGAGAAACTGAAGCTGGAGATCAAGGAGAAGCTGCTGCGGGTGGTGGACGAGAAGCACGGGAAAAAGGCGATCCGCAAGGCCTTCGTCCGCGAGGAGATCTACCGCGGCCCCTACACGGTCAACGCCCCCGACGTCGTGGTCGGCTACGAGGCCGGTTACCGCGTTTCCTGGGAGTCGGCGGTGAACTACGTCGGCGAGGATCTGTTCGCCGACAACACGCGCATGTGGAGCGGCGACCATGCCTTTACCCGCGACCAGGTGCCGGGGATCTTCTTCTGCAACCGCCGCATGCAGGAGAAGGACCCGGGCCTGATCGACATCTCGCCGACCGTTCTGGCCGCGTTCGGCATCGGCAAGCCCGCCTTCGTCGACGGCCGCGACCTGGGCATCCACTGACGATTTTCCTGATTGAAAAAACGCGTTTTCTGAATATATAAGTCTGTAGACGAGCGGGGAGAACCATGATCAAGAAAAGAGAGGAAAAGCGCGTACCTTTCCGCAAACTGATCATCTGCAAATGCGGCGATGAGATGCACCCGGGCTTCACCCAGGACGTGTCGCAGCACGGCATCGGTATCCAGACCACGCAGCGCCCGGAGATCAGGCGCCGGGTGCGCATCGCCCTGGCGCTGGCCGGCGATTCGATCTTCCTCGACGGCGAGGTGCGCTGGGCCCACGAGTTCACCGGAGCGCTCGAG
The DNA here is from genome assembly GCA_964562095.1 of uncultured Clostridia bacterium. Taxonomy (GTDB): domain Bacteria; phylum Acidobacteriota; class Aminicenantia; order UBA2199; family UBA2199; genus UBA2199. The sequence goes on along the minus strand of CAZLSH010000128.1, from coordinate 1,234 downwards.
GCCAAGCCCCACGAGCTCGGCATCTACATCCCGCGCCCGCCCGCCGATTACCTGAACCTGGTGGCCGATTGCTGCGACCGGGCCGCGCCCCGGCCCAATCCCGCCTACGAGCCGTTGAAGTAATCGGGACGGCGACTTTTCTATTCTGTTTCCAGGCATGATACAATTCCGTCATGATCTGCCATGGCGAGCCAAGACGATCCTTCACTGCGCGGGCCATTTTGCCCATCCTGTTCATCTGCTCGCTTTGCCATGTCCTGACGGGCCAGGAGCGGGTCCACGAGCGCGTCGAGGTGATCTACCAGGAGATCCTGGTGCGGGTGTTCGCCAACGGCAAGCCGGTGCCGGGGCTTACGGCCGAAGATTTCATCCTGCATGAAGAGGGCCAACCGGTGAAGGTGAGCTACTGCCGCGAGCTGCGGCGCTCGCTGGGCAGCCCGGAAACGGAGCCCGACGGCGCTTCGGCGCAACCGGCCGCGGCCAGGCCGCGCCTGTTCCTGTTCATGTTCTGGCAGAACGAGGAGAGCCGGGACTGGCCCAAGGCCTGGGACTATTTCGTCCGCGAGATCTACCGTCCCGGCGACCGGATCGTGCTCAGCGACGAGAGCCGGGCCCTGGAGGTCCGCTCCCTCAGCGAAGAAAATGAGAAGATCGACGCCTTTTTCGCCGACCTGGCCGCCGACCTGCGCTGGAAATGGCTGGAAAAGCAGCGCCTGGTCCGGGAAATGGAGAGAAGCGCGGCCGACTTTCTCGACAGCATGGTCAAACGGACCAGCGACCGCAGCAACGATGCCAACACTCCCACCCGGCGCTCGGAATACGACTTCGAAAAAGTCATTCTCCAGGAATTCAAGGACCGCTACCTGGCGGCGATCAACGAGTACCGCCTGACGCGGCTGAAAGGGCAGCCCGGCCGGCTGGAGCGCCTGGCCGCGGCGCTCAAGGCGGTGGAGGGGGAGAAATGGGCCCTGCTGTTCATGCAGAATGAGCGGCTGCCGCTGCTCGACCGCCACGGCCGCATCTTCCGCGAGGCGCCGATGAAGCAGGAAACCGTGACCGAGCTGCGGCGCTTTATGGAGGAAACCGAACGCCAGTACCGCTTCCGGGGCGAGGTGATCAGCTACCTGCGCGACCTGCAGCCGTTGTTCGTCGGCGCCAACGCCACCTACCATCTCTTTCTCAGCGACCCGGCCGAAGAGGTGCTGCCCGGCGAGAACCTGCAATGGATGCCGGT
>CAZLSH010000127.1:3898-4500 GCA_964562095.1 uncultured Clostridia bacterium | reverse complement strand
CGATTTTGAAGGGGATTAATTGGCATTGGCGACGATGCTGGGCAGGCGGTTCATGGCTTCGGCGATTTTCGCGTCGGTGACTTTCGCATAGCGCTGCGTCGTGCTGATGTTGGCATGCCCGAGGATCTTGGAAACGGTATAAAGGTCGACGCCATTCCCCAGCAGCCACGTCGCGCAGGTATGCCGGCTCATATGGAAATGAAGATGCTTCTCCAATCCAGCGACCTTGGCCCAGTTGCGTAAACTGTTGTTTATCGTCACACCACTTTTTAGATTGAATATGTGGGGGAAATTGACCATCTTCTCGTTTTCCCCCATCCAGATCTTTGCCTCTGGCGGAATCGGCAAATATTCGAAGCCGCCGGTTTTCTTTTGCCTGAACTTCAGACGGCCATCCTTGTAGTTTTCCCATTTCAGCGCTTGCACATCGGAAAATCGCAAGCCGGTGTAGCAGCAGAACAGGAAGGCGCGCCTCATCTCAGGGTCGGGAGCGTAGGGGGTAGCGGCCAGGGCTTCGAGCTCCGCCTGGGTCAAATACTCGATCTCGGTCTCCTTGGTGCGAATGCCCTCAATAAGCCTGGCCGGGCTGAGAGTGATGATCC
>CAZLSH010000127.1:0-3888 GCA_964562095.1 uncultured Clostridia bacterium | reverse complement strand
TTCAGCGCCGCCTTCAATATGGAGTAGATGAGGTGGGCCGAATTCGTTGACAGGCGCTCCAGCATGAAATCCCGGAATTGGGCAGCCCACGATTCGTTGACGTTGCCGATACTTATGCGGTTGCCCGGGAATTCCTGCAAGTGCTTGTGACAAAGCTGCCAGTTGTGGTCCCCCTTATTGATGGTCTCATAATATTTCAGGAAGGTCATTTTTCGCTTGTGCGCCGGCGCCGTTCCCCGGCCCATGCTCTCCAGCTCTTCTTCGCGATTTAATCTGATCTTTTCGGCCAAGCGTTGGGTTTCCTTGTCCCGGACTTTATCGCCAATCAGGCGTAGCTTGAGAAATTCATAATTCCACTTGTCGTTGGCCCACCATTTCAGAAACAGAGATGTGCCTTTTTTGCCTACCCGCTTCTTTAGGGAAACCGTCATGATCGCCTCCAAATATATAGTAACGTAAAAGTAACGGTTATTCAACAATTTTTGTTAAATATGGTGAATTTTCATTAATCTTGCGACCATTCCGATAAGTGCTATAAATATGGATAATATAGCCGTTATTGAACGATTTATCACGATCTTTAATAATGCCGATTGTATGATATTATTACTAACACTAACACTAACACTATCACTATCACTGGAAGTTCTGTAAGGTTATCCTCTGGAACGCCCGTTGTAGACCGTCCCGGCCGTTTCCTTGTAGCGCTTCAGCACCTCGACCGCCTCGGCGCGCAGGAATTCGCCCGCCACCGTGATGCCGCGCCTGTTCAGCTCCCCCTGCCAGTCGCGGGGCATGGGGCCTTCGTCGAAGCCGACGATGCCCTGGACGTCGTCGGCGGTGGCGCCGTAGGTGAGCCGGGTCACCCCCGACCACAGCACGGCGCCCAGGCACATCAGGCAGGGCTGCGAGCTGGTGACCAGTTCGCTGCCGGCGCCGAAGGCGTTCAGGTCGAAGGTGCCCGCCCGCTTCTGGGCGAAGGCGCAGGCCATGATCTCGGCGTGGGCCGGCGACAGGTTCAGCGGCTCGACGCGGTTGACGCCCGCGCCCAGCAGTTGCCCCGTCTCGCGCGCGAACACGGCGGCGGCGAAGGGCCCGCCCGTCCTCTCCTCGACGTTGCGCCGGGAGAGGCCGATGACCCAGCGCATGCGCTGCTCGGGGTCGCGCATCTCGATTTCGCCCTGGACCAAGGAGGTCAGCCACGAGGGCAGAGTCAGCGAAACCGATGCGGGGTGCTTCATAAATTGAATTATAACACAATTAAAATTTCGGATCTCAGGGAAGAGAGAGGGAAGAAGGAGGGAAGAGAGAGGGAAGAGAGAGGGAAGAGAGAGTGGAAGAGATCCTTTCCGTATCCATTTTTTACTTTGTCTTCCCTCTGTCTTTCCCTCTCTCTTCCCTCTGCCTTCCCTTGTGGCGTTGCCGCCCGTTGACATTCTGCGGGCACTTGCTTATGATTGCTTTTTCATATGGAGACGCCCCCATGAACATAAAGGTCAACGGCAAGACGGTCGAAATTTTTTCCGGAGCGCGGGTGGCCGACGTCCTGCGCAAATATTCACGGATCTCCTGGAAGCAGGTGCAGAACGGCTACAAGACGGTCTGCGACGGCCACGGCCACGAGATCGCCCACGACGGCGAGTTGAACGGTGGCGAGGCTCTTTTCGTCCGCCTGGCCGGGAAAAGGAGGGCGGGCAGATGAAGCGGGCCATGCGTCGCCTGACCGTCTCGCTGCTGCCGCTGCTGCTGGCGGGCCTGGCCTGCTCGTCCTGCGCTTCCATGCCCCCGGCGACCCCGGCTCCGGCCGAGGCCCGCGTCGTCATCCTGCACTTCAACGACGTGCACGGCAAGATCGACAATTTCGCCAGGGTGGCGGCCCGCGTCGACGCCGAGCGCCGCGGCGGCGCCGATGTCCTGCTGCTCTGCGCCGGCGACAACTTCACCGGCAACCCGATCATCGACCAGTACCAGCCGCCCGGCGAGCCGGTCCTGGAACTGCTCAACCGCCTGGGCGTCGACCTGCTCACCCTCGGCAACCACGAGTTCGACTTCGGCCTGGAAAACCTCAAGCGCTTCGCCGCCCGCGCCCGCTTCCCCATCGTCTCGGCCAACATCCATCCCCGGCCCGGCAGCGAAATCCCCAACCTGTCCGCCTCGCGGCTGCTGACCACCCGCAGCGGCGTGCGCGTCGCCGTTTTCGGCCTGATCCAGATCGAGCCCGGCAACGGCCTGCCCTCCACCCATCCCGAACGGGTGAGAGGGCTCGAGTTCAGCGAGCCGCTGAAGAAGGCTTTGGAGATGAAGCCCCTGCGCCGCGGGGCCGATGTCTTCCTGGCCCTTTCCCACCTGGGCTTTGAAGACGACGTGAAGCTGGCCAAGTCCATGCCCGAGCTGGACGCGATCATCGGCGGCCACTCGCACACCCGCGTCGATCCCGCCGAGACCGTCAACGGCGTGCTGGTGGCACAGGCCGGCAGCGACCTGCGCTACCTGGGCAGGGTGGAGCTGCTCGTCCGCGGCGGCCGGGTGGTGGAGAAGAAAGGCGAACTGATCGACGTGAAGGAGCTCAAGGACGAGGACCCCGAAGTCAAGGCCATGATCGAGCGCTTCAACGACAACCCGGCGTTCTCCCGCGTCATCGTCAGCGCCCCCTTCGCCATCACCGGCAAGGACGCGCTGGGCTGCCTGATGACCGACGCCATGCGCGCGGCCCACGGCCTGGACGTGGCCTTCCAGAACGAGGGCGGCATCCGCCTGCGCCGCCTGGACGAGGACATCACCGTCAAGGATGTCTACACCCTCGACCCGTTCGGCAACGAAGTGATCGAAATGGCCATGAACGCCGAGGAGATGCGCTCGCTGATCCGCGACTCGTTCCTGAAGGGCAACGAGATCGACCTGCAGGTCTCCGGGCTCTCCTACACGGTGCGCACCGACCCGGAGCTGCGCATCCAGGGCATCGACCTGCGCGGGCCCGACGGCGCCGCGCTCGCCGGGGACAGGGACTTCCGGGTCGGCCTATCGAGCTACGTCGCCAGCTCCTACGAGTTCAAGCACCGCGACCCGGGCCGGTCACTGGCCGCCACCACTGCCGCGGCCCTGATCCGCTTCCTGGAGGGCAAGCCCGACCTCGCGCTCTACCGGGACATCCGCCGCGCCTTCCAGGACCCGCCCGGCCGCAACGACCGCTATTGACCCGCCCAGGAGAATAAGCCATGGCCCAGCTCTATTTCCGCTATTCGACCATGAACGCCGGCAAGTCCACCGAGATCCTCAAGATCGCCCACAACTACGAGGAGCAGAACAAGCACGCCCTGCTCTTCACGCCGGCCATCGACGACCGCTTCGGACGCGGCAAGATCACCTCGCGCATGGGCTTCCAGCGCGACGCCGCCATCATCGGCAGGGACACCGACATGCTGCGCCTCGCCGAGGAGGCCAAGCCCGACTGCGTGCTGGTCGACGAGGGGCAGTTCCTCAGCCGCGAGCAGGTGGTCGTGCTGACGCGCATCGTCGACCGCCTGAACATCCCGGTCATCGTCTACGGCCTGAAAAACGATTACCGCAACCACCTGTTCCCCGGCAGCGAGGCGCTGCTGCTCTTCGCCGACAAGGTGGAGGAGGTCAAGGCCGTCTGCTGGTACTGCACCAAAAAAGCGACCATGCTGCTCAAGTACAAGGACGGCCAACCGGTGGGCGAGGGGCCGCAGATCGAGATCGGCGGCAACGACAAGTACGTGTCGGTGTGCCGGAAGTGCTACGGGCAGAGGCTGGAGATCAAATAGAGTTCGACGTTCGAAGCTGCGCTTCGCGTCCCCTTGGGGGATTCGATGTTCGATGTTGAAGAAAAAGAATGAAGGCAAAAGTAAAAAGGCAAAAGTGAAAAAG
>CAZLSH010000126.1:0-4532 GCA_964562095.1 uncultured Clostridia bacterium | reverse complement strand
CCTTCGCGCTGGCGCTCGCGGATCAGGGCCCGCTCAAATTCAGCGAAGGCGCCCATGACTGAAAGCAACAGATTTGCCATCGGCGAATCCTCGCCGGTGAAGTGCAAGCCTTCCTTGACGAACTCGATCCGGATACCCCGTTTGGTCAGCATTTGCACCAGTCGCCGCAGGTCGTCCAAATTTCGCGCCAGGCGGTCCATGCTGTGCACAACAACCGTATCGCCCTCGCGGACGAAGGCAAGGAGCGCCTCGAGCTCTGGCCGCTTGGTGTCCTTGCCCGAGGCTTTGTCGGTAAAGACCTTATTGAGCGAAATATTCTCCAGCTGCCGTTCGGGATTCTGATCGAAACTGCTCACCCTGACATAACCAATACGTTGACCTGGCATTTTACCCTCTCATTATGAAATGTGTCAGGATATAGTCTATGACCCTTTATTAAAAATGTCAACAATTAAATTAACAGACCCTAACATGACGCTTATCTGAAACAACCCCTGACAGTCGATTAGAGTATAGCCCAGTAAGGCGGTGATCCATGAATGCGATTTTATTTTTCTATGGACTGGCCTGAAGGCAGCATCGGGGTTTCGAAATTAAAGATAACTCTACTGCGATTATTCTCAGATCCGACGCTTCCGTTTGCCCTACATCGTGCTATATCGTGAAGAGCAAAAGTCGAGATCCGATCTGGATCTATGTTCCTGGCGCAGGCCTAGCGCCTTATCTTCACTTTTGCCTTTTGCCTTTTTTCTTCAACGTCGAACGTCGAACTTCGAATCCCCCAAGGGGACGCGAAGCGCAGCGTCGAACCCCGTCTTGTATCTCGTCGTATGCCTAGCCGATGACACCCAGCATGAAGACCATCACGAACAGGGCCACGGTCTCCAGCAGGCCCAGCACCATGATGTAGTTGCCGAAGCCCTTGCCGGTCTCTGCCAGCGCGTCGGAGGCGCAGGCGCCGGCCCGGCCCTGCAGCCAGGCCGAGAAGCCCATGGCGATGCCGCCGAACACGCCCACGCCCAGCAGCAGCCCGGGATCGATCCTGCCGGCCGCGGTCTTCAGCGAGTTCATCAGGATGAAGCCGTAGATCGTCTGCGTCAGCGGGGCGCCGACGAAGGCCACCAGCATGAAGGGGGCGGGCTTGTTGAGGGCGAAGCACTTTTTCCAGGCGCCGACCGCTGCCATGCCGGCGGCTCCGGCCCCCAGGGCCGAGCCGATGGCGGCGAAGGCCAGGGCCGCGCCGATGCCGATCAAGCTGAAGTTCATGGTTCACTCCTTAAATGGTTTGTATGGCCGGCCGGTCCACTCCATGCCCATGTGGCCGGAGAATTCCAGCATGTTCAGGCGCACGCCGTGGACGATGACGGAAAGGGCCCCCATGGCCAGGTTCATGGAGTGCCCCAGCAGCAGCACGAAAGAGGCCAGGACGATGCCCAGCGCGCCGTCGGCCATGTTGGCGGCCATGGCGTTGAAGCTCTTGGCGATCTCGACCGTGGCCAGCCCGACGGCGAACAGGCGGATATAGGAGATGATGTCGGAGAAAGCGCTGATGCCGTTCAGGAAGGTGGTCATCAGGTTGGCCAGTCCCATGGCGACGCCGCGGAAAAAGCGCCCCTCCTGCCGCGAGAACACGATGATCGCCGCCAGCCCCGCCGCCATCATCCAGGCGGCGTAGGCGGGGACCGGGAAGCGCTCGCTGCTGAGGACCAGGTTCAGCACCAGGTGGTAGAGGCCCAGCACCAGCGAGAGCCAGCCCAGCTGGGCCAGCGAGCGGATGAAGGGCTTCTCCCCGGCCTGGCGGCTGAAATTCCACACGTGGGCGATGGAGATCTGGAGGGTGCCGGCGACGAAGCAGATGATCTTGATGGTCTCGCTGCTGCGCGGGTCGAAAGAGGCGATGGCCGGGACGGTCATCCAGGAGAGCCAGGGCAGCGCGGCCAGGGTGGCGGAACCGAACCAGGTGCCGGTCAGCGCCCCCCAGGCCACGGTGCAGGCGCTCATCAGCATCATCAGCCAGAGCGTCTGGGACGCCGGCTGCTTCCGGCGGCGCTGGCGGCGCATGAAGAACAGGGTCCCCAGCAGCAGCACCAGCCCGTAACCCGCGTCGCCGATGATCACGGCAAAAAAGAAGGCGAAAAAGACCAGGAAAAAGAAACTGATGTCGAATTCGCGGTAGCCGGGGACCGTGCCCAGCAGCTGGAACACCGGGCGGATGATGTCGATCCAGCGCCGGTTGCGGACGATCGTCGGCACGTCGTCGTCGGCGCCGGGTTCGCGCAGCAGCAGCGCCCAGCCGTTGCGGCGGCAGAATTCCTTCAGTTCCCCGGCCCGCCCGGCCGGCAGGAAGCCGGCCAGGTAGGAGAGCGACTCGGTGTGGCCCATGGCCGCCGCCGCTTCGGCCATTTCGATCTCGCGGGCCGCTTCCTGCCGGGCGCGCTCCAGGCCGCCGGCGTCCGCGCCCATTTCCTCCAGTTCGCGCAGCAGCCGTCCGCGGGCGGAGCGCTTCTCCGCCTGCAGCTTCTCCAGGGCGGCGGCGCCGCGCGGCGGCGGCTCGAGCGGCTTCAGATCGCAGTCGCAGGCAGCGCCGGCGGCGAGGACCAGGGCGACCCACAGCAGCGTCTTGCGGCGGCGGACGACGAAAACGCCCTGCCCGGAGGGGAGCTGGTCCAGCTGGCCGGGCGGGACCTCGAAGAAGCGCACTTCGTAGCCCTGGTCGCGAATGGCGCGCAGGTCGGGGAGCGAAACCCCCTGCCAGTCACGCAGGCGCAGCGCTTCCTTTTCCAGGCCGGCCAGCTCCTCGTCGAGGGCGCGGACGGCGTCCTTCCGGTCCAGGATGGCGCGGGCCGCCTGCAGTGCCGCCTCCATGCCGCCTGCTGCCCGGTCGACCTTCCCGGGCGTTGATCCGATCGCGGCGAGCGCCTTCTCGAGCAGTTCCCGCTTTTCCCGCCATTCCTGGGCCGAGGGGACCTGGGCGGGCACGGCGCTCAGGTGCAGGACGCCCAGCTGGCGAAGCCGGCGCAGCGCCTCCTGCCTCTCGCCCTTGCGGGTGATCACCGTGGCCTTCTTCATGGGGACGATCATGATGCTTCCAGCCTGTCCAGCAGGTTGTTCTTGGCGATCTTGCCCCGGACCACGGCGGCGGTCTGCTGGTCGCCGAGATAGATGTGGATCTTGCGGATGCTCTCCAGCGCCTGGGGGATCTTGACCTTTTCAAAGAGGTTCACCCGCTGGCTGGTCACCCGCAGTTCGGCCGCCAGCAGGGCGACCTGCCGGCGCAGCAGGCCGATCTCGACCTCGAGCCGGGCCAGGCCGGCGAGCAGGGCCAGGGCGGCGTCGACCCAGGGCGGCGTCAGGAAAAGGTCATGGCCCCGGGCGGCAAACTCCATGGACTTGAAAACAGGGATCTCCACGCCGGCGACGTTGGCCGGCTCGGTCTCGATGCCCTGCACCGTCAGCCAATCATGAAAGGGGTACGGCTCGGCGAACAGCTCCAGCCAGGGCCCGGCGCCCTCCAGCGTTTCATCGCGCTGGCGGGTTTTTTCCTCCAGGCGGTTCTCCGCCTGGCGGATGACCATCTGCAGCTGCTGTTTCTTGAGGATCAGCGTCGGCAGGTAGCGCCGGTAGCGCTTGAGGGCGTCCTTCTGCCGCTTCAGCTCGCTCTTGGTCAGCTTCACTGCCGGCATGCTCAGGCGGTCTCGCCCTCGCGGGAGGGCCAGTATGTGCGGAGCAGTTCGCTGCGCAGCCTCGTCTCCTCAGGGGAGAAACAGGCGGCCAGGATGCGCCAACCGTTGTCCAGGGCGGTTTCCAGCGGGATGTTCACCGACAGGTCCATCATCTCGCGCTCGAAGATCACGCCGTACTTCAGCAGCTTCTGGTCCCAGTCGGTCATTTTGAAGCCCATGGCCTTTTTTTCCAGCGACTCCTTGTAGGCGGCATAGAGGGTGATCATGCTGTCCATCAGGGCGCGGTGGTCGGCGCGGGTCTTCTTGTTGACCAGCTGCTTGAGCCGCGACAGCGAGCCGAAGGGCTCGATGCGGCCGTTCTTGAGGTAATACTGGCCCTCGGTGATGTAGCCGGTATTGTCCGGCACCGGGTGGGTGACGTCGTCGCCGGGCATGGTGGTGACGCCCAGGATGGTGATCGACCCGGCCCCGGAAAAATCGACCGCCTTCTCGTAGCGCGCGGCCAGCTGGCTGTACAGGTCGCCGGGGTAACCGCGGTTGGACGGCACCTGCTCCATGGTGATGGCGATCTCCTTGAGGGCGTCGGCGAAATTGGTCATGTCGCTCAGCAGCACCAGCACTTTCTTGCCCTGCAGGGCGAAGCCTTCGGCGACGGCCAGGGCGATGTCGGGGACCAGCAGGCACTCGACGATGGGGTCGGCGGCGGTGTGGACGAAGAAGACGGTGCGGCTCAGGGCGCCGCCCTTTTCCAGGGTCTCGCGGAAAAAAAGGTAGTCGTCGTGCTTGAGGCCCATGCCGCCCAGGATGATCAGGTCGACCTCCGCCTGCAGGGCGATGCGCGCCAGCAGC
>CAZLSH010000125.1:0-4727 GCA_964562095.1 uncultured Clostridia bacterium | reverse complement strand
TAGTCCCACTCGAACACGTAACCGCTCAGGTGGGACGTGTCGTTCAGCCTGGCCAGCACGAAGCCGCGGGTCGCGTCATGGAGGAGCACGCTGACCGAGGCATTGTCCAGGTGGAACTTCCAGAACCAGCGTTCGCCGAGATTCAACGCCTCGGCCAGGAGGCATTTGAGCACCGAGCGGTGCGAGACGACAGCGAAGCTCTCTTCGCCGCCGCCGGCCAGCAGGCCGTTGAAGGCGCGGGCCCGCGCCTTGACCGCGGCCAGCGATTCGCCGCCGGGGAAGGCCATGCGCTCGGGCTCTTCGAGCCAGCGCCGCCACAGCTCCGGCTCCTCGGCCGCGATCTCCCTTTTCCGGCGCCCGGCCCAGCGCCCCAGGTCGAGGTTGTTGACCAGCTCCTCGAGCTCCAACTCGCGGCCGGGGAAACAGATGGCCGCCGTCTGCGCCGCCCGTTGCAGCGGCGAGGAGAAGATGCGCTGCACGTCCAGGCCGGCGAAGCGGTCGCGGAGCTCCTGCGCCTGCTTCACGCCGCTGGGGCTCAGCGGCACTTCGCCGCGGCCGCGGAAGACGCCGTCGCGGTTGGCCTGCGTCTCGCCATGGCGGATGAGATAGATCGTCTTCATGACAGCGCGATGTGCGGCAATTGGCAGCGGACGCGGATGCGCCGGCGGCCGGCGGCGTCCTCGTCGATGGCGACGGCGATGGCCTGCGGCAGGGAAAAATAGCCCACGTCCAGGTATTGCGCCCATTCCACGGCCAGCACTCCGGCACCCAGGCACTCATCGATCGGGTTCTCCAGCGCTTCCGGCATCGTTCCCAGCCGGTAGAGATCGAAATGATACAGGTCGTATTTCCCGCTGTAGAGGTTCATCAGCACGTAGGAGGGGCTGACCACCTCGACCGCGGGAATGCCCAGGGCCGCGGCCAGCCCCTTGATAAAGACGGTCTTGCCCGCCCCGAGCTCGCCGCTGACCAGGACGATCTCCTCGCCGCGCAACTGCCGGCCCAGGCGCTCGCCCAGGGCCTGGGTCTCCTCAGCCAGCGAGGAAAGCAGAGTGATATCCATCGATCTTCAGGACGCTTTTCGGCAGGAAGCGGATGATATCGCCGGCAGTGAGACCTGTTTCGCCGAATTCGCGCGCCGCCAGGTCGCCGGCATAGCCATGCAGGAAGACGGCGGCGGCCAAAATGATCTCCATGGCCTGCTTGGGGTAATGCTGGGCGATGAGGCCGGCGATCACGCCGCCGAGGACATCGCCGCTGCCGGCCGTGGCCATGCCGGGGTTGCCGGTCGGATTGACCCAGACCCGGCCCTGGGGGGAAACGGTCAGCGTATGGTGTCCCTTGAGCACGAGGTAGGCCCCCTGGCGCAGGGCGAACTCGCGGGCCAGGTTGAGGCGGTCCTGCTGGACGTCGCGCACGGCCCGGCCGGTCAGGCGGGCGAACTCGCCGGGATGCGGGGTCAGCACCAGCGGCCGCAACCCGGGCCCGCGCAGCAACGGGGCCTGGCCGTCGAGGACGTTGATGGCGTCGGCGTCGAGGACCAGCGGCGCTTTCGCCTCCTGCAGCAGCATGGACACGGTGCGCAGGGTATCGGGATTCGCGCCCATTCCCGGGCCGGCCAGGACGCAGGAAAACTCGTCGAGCCGGGCGGAGACCTCCTCGGGATTCCTGAAGGGCAGGGTCATCACCTCGGGATGGGCCAGGACCGAGAGATCACGATTCTGCGGCGGCACGGCGGCGGTGCACAGACCCGCCCCCGCGCGCAGCGCGGCATAGGAGGCGAGGATGCCGGCGCCCGGCTTTTCCGCCGAACCGGCGACGACCAGCGCGTGGCCGAACTCGCCCTTGTGGGCCGCACGCGGGCGCCGGGCCAGCAGCGCCTTGAAATCCTCCGGCCCGGTCAGGCGCATGAAGTACTCGTCCCGGTCCTCCAGGTCGCGCGGGATGCCGATGTCCACGACGCGGATCCGGCCGCAGTCGGGGCTGCCATCGGGATGCAGGTGGCTCCACTTCAGGGCATGCAGGGCGGCGGTGACCTGGGCACGGACATGGACGCCGGCAGCGGGGGGGAAGTTCTCGCCCAGTCCCGATGGGATGTCGACGGCGGCCACGGGCATGGACGATTGATTGACCGCCGTGAACGCCTCGGCAAAGAATCCGGCAATGACCGGCTTGTCCAGCCCGGTGCCGAAAACGGCGTCAACCACGAAGGTCTTGCCGGGATCGCAGGCGGCGAGAGCCTCCCGCAGCGCCGCGGCCGTGTCCACCAGGCCGGGGGCGACCCCCGTCTCCAGCAGCCGGCCGTAGTTCGTCCTGGCCTCGGGGCCCAGGTCGCCGGGGCGGGCCAGCAGCAGGACGCGCACGCCGTAGCCGCCCTCCAGCAGCAGGCGGGCGATGGCCAGGCCGTCGCCGCCGTTGTTGCCCTTGCCGGCCAGCACCAGGCAGGCGGGATAGCGCTCGCGCGGGAAAACCGAGGTGAAATGCCCGCAGCAGGCGGCGGCGGCGTTCTCCATCAGGGTGAGGGCGGGTATGCCACGCAGGTCGATGGCGGCGCGGTCGATCTCGCGCATCCAGGAATTGAACAGGACCTTCATCACTTCCCGGTTTTTTTCTTCGCTTTCTTTTCCTTCTTGCCGGCGTCCTTTTCCGGTTTGCCGGCATCCTTTTTGACGATCTCGTCAAGGACGCTGGCCATGACGCCGCCGAAAGCGCCTTCGTCCTTGTAGGCCACCTTGACCTCCCTGACCGGTTCTTTCTTCACCTCGACGTCCTTGCTGCCGGCGGCCTCGATCAGGTCCTCCTGCCGGATCTGCTTCTTGATCTCATCCAGCTCGATCTTTTCTTCCAGGATCTTCTTCTGGCCCTTCTTGGCCGTCTTGGCGGGCTTTTCGGCCGTGATCTTGCGTTTTTGCTTTTTGACCGCATCGGGCTTGGCCGGGGCTTCCGCGTACGGCGCTCCCGCCTTGGGGAAATCCTCCTTAGCGAAGGGCTTGGGAGCGGAACGCGGTGCGGCCGCGCTCTCCTGGGCGGCGAAAGCCGCCTCGGCGCGGCGCTGCTGCTCCCGTTCCTGGCGCAGTTTCTCCTTCTGCCACATCTCCTCCTCGCGCTTGCGGCGCCGCTCCTCGCGCAGCAGCCGGATCTCCTCCTTGGCCTTGAGCTCCTCGTCCTGCTGCTGGCGGCGCGACTCCTCGCGCTTGCGCTTCTGGTCCTCGATCAGTCCCTGGCGGCGCAGCTTTTCCTCCTCTTCGATCTCCATCACGGCGTCGGAGTCGAGGTAAAAGACGCCGGCCATCTTCTCGGCGGGGATGAACTCCGGGTTGCAGAGGATGATGTCCTCGACGGTGCGCAGGTCGACCGGGGAGATCAGGTCGAGGATGTGGTACAGGCGCAGGATGTGGATTTCGTAGTTTTTTTCGCGCTGGCCGAATTCCAGGAAGACCTTGTGGAAGAGCTTGTTGTAGCTCTCGACCTTGCGGAACTCGCCCATGCGCTCGGCCAGGGTCTGGATCACCTCGGTCTCCAGGAAGATCGACTTGTTGGGGGCGACCGTCGAGGCGACCTTTTCGCCGCTGGCCAGGAAAACCTTGCGCTCGGCATCGAAGACGATGCGGTCGGTGATGGCCCCTTTCTTGGTGGTCTTGATCGAGAACTGGAACTCGCCGGCACCCGTCTGCTCGAAGACCAGGGTCGTCCCCTGCAGCGCCTTGTAGCTCTCGAACACCTTGTCAAAGCCCAGCAGCAGGTTCTCCTCCGGGTAGTAGTACAGGGTGTGCCGCTTGTGGCTGACGCTGTCGGTCGCCGCGAACTCCATGGCATCGCCGAAGCGGTAAAGGCCGGGCTTGAGGCGCACGGCGCCGGAGGCGACCTCGCGCTGGGTCAGGAAATAGCGCGTTTCGCCCTCGGTGAAGATCTGTTCCTCGAACTTTTTGCGCTTCTGCGGCAGGTTCTTGCGATCGTCGTAGCTGGCCGTGGCCAGGAAGGGATTGGCCTCGCTGACCAGGGAGTTGCGGCGGATGTGATAGAGGGATGAGATCAGGTGCCAGCGTCCCCAGCCGTCGCCGCTGGTCTGCTGCAGGTCGATCTTGTACTGCGTGGTCATGACGAAGTTCAGGGCGAAGCAGGTGGCGGCGAAGTCGGGATCGGCGGCGGCGACCTTGGCGAAATTCTCGACGAAGAACTCGGTGCTCTCCGAGGTTTGCCGGCCCTTCAGGAAATCGATGATGGCGCCGAACACCTCGGGGGCGATCGCGCGCAGGTTCTTCCTGAGCAGCACCTTGTCATTGATGAAGGCGATGCCGGTTTCCTTGTTCAGAGCCGTGGCCAGCTTCTTGCGCAGCAGGTTGAAATCGCGTTCGATCAGCGGCGACTGGGTCCGGCGCGGATCGATGTCGGCGCTGATGTATTCGGCCGGGCGGCAGGGAACGGCCTCCTTGTGCGGCAGCAGCAACTCGATCTTCTGTCGCAGCAGGTACTCGGTGTAGCGGCGGAACTCGGAGGTGCCCTCGTAGCTGAGGCGGATCTCGTCGCGGCCGCCGCGGTTGCGGGCTTCCTCGACCTTGAGGATGACCCCTTCCGCCACGGAGATGTATTTCTTGTTGCCCACCGGCAGCTGGCCCGGGTACTCCTTGTAGATCAGGTCGCCGGCCTGGTATTCGCAGTCGGGATCATAGATCTTGACCCGGCTTTTGCGGTCGTCGCGCGTCTTGAAGAGCGCCACCTGGTAGACC
>CAZLSH010000124.1:0-4775 GCA_964562095.1 uncultured Clostridia bacterium | reverse complement strand
CGACAAGGGGCTGGGGCAGAAATGGTACTCGACCATCTTCGCCGTGGTCACGGTCGTCTCCTGCGGCATCCTGCTGCCGGGCGTCCAGGCCAACAGCATCGCCTCGGCGTTCCAGGCCGCCCTGCCGGCCCTGACCCCGTCCCTCACCGGGATCGTCATCGTCGTGCTGCTGGGCCTGATCATCTTCGGCGGCGTCAGGCGCATCGGCCGCGCCGCCGAGCTGCTGGTCCCCTTCATGGCCATCGGCTATATCCTTTTGGCCCTGGTCATCATTGCCATCGACTACCGGCGCATCCCGGCCATGTTCGCGCTGATCATTTCGTCGGCGCTGGGCCGGGATGCCGTGTTCGGCGGCATCGTCGGCTCGGCCATCGCCTGGGGGGTCAAGCGCGGCATCTATTCCAACGAGGCCGGCCAGGGCACTGGGCCGCAGGCCGCCGCGGCGGCCGAGGTGGCGCACCCGGCGCAGCAGGGACTGGTACAGGCATTCTCGGTCTACATCGATACGCTGCTGGTCTGCACGGCCACCGGCTTCATGATCCTGATCACCGGCATGTACAACACCGGCGACGGCCGGGGGGGATTCCTGGCCCACCACCTTCCCGGCAGCGAGGCGGGACCGGTCTGGACGCAGAGCGCCATCGACACGATTTTCAAGGGCTTCGGCGGCGAGTTCGTGGCCGTCGCCCTCTTTTTCTTCGCTTTCACCACCCTGCTGGCCTACGCCTATTACACGGAATCCAACGTGGCCTATCTCTTCAAGCGCAAAAGCGGGCCGGCGATCACGCTGGCGCGCATCTTCCTGCTGGTCATGGCCTACTATGGCGCCGTGCGCACCGCCACCCTGGCCTGGGGGTTGGGCGACATCGGCGTCGGCCTCATGGCCTGGCTGAACATCATCGCCATCCTGCTCCTTTCCCGGGTCGGCCTGGCCACGCTGACGGACTACGAACGGCAGCGGAAGTCGGGACAGCCGCTCCAATTCGATCCGGAAAAACTGGGCATCCGCCGCGCCGGCCTGTGGAAGCAGATCGCCAGGGAAAACGCGGAGCCCACCGCGCCTGCCGGGAGCAAAGAAGCTGAATGAAGCCGAAGCACAGGATCGTGACCGTATTGCTGGCCCTTCTGGGCGCGGCGCTCCTCGGCGCCCTGCTCTGGCTCCGCGGCGGCGGGCAGGGACAACTGACGCGGGTGGCGGAGGAGCAGCTTCCCCGCGACAGCCAATACTTTGCGATCAGCCCGGGACGTCCGCAGCTGGTCTTCAGGAAGGACGGCCGGGAGGAGATCCTGCAGGAGATTCCCTCCATCCACGGCGGTTATTTTTTCCTGAAGGGCCGGAAGAGCGTGGCGCTTTCCCCGCGGCTCTTCGGCCGGATAGGCTTTCACACCTACCTGTACCTGCAGGGCCGGCCGGCAAGCCAGGAGATCGATTTCAGCCTGGAGATCGAGCGCCGCGGCAGGAGCCTCGGCCTGCGCAGGATCAAGGCGCGCAAAACATCCTATGCCCTGTTCCAGGAAATGGACCTCCGCCGCGGCGACCGCATCGTGATGAAATTCTCCGGACGCGGCATCGCCTGTTTCACCCGGCCGCTGCTGTATGAACGGATCGCCGAACCCGGGCGGCGGGAGAACGTCATCCTGATCGCCGCCGACACCTTCCGCGGCGACCACCTCGGGAAAACCGTCCCCGGGGCCGGGCCGCTGACCCCGAACCTGGAAGCCTTCGCCGGGGATGCGCTGCGACTGGACAACGCATTCTCCTCGACCTCGTGGACCCTGCCGGCGTTCATGAGCCTGTTCACCGCCCTGAACGAGTACCGCCACGGCGTGGGGATCAAGTCGCCGTTGGCGGACGACGTCCCCAGCCTGGTCGAGGAACTGTCCAAAAAATACGCGACCTTCGGCTATCACGGCGGCATGGTCATGAACGGCAACTGGGGGTTTGCCCGCGGCTTCGATTTCTACAAGCAGTTCGAGCAGGCCACTCCGCTCTATCCCGAGGGCGGGCGCTCGCTGTTCGAGAAGGCCATGGAAGTGCTGCGGGCTGGGCAATTCCCCCGCCTGTTTCTTTTTCTGCACACCTACCAGCTGCATTCCCCCTATACGCCGCCGCTGAAGTTCCTGAAGCGCTTGAACTCCCGGCCGGAATTCACGAAACTCGACGCCGTCAACCACACGCAGCCGGCCAAGACCTACCTGAAGGTGGAGGAGCGCGTGCAGGGCGCGCTGGCTGAGCTCTATCAGGCGGAAATACTGGCCTTCGATTCCTATTTCGGCGGGTTCATTGCCGAGCTCAAGCGGGCCGGCCTCTACGAGAACTCCCTGATCATCTTCATGTCGGACCATGGCGAGGAGTTCTTCGAGCACGGCGGCTGGGCGCACGCGCACAGCCTGTACGACGAAGCGCTGCGCGTTCCGCTGCTGATCAAGTTCCCGCGCCAGCGCTATGCCGGCCGCCGCCTCGGCGCTGCGGTCGGCATCGTGGATATCCTGCCCACGCTTCTGAGCTACCTGGGCCTGCGCTGCGACAGCGACCGCCTGGACGGGAAAGACCTGATGCCGCTGATCCGCGGCCGGCGCCAGGCCGGGGAGCGGACCGTGGTCGCCACCATGTCCAGCGGGCGCTATTATGAATTCTTTCCCGCCCGCGTCGCGCTGATCTCAGGCCCTTCCAAGCTGATATTCAACGAGCCCTTCACGCCGCCGGGCCTGGAGGCATTCGCTGAATTTGCCCCGCCGCCGCAGCCGGAGCCATTCGAGTTTTTTGACCTGGCCGTTGATCCCGGCGAAACGACGAACATCGCCGCCCGGCGACCGGAACAGATGAAAAAATGGCTGCCGCTGCTGAAAGAGATCCGGGCACAGATATCCCGCGCCTCGGCCGGGACGCGCGGGCGCCGCCTCGACGAGGAGAGCCGGAAGCAGCTGGAAGCTCTGGGCTACCTGTAAGAGTTACAGGCCTTTCAGCAGCGTGGACAGGACCAGCAGCAGCCAGCCGAGCCCCATGAACCAGTACATGTTGACGGTGACGAAGGGGATGGCCACGAAGTAGGACAGCAGGCTCAAAAGTCCGAGAATGAGCGAAACGAACCAGGTGATCCGGGTCGGCGCGTTCAATTTCATTTTTCCCTCCTGAAATGCATTTCCCGGTCCATGGTACAAAAATCAAAAAAAAATGCAACCGCGAAAAAAAATATAAATAATTGCATCCCGAAATTCTTGACAGTGTTTCGACCTTTCACTACAATATTCACCAGAGAGGCCCGGGGATGGACGTATCGTTCCCGGGCAAATAAGAAAGGAGGCATCATGGCAGACGCAAAATTGGATCAACTGAAGTTGAAGTACCAGTCGGTGCTCAACACGATGAACGCGCTGAAGGTCCAGCTGAAGAACCTGCACGTCCAGGGCGAAAAGCTGGTCATCCGCGGCGAGGCCAAGACCAAGCAGGACATGTACAAGGTGTGGGACCAGATCAAGCTGGTCGACAAGAACTACGCCCAGGACCTGGCGGCCGAGCTCACCTACCTGAGCGACGAGCCGGCGCCCAAGCCGCAGAACGTTCCCACCCTGCGCATCCACAAGGTCGTTGCCGGCGACACCCTGGGCAAGATCTCCAAGCAGTACTACGGCAAGGCCGGCGAGTACATGAAGATCTTCGAGGCCAACAAGGACAAGCTGAAGGATCCCGACAAGATCTTCCCGGGACAGGAGCTGGTCATCCCGTAAGCATCGGAACGATCAACGCATAAAGACCGGCCCCCGGGCCGGTCTTTTTTTTTGCTTCCCTCCCGCGCCCGGGCCTTTCCCCCGCTCAGATCCGCCATTCGACCTGGACCACCCCCAGGAGCTCGCTCCCCGCCTCGGACGGCACATTCCCGTTCTTCACGAGCGGCGTGGAGCTCATGACGAAGAAACCGACTCCCCCGCGCCCGCGGTCGAAGCGCAGGCCGGCCAGCATCTGGGCCATGAACGGATTGCGCTCCAGGCGGTGGCTGCGGCGGAAGGTGTTGCCGTCCAGGAAGAGCATGCGCCCCAGGGCCGCCCCGCGCAGCGCGAAGAACCCCTGCCAGGAGGCCCTGGCCGGGCAAGCCGGGTTCAGCGCCGCCGCGTGCTGCATGACGAAACCGACGGGGTCGGGCAGGGAAATGAATCCGCCGGGCATGTTGCTCCCGGCGCGCAGTTCCAGGGCGGCGCGGGCATGGGTGAGCAGGTTGCCCAGCGCGACGTCGCCGCTGAGGGCCAGGTCGATCGCGGCGCCTTCCGTTCTTCCGGCGCGCCATATTTTTCTCTTGCGCACGGAATTGAAATTGAGCAGCAGTTCGTTGCCCAGCTGGTTGCCCCAGCCCCGGGGCGGCCGGAAGCCGAACAGCCGGTGGACCAGCCTCTGGGTCGCTCCCGCCAGAGACAGCGGGCCGGCGACGCCGGCAACGACCTCGAAACCGTACAGGTCGTTGCCGCTGTAGCGGGTCCAACTGGCGTGCAGCGTGAGCGCCCCGGCGTACGGGACGTCCTCCGGGATCAGGTCGCTGCGCGTGATGTCCAGGGGGGTCTGCAACAGCTGGCCGATGGCCAGGCCGGCGCGGCAGCGCAGCCCTTCGCGCCGGGGAAACGGCAGCCATGTCCCCAGGCGCCGCTGCAGCCGGCCAACCCCCTGCAGGTCCCGCCAATCCGCGGCCGCCGGCGAATGGTACTGCAGCGACAGGCCGTTGGAGATGCCGTCGTCGCTGCGGAAAAAAATGTCGTTGTCGAATTCAAAGCGCCAGGTCCCCCGC
>CAZLSH010000123.1:817-4839 GCA_964562095.1 uncultured Clostridia bacterium | reverse complement strand
TGATAGTGATAGTGATAGTCAGAGAGAAGAACATTTCTGTTCTTTCTCATCACGCATCACTCATCACGCATAATGGGCCTCAGTGGTAGTGATAGTGATAGTGATAGTCAGAGAGAAGAACATTTCTGTTCTTTCTCATCACGCGTCACGACAGGTCATTTCATTCCTGTTGTCGCACGCTGCATATCTCGCAAGCTGTCCGGCGAGTGTTTCTTGTCTTGCTGGCGTCTAACGTCTAGCGTCTGACGTCTCAGACTCGTTGCCAGGCCGTTGCGAATCACGAATCACGATTTACGAGTCACGATCATGCGCTATATTCTTCAATGTCGAACTTCAAACTTTAAGACTCCTGCTTCGTATAACGTCCTAATGCTTTGTGCTAGAATGCAGCTTCCTGAGCGGAGCCACATGAAGAAGATCGTCTTGCCGTTTTTTGCTGCCCTGATCCTGGGAGGACTGCTTCATGCCCAGACGCTCGACGAGGTGCTGGCCCTGAACCGCCCGGCTCGCGGCGGACCGGAGAAACGCAGGCCCGTGAGCGGCTGGAAGATGACGGGCACGTTCGACGCGGTGGCCCAGGGGATCGAGATGCCGCTGACCCTATGGCGCCAGCATCCCGACAAGATGCGCGTGGAAACGGTTTTCCAGGAACAGGTCATCGTCCAGGCCTTCGACGGCAAAAAAGCCTGGTGGCTCAGGCCCCTGCTGTTCGCGGCGGCGCAGGAAATGCCGGCGGAGCAGGCCGCGGCCTTCGCCGAGCAGTCCCGTTTCGAGGAGCCGCTGGCCGCCGGCCGGGAGAAAGGCCAAACCCTGGAGCTGCTAGGCCGGGAGGAGCTGGACGGCGTCCCGGTTTTTCATTTGCAGCGGATCGGAGTGGACGGCCGGGAAGTCGACTATTTCCTCGATGCCGGGAGCGGCGTCGTGCTGAAAAGCGCCCGGCGCGTGAAAACAGGGGAGTCCGAGGCGCTGGTCGAGATCCTGTACGGCGATTACCGCCCTGTCGCCGGCCGGCGCATGCCCTTCGTCATCGAAAACCGGGTGGACGGCCGGACGAAGGCGCGGTTGACCTTCAGTTCCATCGAGGCCGACCCCGATATCCCCGGCGGTTTCTTCGCCATGTCCGCCGGGTCGAAGGCTTTTGACACCGAGCCACCCGAGAGCCATGAGAAGCCCAGGAAGCCGAAAAAGCCCAGGAAGCCGAAGAAAAACAAAGCAAAATTCAAATAGGGGGTCACCCATGAAAAAAACATTCGTCATCGTCGCCGCCCTGCTGCTCGTTGCCGCGGCCGCCCCGGCCCAGGACGACCTGCACCAACAGCTGGCCGCCGCCGGCACGGCCAAGGAGTTCCCCGGCGCCCACACCCTGCTCGTCTTCGAGCGCACGGAAGTTCGCGTCGAGGATTCGGGTCTCAGCCATGTCGACAAGGAGGCATTCTACAAGGTGCTCGACACGGAGGGGGCCAAGGCGCTGCAGTCGCTGACCTTCGGCTACGATCCGCTGTCGGCTTACGTCGAGGTGAAGGAGATGAAGGTTTTGCGCGCCGGCGGCGCCGTGGAAATCGTTCCCCTCTCCGCGGTCAGGGATTATCCGGCCCCGGCGCGGGCCATCTACTGGGGCGCCCGCGAGATCGTCATCCCGGCCGGCCGCCTCGAGCCCGGCGACGGCGTCTGGGTCAAGACCTACCAGAAAGGGTTCACCTATGCGCTGCTGGAAACGGACGCCGGCCAGGCGGACAACCGCTACGTGCCGCCGATGAAAGGGCATTTCTACGATATCGTCCCGTTCTATTCCGAAATCCCCGTGCGCGTGAAAAGCTACAAGGTGCGCATGCCGGCGGCGAAGCCGCTGCAGTTCGAGATGTACAACGGCCAGGCCCGGCACTACGTCCACCTGCTGGGCGGGCAGACCGAATATTTCTGGGAAGTGAAGGACATCCAGCCCTTCCGGCGCGAGGCCGACATGGTGGACCCCTCCGACGTCGCCCCCAAGCTGCTCCTTTCCACCTCGCCCGACTGGCAGGCCAAGTCGCTGTGGTTCCACAAGGTGAACGAGGATTACGGCTCCTTCGCGTTCGACGACGAGATCAAGGCCAAGACCGACGAGATCGTCCGCGGCGCCAGGGACGACTGGGAAAAGATATCGCGCCTCACCCACTGGGTGGCCGAGGAGATCCGCTACTCGGGCATCTCCATGGGCCCGGGCGAGGGCTACACCCTGCACAAGGGGACGATGAACTTCCGCGACCGCTGCGGCGTCTGCAAGGACAAAGCGGGCATGCTGGTGACCATGCTGCGCGCCGCCGGCTTCGAGTCCTACCCGGCCATGACCATGGCCGGCTCGCGCATCGACCGCATCCCGGCCGACCAGTTCAACCACAGCGTCACCCTGGTCAAGGTCGACGGCAAGTACCACCTCCTCGACCCCACCTGGGTTCCGGGCGTGCGCGAGCTGTGGTCGTCGGCCGAGCAGCAGCAGGAGTACCTGATGGGCATCCCCGAAGGCTCCGACCTGATGACCACCCCCGTCTCGCCGCCGGAGAACCATTACCTGCGCTACCGCCTCGACTCGGTTGTCGGCAGCGACGGCACCCTGAAAGGGCGCGTGCGCATCGAGGCCGAGGGGCAGTCCGATTCCAATTTGCGGCGCATCTTCACCCGCTACCCGCTTCACCGCTGGAGCGAGGCGCTGCAGCAGGAGTTTTTCCATCTGCACCCCGCGGCGCGGGTTTCCGGCGTCGTTTTCCCCGATCCCAACGACATCTCCAGGCCCATGCTCGTCGAGTTCAGTGTGGAGATCCCGGGTTACCTGGGCAAGGGAGAGCGCACCGCCCTGGTGCGGCCGCTGTCCGCCTCCCTGCCCTTCCAGGGGGTGCTGGGCTTCATCCGCCTCAACACGGGCCTGGAAAAGCGCCAGTATCCCTTCCGCCTGCGCAGCTCGCAGCAGGTGGAGCTGCGCGAGACCATGAAGCTGCCGCCCGCCTGGCGCGTCCAGGCGCCGCCGGCCCTGCAGCAGGTGAGCGGCAGCGGCGCCGATTTCAGCGGCGCGTTCAAGACCGCCGGCGGCCTGGACATCCGGGCCAGGCTGGACCTGAAAAAGAGGATCTACCAGCCCGAGGACTGGGAGAGCGTGCGCAACGGCGTGCTGGAATTCAGGAAGATCATGGAATCGACCCTCATCCTTTCCCGCGGAGGTGACAAATGAAGCGCCTGACCCTTTTCAGCCTGGCCATCCTGGCCGCGAGCCTGCTGTTCTCCCTGCCGGCGCACGACGCCCGCTTTCTCAAGCTGGCAATCGTCTATGAACTGAATGATGACGGCTCATGGGACATGACCTGCGAGCAGCGCGCGCGCCTCGACACCTATTTCGCCGTCAACCGCGCCCTGGGCGAAACGTTCATCGTTCATAACCCCGAGTTCCAGAAGCTGGAGGTGCTGAAGTCGGAGACCACCATGGCCAACGGCCGCAAGGTCCCCTCGCCGGAGAACGCTTTCAACGAGGTGCTGCCGTTCCCCGCCCACGGCTTCGCCGATTTTTCCCATTTGCGCGAAATGGTGGTCACCCACACCGGGCTCGAGCGCGGGGCGCTGGTCGACCTGAAATACCGCATCCATACCCGGGCCGGCTTCCTGCCCGCTTTCGCGTGCCGCGAGGTCCTGGCGCGGCCGTTCCCGGTCGATGAATACACCCTGGAGATCAGGGTCCCCGCCTCGCGGCAGCTGTTTTTCGCAGGCGGCGGCTTAGACGGCGAGATTGTCACCGAGATCGTCACCGACGGGCCGGTCAAGAAATACGCGTTCCGCTTCTCCGGACTGGCGCCGCTGCCGCGCGAGCCGCTGGCGGTCGCCGGCTCCGAGCCGTTCCTGGCCTTCGCGCTGGCGCCCGATTGGGCCGCGGCCCTGCCGCTCGCGGAGGCGTCCCGGGTCCTGCCGGCGGCCCTGGCCGACAAGGTCGACAAGCTGAAAGCCCAGAACCCGGCCCTGCCCGAGCTCCTGGCCGCATTGCAGAAGGTCGTGGCGGTCGA
>CAZLSH010000123.1:0-807 GCA_964562095.1 uncultured Clostridia bacterium | reverse complement strand
AGATCAGGAACTGCAGCCTGGGCGTCGAGGCGACCGGCTGGCGTTCCCGGCCGCTGGAGCGCGTCGTCCAGAGCAACTACGCGACGCGGCTGGAAAAGGCCCTGCTGCTGGGGGCGATGCTGAAGAAGGCCGGCATCGATTCTGAAATGCTTGCCGTCGCC
Source organism: uncultured Clostridia bacterium (assembly GCA_964562095.1). Classification (GTDB taxonomy): domain Bacteria; phylum Acidobacteriota; class Aminicenantia; order UBA2199; family UBA2199; genus UBA2199. The sequence continues at coordinate 646 of CAZLSH010000123.1, read as the reverse complement.
GCCGGCCCCGAGCTGGCCGCTATCGCCGCCACGCCGCTGCAGCTGGGCGAATTCTGGCTGAAGGTCCCGGCCGCGGCGGCCTATCTCGATCCCTGCCGCGAGCAGCATGAGTTCTTCCCCTATGCCATCCAGGGGCGCGATGCCTGGAACTTCGCCGGCGGGTCGCTGGAGAAGCTGCCGCTGCCCCTCTGGTCGGACAATGGCGTAGAGATCTCGGGCCGGGTGCTGCTGGCCGCGGACAAAGCGTCGGGCACCCTGGTGGTGACGGCGCGCGGCATGTTCCAGCGCTACAACGAGGCCGCGGCCGAACCCGGCAAGGCGATCACCGGGATCCTGAAGGGCATCTTCCCGGTGGAGAAGGCGGAGGTCAAGACGCTGCTGGAGCTGACCCGCCAGCAGATGCGCGCCGAGGTGGCCTTCGACGGCAAGTGGCTCAAGGATTCCGGGGCCGGGTTCCAGCGCCTGGAGGCCTTCCATCTGCCCGGCCTGAACGACAACATGGTCATCCTGGAGAAACGCGAGTCGGATCTGGTGCTCGAGGCGCCGTTCCGGGTCTCCCTGGATCTTGAGATCGAGCCGGCCAAGGAGCTGAAGCTCGAGTACGCCGCCCCGGCCCTGGAGCGCAGGAACAAGCTCGGCCATTTTA
>CAZLSH010000122.1:0-4853 GCA_964562095.1 uncultured Clostridia bacterium | reverse complement strand
CGCTCCACTTCATCGAGCGCTTCCGAAAAGTGACCGTGAAGGACGTCCGCTTCACCATGGGCGACGCCCGCGTGGAGTGGCGCCAGGGGACCCTGTACATCCCCGAGCCCGCCCCGGGCCCGCTGATCTTCGTCGGCCGCTGGGAATTCCGCATCACCCCTTCCAACGGCGAAGAGCGCCTGACGCTCCGGAACCTGAACAGACAGGAAGAACTCGTCGAGAGTTCGCCGTGGGCGCTATTCCAGCTGACCGCCGCGCAGAAGAAGGCGGTTCTCCCGGACGGCTGGCAGACGGCCCCGACGGTGTCCGAAGACGAGATCGGACCCTGGATCCGGGATTTCCAGACGGAATACGGCTTCCAGGTGGGCACCCTCGGCGAGACCTGGTATGCCGCCTTCGGACCCGACTTCCAGATGGTCAGCTTCAGCAAGAAACGGGAGCACAGTTTCTGCTACACCTTCGACCCGAACGCCCCCAACGATACCACCCTGATCGTATCCCCGGGAAAGCGGATCGTGCTGAACTACCATTCGGGACCGGCCCGTTTCCTGTTCGGTGGCAGCGACGATCCCCTGGAAAGGCTCACCTGCCGCATGAACTACACCCCGGCTTCGCACTTCCTGTCGGGCGAGGCGAGCCTCCTGTTCAAGTCCCCCTCGCCGATCAAGGCGGTGCAGATGGCCCCTGGGTTGCGGATCCGCGCCTACCTCCCGGGCAAGGGGGGGCTGGAGATCAACCAGTTCCGCCGCAGCGACACCTACTACCTCTTCGCCCCGGCCAGCGAGGAACTGCAACAGCTGCGCGTCTTCTTCGGCGGGCGGATCACCCCGGTCGAGCCCGGAGGCGACCTGCTCCGGGGGCAGTCGCTCTTCGGCGAAGACCAGGAGTACGACCGGTTTTCCCACCTGTCCCGCGATCAGAGTTTCTACCCCAACCCCGGCGTGCACTTCTTCCCCAGCGATCTATCCATCAGCCTGCCCAACGGGAATTCCTGCCTGGCCACCGGCAGGCTCACCGGCCAGACCCAGCAAAACGGCCGGACCACTTTCACCTTTTCCAGCCCCCCCGCCAAGGGGATGTCCCTGATCTGCGGTCCCTTCCAGAAGGAACGCATCATCCCCGGCAAGCTCCCCCTGAACGTATACTCCTCGCGTCTGATCCGGCTGGAGCACGTCTACGATCCCGCCGAGCTTGCGGCCATCGGCGACTTCCTGGTGGACACTTTCGGTCCGCTGGAGCTGCCCGAGTTGAACATCCTGCTGCAGAAGGGGCGGGATTTCGGCGGAGTCAGCAACACCGGATTCGTCGTCTGCCACCTCCCCCCGGCCAGCCACAGCTTTCGCGAGAGCACCCGACGGCGGATCATCATCGAGGGCCCGCTGGTCCTCGACGAGATCCGTCGCGACAACCTGGTGCACGAGATGGCCCACCAGTGGTGGGGCGGCCTCCTCTCCTGGAAGAGCTACAAGGACCAGTGGCTGACCGAGGGGCTGGCGCAGTTCGCCACCCTGCTCTACCTGGAGAACACGCTGAGCGCCGGCGCCTACCGCAGGGTCCTGAACGCCTCCAAACGCTGGGTGGCGCGCAAGAACGACGCCGGCCCGATCATCTACGGCCGGCGCATCGCCAACCTCAGCGGCGACCTGCAGGCGTTCCAGAGCGTCGTCTACAACAAGTCGGCGCTGCTCTTCCTGATGCTCAAGGAGATGCTGGGCGAAGAGGAGCTTTTGCAGCGCCTGCGCCGGGTGCTGGTTGATTTCAAGCGCCAGAGCCTGGTCAGCGCCCGTTTCATCCAGCATTTCAGCCAGGGCGAGGAGCGGCTGAAAAAATTCTTCCAGGGCTGGGTCTACTCGCGCCGGCTGCCCAAGGTCCTCTACCAGACGGTCATCAGCGGCCGGAACGCGGAGATCACCTTCACCCAGGCCGAGAGCGACTTCGTGTTCCCGGTGGCCGTGCGCGTCGCCTGCGCCGACGGCAAGTACACGCGCACGCTCATCGTCGAGCAAAGCCCGCAGACGTTCAGGATTTTCGAGAATGCACCCATCCTGTCGCTGCAGGTCGAGGCGCCGGTCGCCCCCGTCGAGCTGCAGGCGCAGTAGCCGGCGCGGCCTGGCCCGGGCCGCCGGGATGTGCTAGAATCCAGGCGTGAGCTCGCTGCCTTTTCGCAGGTTCCTGTTTGCCGTCCTGGCCCTGGCGCTTGCCGGCGCCGGCGGCTGCCGCCGCCGGCCGGCCGTCCCTTTCAACCTGCTGGTCGTCACCCTGGACACCACCCGCGCCGACAGCATCGGCGCCTACGGCAACCGCGACGCCTTCACGCCGAACCTCGACCGCCTGGCGCGGGAGGGGGTCATGTTCCGCCACTGCTACGCGGCGGTCCCCCTGACCCTGCCCTCCCATTGCTCGCTGTTCACCGGGCGCTACCCGCCGGCGCATCAGGTGCGCAACAACGGGACCTATTTCCTGCCGGCGGCGGAGACGACCCTGGCCGAACTGCTGCAGGAGAACGGCTTCCACAACGCGGCCTTCATCGCCTCGTTCACGCTGCTGGGAAAATTCGGCCTGAACCAGGGCTTTGCCCTCTACGACGAAAGTTTCCGCCAGAAGCAGCTGGCCCTCAATTTCCACGACGAAGCGTCCGCCGACGAGATCAGCGGCAGGTTCTCGGCCTGGCTGGAGCGCCACCATGAGCGCCGTTTCTTCGCCTGGCTCCATTTCTACGACCCGCACATCCCGTACCGGGTCCATCCCGAGGTGGACGCCCGGTTCGCCGCCTCCGAGCGGCTGAGGTATGAAGGGGAGATCGCCTACATGGACCTGCACCTGGGCCGGGTGCTGCGCGCCCTCGAGGAGAAGGGGCTGCTGGAGCGCACGCTCATCGTCGTCGCCGGCGACCATGGCGAGGCGTTCGGCGAGCATGGCGAGTTCGGCCACGGGATATTCTGCTACGAGGAAAGCCTGAAGGTGCCGCTCATCCTGCGCCATCCCGCCCGCAGCGCCAGGGGCCTGGCAATCGACGCCCGCGTCAACCTGGCGGACGTCATGCCCACGATCCTGCATTACCTGGGGATCCCCTGCCCGGAGGCCGTTCAGGGGAAGAGCTTTCACCGTCTCGTTGCCGGCGAAAAAGAGACCCGGCGGCGCGACGTCTATTTCGAGAGCCGCTTCGGCCTGGACGCCAACCACTGGGCGCCGATCACGGGGCTCATCGCCGACGGCCACAAGTACATCTCGCTGATCGAGCCCGAGCTGTACGACCTGGAGCGCGACGCCGGCGAAAGGGACAACCTCTACAAGAGAAAGAACCCGCTGGCGCGGCAACTCGACGGGAAGCTGCGCCGCTTCCTGGTCGACCACGCCCCCGTTGCCGCGGCGGGCCGGCGCCAACTCAGCGTCGACGACGTTGCCAGCCTGAAGACCCTGGGGTACATCACTCCCGCCGCGGCCCCGTCGTGGCGGGGCGAAACGGCCGCGGCGCGGGAGATGATCGACCCCAAGCAGGGGCTGGCCCTGTATGTCCAGGTGGAGCAATTGAAGGAGAAGGCCAAGGCCGGCCTTCTGCGCGAGGCGCTGGCCGGGCTGGACGCCGCCCGCGCCGATCACCCCGGCGCCGTGCTGCCCGGCCTGTTCGAGCTGGAGTTCATGCTGAAGAAGAGCGCCGGCCGCATGGAAGAGGCGCTGGCCGAGCTGGAAAGGGGGCGGGCGGCCTTTCCCGACCTGGAACTGTTCCCGATGATCCTGGCCAACGAATCCGCCGCCCGCGGCGATGCGGCGCGGGCCGCCGAGCTGTGCCGCGAGGTCCTCAAGGCCAATCCGCGTTTCGCCGCCGCCCTGGTCCTGCTCGGGGACATGGCCCGCCGCGAGGGCCGGACCGCTGAGGCCGTCGGTTTCTACCGCCAGGCGCTGGATCTCGAGCCGCAGAACGCCCGCCTGCAGGAGTTGCTGGCCGAGCTGGCTGCGGTCGCCCCGGCCGCGGAGCGCTTGAACGGCCTGGAGGAGAAAGCCAGGGCCCTGGCTGCCGGCAATCAACTGGACGAGGCTCGTTCGCTGCTGGAGGAGGTCCTGCGCAGCGATCCGGGCCGCGTCGAGGCCCGGGTGCAGCTCGGAGCCATCGCGGCGCGCCGCGGCGATCCCGCCCTTGCCCTGGGTCATTTCCAGGAGGCGGTGCGCCTGGACCCGCGCCATGCCCTGGCCCGCTGCAACCTGGGGATCGCCCATTATGCCCTGTTCCAGAAGGACGGCGACCGCGCCCGCCTGCAAGCGGCGCTGGCATGCTTCGATCATGCCCTGAGCCAGGACCCGGGCCTGGCCGGAGCCTTTGACGGCCGCGGCGCCGTGCGCATGGCGCTGGGAGAGAACGACCGGGCTGCGGAGGATTTCGCCCGCCTGATCGAACTGCGCCCGGGCTCGGTCAACGCCCATATCAACCTGGCCTACGCCCTGGCCAATTCCGGGCGCAGGAGCGAGGCCCTGGCAGAGCTGTCGCGCTTCCGCGAGTCCCGTTATGCCGAATTGGCAGCCGGGGAGCAAAAGGAACTGGACGCCCTGATCGCGGACCTTCGCCGCTGAGCGCCGGCGGGCCCTGGATTTTCCCTTCGAAATGAGGTATTCTTAGCTCTTCCATCCATGGAAATCAGGCAAAGGCAACGAGGTGGGTGATGCTGGATGAATCGCTGCTCGATCCAGATGACCGGCAGGCCAGCGGCCGCCGCTGGCTGCTGCTGCCCATCTCCCTGTCCGTCCACCTGCTGGCCATCGCCGCGCTGGTGCTGTTTCCCCTGCTGACCGCCGAATCCGACCTGCCCGAAATCCAGGTGATCCGCGTGCAGATCGTCCCGCCGCCGCTGCCGGCGCCG
>CAZLSH010000121.1:691-4855 GCA_964562095.1 uncultured Clostridia bacterium | reverse complement strand
GTCGATCATCGGCAAGGACCGCAACCTCCAGACCTACCTGAAGTACTGCCGCAACCACAAGGAAAGCAAGGCGAAAGGGAGCAAGGATGCAGGAACAAAAAATAAAAGAGATCTTAATTGACAGGGACAGCGAGTTCAAGATGCTGTTCGTCAAGCACCGGGAGCTCGAGGAACGGCTGCAGCGCTCCCTGCAGAACAAGCACAAAAACGACGAGGAACGGATCGCGGAAAAGAACCTCAAGAAGGAAAAGCTGCGGCTGAAGGACGCGATGCAGAAGCGCATCATCGCCTTCCGCAAGCAGCAGGACTGACATGGAGGGCGACAACCTGCCGCCCGCCGAGGCCCGCCGGGCCAGGCCGAGGAAAATGAAGAAGAAAAAGATCAAGAAGGCCGGGATATCGACGCTGATGAGCATCTCGTTCCTGCCGTCGGTGTTCACGCTGCTCAACCTCTTCCTGGGCTACCAGGCGCTGATCCACATCGTCGGGCCGCGGCCGAATTTCAAGCTCGCCATCTACTTCATCACCGCCAGCGTCATCATGGACGGCTTCGACGGCACCATCGCCCGCCTGACCAAGACCGAGTCCGATTTCGGCGTGCAGCTCGACTCGCTGGTCGACGCCGTCACCTTCGGCCTGGTCACCTCCATGCTGGCGTTGAAATGGGGTTTCCAGTCCGGGTTCGCCCAGCTGGGCAGCATCATCGCCTTCGTCTTCCTGAGCGCCGGCCTGATCCGCCTGGCCCGCTTCAACGTGTTCAAGGAGGCCCAGGTCGTCCCGGCCAACATCTTCATCGGCCTGCCCATCCCCACGGGAGCCCTGGCCGTCTGCTCGGTGGTGCTGCTCTTTGACGGCCAGCCGCTGCCGCAGCCGCACCATGTCAGCGTGCTTATTTTCACCTTCTACGTGCTGCTGGTCTCGCTGCTGATGATCTCCAACATCCGCTACCGCACGGTCAAAAAGTTCGTCCTGAAGAACAGCCTGAAGACCCTTTTCCTGCTGGCGCTGATCATCGCCTGCCTGATCATCTTTCCCGACACGACCATCCCCCTGCTCACCTTCACCTACGTGATCTCGCCCCTGTTTTTCCTGGCCTTCAACCGCCGCCAGCGCGCCAATAATCCCCTAGCGGCGGAAAAGCCGGTCAAGGCTCCAGGCGAGGAAGGCAAGAGCAAGGCCTGAGCGGGCGGATGAACGAAGAGCAATCCCTGTACTCCTATTTCCGGCCATTCCTGAAACGCTTCCTCCTGGCCATGGGCTTCCTGGCCATGGTCGCCCTCTTCACCGGCTTCTTCGCCGTCATCATCCAGCCGGTCATCGACGAGATGGTCATCCAGGGCGGCGGCCAGCCAGCGGGGAAGAGCCAGCTGATCCGCAACCTGATCATGCGCGTCCTGGGCATCCGCGAACAGCAGCTGGTGCTGGTGCTGCCGCAGCTGCTGTTCATCGCCTTCCTGGGCCAGGCCATTTTCTCCTTCCTCTCGCTGTACTCGATGAAGACGCTGGGGCTGAAGGTGGTGCGCAACATCCGCGACAAGCTCTACCGCAGCCTGGTCTACCAGTCGGTCGACTTCCTGAGCAAGGCGCGCACCGGCGACCTGGTCTCGCGCATCTCCAACGACATCGAAAAGATCAAGATGGCCGTGGCCGAAACCCTGGCCGTCTACATCCGCGAGACGCTGACCCTGGCCTGCCTGCTGGCGGTGATCTTCTACCAGGACTGGGGCATGGCCACCCTGTCGCTGGTGCTGATCCCGGTGGCCGCCGTGCCCCTGCTCTATTTCGGGCGCAAGGTGAAGAAACGCGGCGTCCAGTCGCAGGAGACCATCGGCGACCTGGGCAACTTCATGAGCGAGTCGGCCATGGGCAACAGGATCGTCAAGGCCTACAACATGGAGGAGTTCGAGATCCAGAAGTTCCGCCTGCTGAACCAGAAGCACTTCCGCATCAACGCCAAAATCGCCCTGGCCTACTCGCTGGCGGCGCCGGTCATGGACGTCATCGGCGGCCTGGTGGCGGCCGGCCTGTTCACCGTCGGCATGCACCGCATCGCGCAGGGCACCCTGTCGCCCGGGCAGTTCACCTCTTTCCTCACGGCCCTGTTCCTGATGTACGCCCCGATCAAGCGCCTGGCGCTGGCCCACAACGACTACCAGCAGGGCCGGGCGGGCTGGGAGCGGGTGAAGCAGATCATCCTCGCCGCCAACCCCATCCGCGACCGGGCGGCGGCGGCGGAGATCAAGTCCATCCGCGGAGAGGTCGAGTTTCAGAACGTCCATTTCTCCTACCAGCCCCGGGTGCCGGTGCTGAAGAGCATCTCCTTTCAGGCCCAGCCCAACGAGATGGTGGCCCTGGTCGGCGCCAGCGGCTCGGGCAAGACCACCATCATGAGCCTGCTGCTGCGCTTCTACGAACCGGAAAGCGGCGAAGTGCTCATTGACGGCCGCGACATCCGCTCCATCACCATGAAATCCCTGCGCGAGCAGATCGGCCTGGTCACCCAGGACGTTTTCCTGTTCAACGACACCATCCTGAACAACATCGCCTACGGCCGCAAGCGCTACCAGCTGGACGACGTGCGGCGCGCCGCCGCCGTCGCTCGCGCCGACGGCTTCATCGCCGAGCTGCCCCTGGGCTACGACACCGTCGTCGGCGAGCGCGGCATCTTCCTCTCCAACGGCCAGCGCCAGCGCATCTCCATCGCCCGCGCCGTGCTGAAGCAGCCGCAGATCCTCATTTTCGACGAGGCCACCTCCTCCCTGGACTCGGAGTCGGAGAAGCTCATCCAGGAGGCCATGGCCGAGGTGATGAAGTGCCGCACGACCTTCGTCATCGCCCACCGCCTGAGCACCATCATCGAGGCCGACCGCATCCTGGTCATCGAGAACGGCGAGATCAAGGAAAGCGGCGACCACCGCGAGCTGCTCAAGAAGCGCGGCCTGTACTACTCGCTGTACAATTTGCAATTCCCGGAAATGAATATTATAATGTGAGCCATGCAGAGCATGACCGGATTCGCCCAGGGGCGCTATACATTTAGGGATTTTTCGCTTTTCGTCCAATTCAAGTCCTACAACGGCCGCTACCTGGAGACCAGCATCAAGGGCAGCGGCGTCACGCCCGAGGGCGAGAAGTTCCTGCGCGAGCTGATGAAGGGCAAATTGCAGCGGGGCAAGGTCGAGGTCGTCCTGGACATGTTCCCGGAAGGGCCCGGCCAATGGGACATCCGGCTGAACACGCCGCTGCTCGAGGAGGTCATGCGCCGTCTGGCGCCGCTGCGGGAAAAGTACGACCTGAGCCAGCCCCTCGACTCGCTGCTCAAGCTGCCGATGATCTTCCGCCTGGATCATGACCCGGAGCGGCTGGGGGCCAGGGAGCGGGCATCCGTGCGCCGGGCCATCGCCGGGGTGTTCGCCGCCTTCCTGGAAAGCCGCCGCCAGGAGGGCCTGGGCATCCGCCGCGACCTGCTCGCGTCCATCGCCCTGATCACCGGGCAGATCAAGGCCTTGCGCTCCCGGGAAAAGGAATGCGAGCGCGACTCCTTCCAGCGCTACCGCAAGCGGATCACCCGCCTGCTCGAGGACCTGCCCGTCGACGAGAAGCGCATCGCCCAGGAGGCGGCCATCAGCGCCGACAAGGCCTCCATCGCCGAGGAGATCAACCGCCTGCAGACCCACACCGGCCGCCTGAAGCGCCTGCTGAGCGACCGCAGCGCGGCCAGCCGGGGCAAGGAAGCCGATTTCCTCACCCAGGAGATGCAGCGCGAAACCCACACCATCGCCGCCAAGACCGGCAGCATGGAGATCCACCAGCAGATCCTGCTGATCCGCCGCGAGATCGAGAAGATCCGCCAGCAGGTGCAGAACATCGAGTAGGCCAGGGCCATGCGCAACATCATCATCATCTCCGGGCCCTCGGGCTGCGGCAAGTCGACCCTGATCGCCATGCTGCTGGCCGAGTTCCCCGAGCTGCGCTTCTCGGTGTCGCACACGACGCGGCCGCGGCGCCCGGGCGAGGTCGAGGGCAGGGATTATCACTTCGTCGACCGCGAGACCTTCGCCCGCCTGGTCAGGGACGGCCGGTTCGCCGAGTGGGCCGGGGTCCACGGCCACAGCTACGGGACGAGCTGGAAGGAGATCCGCGCCAAGTCGGCCGCGGGGCGGA
>CAZLSH010000121.1:0-681 GCA_964562095.1 uncultured Clostridia bacterium | reverse complement strand
CGCTGGTGCTGGACATCGACGTCCAGGGGGCGCGCAGCATCAAGAAACGGTACCCCGAGGCCATGGGGGTCTTCGTGGTCCCGCCCACGCTGGCGGCGCTGAAGAAGCGGCTGCGCTCGCGCCAGGAACGCCTGGACGGCGAGGCGCGCCGGCGCCTGGGCGCCGCCCTGAAGGAGCTGCGCGCCTACCGCATGTACGATTACGTCATCGTCAACGACGAGCTGGCTTCGGCGCTGGCCGACCTGCGCTGCCTGTACGTCGCCTTCCTCCGGCAGACGCGGCGCAACGGCGCCGGGGTGCGGAAGCTCCTGCGCGGTGCGAAATGAAGCTCGTTCTCGGGGTCAGCGGCTCGATCAGCGCCACCAAGGCCGTGGACATCCTGCGCCTCTTCCAGAAGGACGGGCATGAAGTCTCGGTGGTCATGACGCAGGCGGCGACGCGCTTCATCGCGCCGCTCACCTTCGCCACATTCTCCCCCGGCCGCGTGTTCAGCGAGATGTTCGCCGCCGGCCAGGACCCGCTGCTGCACATCAGCCTGGCCAGGGAAAATGACCTGCTGCTGGTGGCCCCCGCCTCGGCCGACACCCTGGCCCGGCTGGCCCATGGGATTGGCGACAATCTGCTTTCAGTGACGGCCCTGGCCGCCGGGTGCCCGCTGGTTTTGGCCCCGGCCATGGACGG
>CAZLSH010000120.1:0-4887 GCA_964562095.1 uncultured Clostridia bacterium | reverse complement strand
AATTCCAAATCCCAAGCACCAAATCACAAACAAATTCCAAGCTCCAAATTCCAATTTCCAAAACGAAAGCTCCTTGCAAAGTATTCTCTTTGTTTTGGTCATTTGAAAATTGGAATTTGGAATTTGTGATTTGGGATTTGAGTCTTCGTATTGCTCTATGACCGTCTACCGTGAACCGTCTACCGTAAACCGATCTTCGTGACGCGTAACGCGTGACACGAAAGAACAAGAATTGCTCTTGACTACCACTACCACTATCACTACCACTAATTCCCGTAAGGCCTCCTGCTAACACTAACACTAACACTGTCCGTATTGAACCTCTTGCTGACACTGACCCTGTCATTGACACGAAGTCTAGTTCGACTTGGTCAAGGCTCGGGTTATGGCTGCCGCCAGGAATTCCGCCAATGGCTTGACCGTCCGCCGCACCGGCGCTGAAAGCCTTCTGCCCGGCAGCAGCGACTTGGGCTGCACGCCGACCAGCAGGACCCGGCAGGGGAGCGACTGCGCCAGGAAGCGCATCAGCAGCTTCAGCGGCAGGCGGTGGCTGGTCATGTCGCCGACGACGATCGAGGATTCGTCGGCCAGGAAGACGGTGCCCGGCGTCAGCCCGTGATCGACGGCGTCGAGCAGCAGCACGTGGCTGGGAGCGAAGTCGCGCGCCATGCCGGTGAAGTTTTCCGGGGCTTCGCCGCCGTCGACGACGCGCAGGCGGGGATCGCCGGGCAAGGCCCGGGCCAGGGCGCGCGCCAGCGCGCTGCCCAGCCGGTCGTCGCTCTTCCAATCCATGCCGATGCCCAGGATGAAGACGCGCTTCGCCCCGGCCAGGAGCGCGCGCAGTTCATGGGGAAATGCGGCTGGATGAGGGAATGCCCTCTCGGGCATTCCGGAAATATCTGAATCCAGCCTCTTGCAGCCGATGGCGGTCTTACTTATATTCGATCTTCAGGTTCCAGCGGCTGAAGGCGGCCGTCTCGTACTCCTGATCCATGTGATAGGCCTTGGTGGGGCAGGAGTCGACGCATTGGGCGCAGTGGATGCAGCGGTCGTTGTGCAGGATCATCTTGAATTTCTTTTCGGTCTCGGAGACGCGGATGATGTCGATGGCCTCGGCGGGGCAGTCGTTGACGCAGATGTTGCAGCCGATGCACTTGGCCGGGTTGAAGACGACGGTGCCGCGGAAGTCCTTGGGCACGGCCTCCTTCTCGAAGGGGTACTTGACCGTCACCGGCTTCTTGAACAGGCTGCGCAGCAGTTCGGGCAGGAACGGGGCGATTCGCAGGCTCATGATGCACTCCCCTTAATGATGATGACGATGAACAGCTGCAGCACGCCCAGCGGCGCCAGCCAGCGCCAGGAGAAGCTGATCATCTGGTCGATGCGGATGCGGCTGGTGGCGGCGCGCAGCGCGGCCAGCAGGAAGATGATGAACAGGGTCTTGACGATGAACCAGGCCAGCCCGGGCAGCAGCCCGCCCGGGAAGCCGCCCAGGAAAACGGCGGCGATCAGCCCGGCGCCCACGACCATCTCGATGTCGGCCAGCAGCCGGAAGAAGGCCAGCTTCTTGCCCGAGTACTCGGTGAACTGGCCGCCGACGATCTCGGTCTCGGCGTGGGGGATGTCGAAGGGCACGCGCTCCAGCTTGGCCTGCAGGCAGATGACGGCGATGAAGAAGCCGATGATGTTGGCCGGCATCAGCAGCGGGTGGTTCTGGTAAAAGACGGCGATCTCCACCAGCCGCCAGGAACCGGCCAGCACCGCGGGCGAGAGCAGGGCCAGCAGCAGCGGGATCTCGTAGCCGAAGAGCATGGTCAGCACGCGCACGCCGCCGATGACCGAGAAGTAGTTGGTCGAGTGCCAGCCGGCCAGGAAGAAGATCAGCGTCGGCAGGCTGAGCAGGTAGACGACGACGATCAGGTCGCCGGGGAAGGAGATGAAGGAGGGGGCGGCGCTGTAGTGCCAGACCGGCAGGTAGAGGGCCGCGGTGCAGACGATGGCCAGGGCGAAGACGGGCAGCGCCGAGAACATGCGCTTGTCGGCCTGCTCGGGCACGATGTCCTCCTTGGCGAACAGCTTGATGATGTCGGCCACCGGCTGCAGGATGCCGGCGCGGCCGGTGTGCAGCGGGCCGATGCGGTTCTGCATGCGGGCGTAGAGCTTGCGGTCGAACCACTCGCAGAAGGTGGAGTAGACCAGCAGGAAGAGCAGCCCCGGGTAGACCAGGATGTACAGGATGGGCTTTAGAATGGCCATGCGATTTTCCTTTTCTTGTAGTCGATTTTCTTGGCGCGCTCGTTGGCCATGGCCCGCAGCTGGCTGAAGCTGAGGACCCGGCTGCCGCCGCGGCGCCCGTCGTCCAGCTGCACCAGGCGCTCGGCGCAGCAGATGCAGGGGTCGATGGCGGCGAAGATCAGCGGGATGTCGGCGATGAAGCCGTTCTTGAGCATGGCGATGGTGGCGGCGTAATTGGCCAGCGTCGGGGCGCGCACCTTCAGGCGCTCGGGCTTGTCCGAGCCGTTGCTCTTGATGTAGTGGACGTTCTCGCCGCGCGGCGCTTCGTAGCGCGAGTAGACCTCGTTGGGCTTGACCTTGCGCGGCGCCTTGACCTTGAAGGGGCCCTCGGGCAGGTTCTTCAGCAGGTACTCGATCATGGCGTAGGACGAGATCAGCTCCTTGACGCGCACCACGGCGCGGCCCAGCACGTCGCAGGAGTCGGCGGTGGCGACTTCGAAGGCCATCTCGCCGTAGACGGCGTAGGGGTCGTCCTTGCGCACGTCGCTGGCGATGCCCGAGGCGCGCAAGGTGGGGCCGACGGCGCAGAGGGCGATGGCGTCCTCGCGGCTCAGCCTGCCGACGCCGGCCAGGCGGCCGACAAAGGTGGGCTCGCTGGCGGCAAGGTTGAGGTAATAGTCGGTGCGCTGTTTCAGCAGCGCGAGCGAATCGAGGATCTTCTTGCGCTGCAGCTCGTCGATGTCGCGGCGCACGCCGCCGAAGGTGTTCATGGCGTAGTGGACGCGGTTGCCCGAGATCCATTCCAGGATGTCCAGGACCACCTCGCGGTCACGCCAGGTGTACATGAAGAACGACTCGAAGCCGGCCTCCTGGCCGGCGACGCCCAGCCACAGCAGGTGGCTGTGCACCCGCTCCAGCTCGGCGATGAGGGTGCGGATGTACAGGCCGCGCTTGGCGGGCACCAGCTCCATCAGCTGCTCGACCCCCTGGGTGAAGCAGGTGGTGTGGGAGTGCGAGCAGATGCCGCAGATGCGCTCGGTCAGGTAGATGTTCTGGATGTAGCTCCGTTGCTCGGCCAGTTTCTCGATGCCGCGGTGGCTGTAGCCCAGCTTGAGGTCGGCGTCGCGGATCACCTCGCCGTCCAGCGTCATGCGCAGGCTGATGGCTTCGTGCAGCGCCGGGTGCTGCGGGCCCAGGGAGACCTTGTATTCCATTATTTACCTCCGGGGATGATCTCGGCGGGGCGCTCGAATTTCCAGTCCTTGCGCAGGGGGTACTGCCCCTCCGGCCAGTCGTCGCACAGCAGCAGCCGGCGCCCGTCGGGGATGTCCTCGACGACCAGGCCGAACATGTCCTGCAGTTCGCGCTCGTAGAGGATGGCGCCGGGGATGAGCGCGCAGACGCTGGGGATCCTGGGATCCTGGCGCGGGGTCAGGATGCGCACGCTGACCGTGGCGTCGGCGTTGGACAGGTGGTAGATCACCTCGAAGTTCTCCCCCAGGTCGACGCCGCTGATGGTGCCCAGGTGGGCGAGGCCGAAGGTCTCCTTCAGGTAGGCGAGCAGCGGGTTCAGCTGCCGGGGCTGCGTTTTGATTTCGATGCGCCGCGGGGCGGCGAGCGCCGTTTCCAGGGCCTTGTCCCCGGCTTCGGCGGCGATCTTTTCCAGCATGGCTTCAGGATTCATATTGTCCTCACTTGACCGAGTTGAGCAGTTTGACCACCGCGTCGATCAGCGCGGCGGGGCGGAAGGGGCAGCCCGGCACGTAGGCGTTGACCGGCAGCAGCTGGTCGATGCCGATCAGGGTGTGGTAGGAGCCGCGGTAGACGCAGCCGGCCATGGCGCAGGCGCCGGCGGCGACGACGAACTTGGGGTCGGGGACCTGCTCGTAGACGCGCAGGACGCGGTCGCGGTTCTGCAGGGTGACGGAGCCGGTGCAGATCATGACGTCGGCGTGGCGCGGCGTCCCCTTCAGCTGCACGCCGAAGCGCTCCAGGTCGAAGCGCGGCATGAGCGCGGCCAGGATCTCGATGTCGCAGCCGTTGCAGCCGCCGCCGGCGTTCAGGTGCAGGACCCACGGGGATTTGACCCGTGACCAATGGACCAGTCGTTCGATCATGTTAATCCCTCGTGACCAGGGCGGCGATGGACAGGAAGATCATGCCCAGGTAGAACAATCCGAAATAGGCGATGGGACCCGCCGGCAGGGTGGCCACGACCAGCGCGGCCACGTGCATCATGGTGAAGAACAGGGCGATGAAGAAGAACAGGCGGTAGCCGAACTGCAGCTTGGCGCCCGGGATGTCCTCGCCGCAGGCATAGCTTTTCAGCTTGCCGCCGACGGGGTTCAGCCTGGGGGCCAGGCGCCCGGCCAGGTAATAGATGACGTAAAAAACGGCCAGAAAGAACAGGAAGGCCAGCGGCGGCGACAGAAAGAGCTCGAGAATATTTTTCATGGTTATCCCTTCAGCTTGGTCAGTTTCCTGACGTCAAGGCTTTTGGTATGGCGGTTGATGTTGATGACCAGCGCCAGGGCCGTGGCGATGACCGCCACGTCGACGACGATGACGGTGATGGCCAGGCTCTGGGCGACCATCAGGTTCTCGCGGGCGAAGCCGCCGGCCACCAGCGCCAGCGTGACCCCCTTGGCGATG
>CAZLSH010000119.1:0-5270 GCA_964562095.1 uncultured Clostridia bacterium | reverse complement strand
TTTACTCCGCCTGAAACCCTCTGCAATTCTTCGGGTCGTCAAATTGGGCACTCTGTTGTTGTGTTTGCTCCATGGTCAGTCAACTGTTCTCAAATATTGGTATAGCGTCTCGCGGCTGATACCGAAATCGCGGGCAAGGGAGGCTTTTTGGTCGCCGGCAGCGGCCCGCCGGCGCAGATCGGCCACCTGCTCTGGCGACAGCGCTTTCTTGCGGCCAATGTGTCAGGATATGGTCTATGACCCTTAAGGGAAAATGTCAATGAATGAATATACCAACCCTAACATGACGCTTATCTGAAACAACCCCTGACAGCCGATTAGAGTATACTTCAGTCAGACGGTGATCCAACCATGCGATTTTATTCTTTCTGTGAACGGGTCTATTGAGATGTTGCAACATCGTTCGATCCTTGACAGGGAATGGTTGAAAAACTATCATGGCGGCCATGAGCATCGAGCCGTTTGCCCTCGAGCGCTTCTTCGCCGAGCACGAGTTCAGCGCACAACACGTGCTGTGCGCCTCCGACTGCGAAACGTTCTCCCTGGCGGAATTGCTGGCCATGGAGCCGGGAGCCGCCGAGGCGTTCTCCGCCCTGCGGCTGGGCTACACCGAGACCGCCGGCGGCGCAGGGTTGAGGCGCCAGATCGCTTCCCTGTATGAAGGGATCTCGGCCGACGACGTCCTGGTCTTTTCCGGGGCCGAGGAGGCGATCTTCGTCTTCATGAACGCCGCCCTCCGCGCCGGCGACCATGTGCTCGTCCATTCCCCATGTTACCAATCGCTGGGCTCTGTGGCCGCGGCCGCCGGCTGCCGGGTGACGGGCTGGCAGACCGAAGCCGGCAGCGGCTGGGTGATTGATCCCGCAGACCTGTCCGCCCTGGCCTCCGGCGACACCCGGGCGATCGTGGTCAATTTTCCCCACAATCCCACCGGGTACCTGCCCGATAAGGACCGCTTCACCGCCGTGGTGGAGTTCGCCCGCCGCCGCGGCCTGCTGCTGTTCTCCGACGAAGTCTACCGCTTCCTGGAGTACGATGCCGCCGACCGCCTGCCGGCTGCCTGCGAGATCTACGAGCGAGGCGTCTCGCTGGGAGTGATGTCCAAATCCTTCGGCCTGGCCGGGCTGCGCCTGGGCTGGGTCGCCTGCCGCGACCGGAGCGTCCTGCGGGCCATGGCCGCGTTAAAGGACTACACCACCATCTGCGCCGCCGCCCCCAGCGAGTTCCTGGCCGCCCTGGCGCTGCGCCGCCGTGACGGCATCCTGGCGCGCAACCGGGAGATCATCCGCGGCAACCTCGCGCTCCTTGACGCGTTCTTCGCGCGCCACGAGGGGCTGTTCTCCTGGCAGCGGCCGCGGGCGGGGCCGGTCGCTTTTCCGGCCGTGCGCTTCGCCACCGCCAGCGAAGAATTCTGCGCCGGCCTGCTGCGGGAGCACGGCGTCCTGCTCGCTCCCGGCTTGCTGTTCGGCGCCGAGGCGCAACATTTCCGCATCGGCTTCGGCCGCCGTGATTTTCGCCGCGGGCTGGAGGTTGTTTCCGACTACGTGCGGGAACGGCCGGCTTGAGGCCTTGCCGCGGTGCAAAGGCCGCGGCCGGTTACTCACCGCCGCCGCGCAGGGCGCGGTAATGGCGGTGGCCCCAGGCCAATTCCTCGATGATCACCTTGATGATGCCGGTCAGCGGGATGCAGAGCAGCAGTCCCATGATGCCGAACATCTCGCCGCCGATGAAGATCACCAGGATGACCAGCAGGGGGTGGATGCGCAGGCTCCGCCCCAGGATGTTGGGCGAAAGCAGCGTGTCGTCGATGAGGCGGATGAGCAGGAAGGCGGCGATGACCGGCAGGGCGGCGTCGAGCCGGCCCTTGATGATGACGTTGAGGATGACGGCCGGGATGGCGCCGACGATGGGCCCGAAGTAGGGGATCATGTTCGCCAGCCCGGCGACGGTGCCGATCAGCAGGAAGTAAGGGATGCCCAGGATGACCAGCGCCGCCGTCGCCAGGATGCCGACGCAGAGCGAGACGAGCAGCTGGCCGCGGATATAGTTGCCCACCTGGCGGTCGATCTTGTGCAGCAGGCTGACGGTCATCTCGAAATGGCGGTTGGGCAGCATGGCGATGAAGGATTTTTTCATTTGCCGGCCGTCCTTGAGCAGGAAAAAGGTCATGAAGGGGATGAGCACCGCGGCGATGGCCAACGGCACGACGCCGGGCAGCAGCCGGACGCTGCGTTGGAACAGTGAGTTGAGAAAATCCTCGGCCAGCTTCAGGATCTGGGCGAGGAAGGTGGGGTTCTTCAGCCAGGGCAGGTTCTCGCGCAGCAGGCCCCTGAACTTGTCCAGCAGCGTGGCCGGCGTTTCGTTCTGGGCCAGTTGGCTGAGGGTGCGGATTTCGCGGCCGATGACCGGGGCCAGCAGCGTCAGCGCGGCGGCCAGCACCACGCCCAGGGCGCAAAGGACGAGCATGACCGCGACCGTGCGCCCCAGGCCGCGGCGCTCGAGCATGACCACCAGCGGGTTGAGCAGCAGCGAGAGGATGAGGGAAAGGATCAGCGGCGTCAAGACCAGGCGGCTGTAGGAGAGGATCCAGGCCAGCGCCAGCAGGGCCAGCAGCGCCAGGGCCGCCTGCAGCAGGAAGCGGAGGAAATGACGGTCGAAATGAACGACGACGCCGCGCGGCTCGCCGAACGGGCTCATGGTGCGCTCTCTCCATCGGTCTCGACCACCAGCGCGTCCAGGGAAAGCCGCTGCAGTTCCTGGTTGGTCAGGCGCAGGCGGCGTGCCAGGATGTCGGCCAAGGCGGAAAGGAGCTTGACGCCCAGCTGCGGCTTGCGCCGGAAGAGATGGAAAAGATCGGGATGGATCAGGCCGAAAAGGCAGGTATCGCCCCGGGCCACCGCGGTGGCGGCGCGGCAATCGCCCTCCAGCAGCGCCATCTCCCCGAAAAAATCCCCGGCCTTCAGCCGTGCCAGCTCCTTCTGGCCCCGCTGGCCGTACTCCCTGCAGATGCCGACCTCGCCCTGCTGCACGATGTACATGCCCACGCCGGGTTCGTCCTCCCAGAAGACCACCTCGCCGTCCTTGTACAGGCGGCGATGGAGCAGGCGCTCGATATCCCTGAGCTCGCCATTGCGCAGGCCGGCGAAAATGGGGATATGCTTCAACAGCGTGATCGTCTTGCCGGCGTCAGGGTTCTTGTCCCTGAAGATGTTTCCCCACAGGGCATGGAACGCGCTCATTTCCATCCTCCGTTGCCTTGGCGGGCACTATAGACCATGTGGCCGTTCATGGCAATTCGCTCAGCTCGCCGGCCAGCGATTTTTGAAAATTGACCTTGATCAGCTCCGGCTGGTCGTATTGGCCCAGCAGGAACATCAGCTTGGTGGCCGCCGCCTCGAAGGTCATGTCGCCGGAAGAGATCACGCCCATTTCCAGCAGCCGGCTTCCCGATTCGTACAGCTGCGGCTCGATGCGGCCGCCATGCGCCTCGCTGTCCAGGAACACCAGCTTGCCCTGCCGCAGCCATTTTTCAATGCGCGCCGGCAGGTCCCCCGTGCGCAGGGGGATGGTGCCGGCGCCGTAGGCGACGATCAGCACGGCCCGGACATCGTCCCCCGGCTGGAAATAGTCGCAGCGACAGCCGGGAAAGAGCTTGAGCACCGCCAGCGCCGGCGAGAACTCGCTGAACACGTGGAAGTGGCCGCCGGGATGCAGGATGTTGGGCCGGTAGATTTCGATGTTGATGCCGACCTCGGCCAGCAGCGGGTAGTTGGGTGAATGGAAGGCGTCGAAGAAATTAATGTGGTTCTTGCTGGTGCGGTTGCCGCGCATCAGCTGGTAGTCGAAGAAGATGCACACTTCGGGGATGTCGGCGCAGGCCAGCTCCACGGCGTTGATGAGGTTGTTGCGCGCGTCGCTGCGCAGTTCGTCCAGCGGCTTCTGCGCCCCGGTCAGGATGACGGGAACGGAAACATTGTGCAGCATGTAGGAGAGCGCCGAGGCAGTGTAGGCCAGCGTGTCGGTGCCGTGGGTGACGACCACGCCGTCGACGGCTCCGATGCGGGCGCCGATGATGGCGGCCAGCTGCTGCCAGTGCAGGAAGTTGAGCTCGGCGCTGTCGAAGACGAAGGGGATCTCCACCTCGATGTCGGCGATGGCGGAGAGCTCGGGGATGACCTTGAGCAGGCTGGCGTAGAAATGGTCGGGGCGCAGCACGCCGCTGCTCAGGTCGCGGGTCATGCCGATGGTGCCGCCGCTATGAATGAGGAGTATCTTTTTTTTCATGAATATCCGCTATATGACGGGTTATAATCTCGGCCGCGGGGAAAGTCAATAGGGAAAAGGGCCGCCCATGATCGGCAGATGGCAAGAACGGAAGCAAACTGTCGTAACGCGTGACGAGTAACGCGTGATGCGGAAAAAGAGCAATGCGGGGACTTGCCTGCCCTTCCCGATGATTCAAGGCAAAAGGCAAAAGGATAAAGGCAAAAGTAAAGAAAAGAATCAGAGATTTCCTTGAATTTCATGCAAGGGTTGCTTTCTTCACTTTTTACTTTTGCCTTTTGCCTTTTTTCTTTGTTTCTTATAAGATGAAAATACCGAGAAGAACCTGATGATGAAGGAAGAGTCTATCAATGCCTTGACGCACGGGTTGGGCGCGGTGCTGGGCGCGGCGGGGCTGGCTCTGCTGGTGGTATCGGCCGCCCTGCGCGGCGACGCCTGGCACATCGTCAGCTGCGCCATCTACGGCGCCACGCTGGTGCTGCTGTTCACCAGTTCCACCCTCTACCACAGCTGCCGCGGGCCGCGCGTCAAGCACGCCTTCCGCATCGTCGACCACGCCTCCATCTACCTGCTCATCGCCGGCACCTACACGCCGTTCCTGCTGGTCAGCCTGCGCGGCGGCTGGGGCTGGAGCCTCTTCGGCGTCGTATGGGGGCTGGCGCTGGCCGGCATCGTGTTCCAGATATTTTTCGTCGACCGCTTCCGCCTGGCCCAGACCCTGATCTACCTGGGCATGGGCTGGCTGGTGGTCGTCGCGGCCAAGCCGCTGCTGGCGAACGTTCCCCGGCCGGGGCTGCTGTGGCTGCTGGCCGGCGGCGTGTTCTATTCGCTGGGCGCCGTCTTTTATCTCTGGAAAAAGCTGCCTTATCATCATGGCATATGGCACTTGTTCGTTTTGGCCGGCAGCGTTTGCCACTATTTCGCCATTTTGCTTTATGTCATTCCCTGATCCTCAGACGTTAGACATTAGACGTTAGACGTTAGAC
>CAZLSH010000118.1:1108-5296 GCA_964562095.1 uncultured Clostridia bacterium | reverse complement strand
CTTTATGTCATTCCCTGATCCTCAGACGTTAGACATTAGACGTTAGACGTTAGACATTAGACGTTAGACGTTAGACGTTAGACGTTAGCAAGAAAAAAGAGATTCACTATCTTGTTCTTGCAGACGTCTATCGTCTATCGTCTGTCGTCTTTCTTAGATGTTAGATGTTAGACGTTAGACGTTAGACGTTAGACGTCAGAGGTCAGAGGTCAGACGTCAGAGGTCAGATTTCCGTTTGCATGTCCGGCGTCTTGTGACTTTTTCCGGTTGCGAACAACTGCTTCAGGTAGGCCGCGGTCCTGGAGAGGGGCCAATGGCCGGCGACGATCTCCTGCGGGCTGCCGCTGGCCGTCACCCGGCCTCCCTCCTCGCCGGCGCCGGGACCAAGATCGATGATTTGATCGGCCTGGGCCATCATCAGCGGGTGGTGGCTGATGACGATGGCCGCATGGCCTTGCGCCAGGCGGCATTTCAAGGTCCGGATCAGCTGCCGGCATTCGTCGGGGCTGAGGCCGCTGTCGGGCTCGTCCAGCAGCAGCAGGCTGGGGGATTTTTGCAGATTCAGAAAGAGATAGGCCAGGCGCAGCCGCTGGTATTCGCCCGCGGACAGCGTGCCGACCTTCCGGTCCGGATTCAGGTAGGCCAGTGAGAATTCGTTCAGGCCGAAGATGACCTTTTGCAGGCGGCAGGCGGCGACGGTCTCGTCGGAGAGCGCGGACAGGTCCCCGGCCAGCAGTTCGGCCAACGTCATGCCGTGCAGTTGCAGCCCGCTGAGCCCGGTGCTGAAGCCGCTGCCCCGGCAATGGGGGCAGGTTTCGGCAAAGGTGCCCATGTAATCGAGATCGGTCGTCCACTCGCCCTCGCCCCGGCAATGGCTGCAGAGAGAATCCGCGGCGGGTGCGGCCAGCGTTTTTTTCAGTTGGGAGCGTTGGGTCGGGTCCTGTACGGCGTTCGTGAACGCCGCGAAGATGGCGGCGCTGATCCCCAGGAAATCTCTTAGCTTGGCGCCGCCGCCGCGCGATGCGTTCGCCGCCGAGAAGGAAACGGTCGCTGCGAATGCCTCCAGCCCGTTCAGTGCCGCGCAATGGACCGGCCGGCCGGCCACGGCGCTTGCGCGGATGACGCGATGCAGCAGGGTCGATTTGCCGCTGCCGGAAACGCCGCACAGGACGGTCAGCCCCTGCGCCGGAATGGCCAGGTCGAGGCCGTCGAGATTGTGGATGCGGGCCCCGGCAATGATGATGGAGCGCGCGCGCGGCGCGGCGCCGCCGGGCGGTGCGATCGCCAGGTCGACGGGCGGCATCCGCTCATCGCGCCCCATGCCGACGACCTGCCCCCCCTGCCGGCCGCTTCCCGGCCCCAGGCGGATCGTCCAGTCGGCCTGGGCAGCGACCAGGGGGTGCTGGTCCACGGCAACGACGGTGTTGCCGCCCAGCGGCAGGGCGCGGCGCAGCATGCCCAGCAGGTTGGCGACGTCGAACGGGTGCAGGCCGCGGCTGATCTCGTCGAGGATGAACAAAGTGAAGTTCAGGCGGTTGGCGAGCAGTGAAGCCAGGCGCAGGCGCTGGTGCTCGCCGCTGGAGAGGCTGTCCACGGCGCGGCCGAGGGTCAGGTAACCGATCCCCAGTTGGATCAGGCTGTCCAGGTGCCGGTTCAGGGCGGGCAGCACTTCCCGGCATACCAGGCGTTCCGCGGCGGATGGGCTCCGGCCGGGGAAAAAGGCGTCCGTGCCGGCGACCTTTTTCCTGAGCCCGGTCAACGGGGCGGTCAGCAGTTCTTCCAGGCTGACGGCGCCGACGCGGCTGCGCAGGGAAAAGTCGCGCAGACGCAGCCCCCGGCACGAGGGGCAGGTTTTTTTATAGACCACTGCGGCGTATCGTTCACCCTGATCGCGGTGTTCCTTGCGGCGCAGGTAATCCTGGATGATCAGCCGGTTCAGGCCGATCCATGGCGAGGAGAATCGCTGCTCCCCGCTGCGCTGGCCGCGCTGGAATTCCCAGGTGACGGTGAAATCTCCGGCGCAGCCCTCCAGGACCATCGCCCGCGCTTCCGGGCTGAGGTCGCGCCACTTCGCCCCGATGTCGAGATCCAGCTTCCTGGCGGCGCTTTGCAGGGTGGCCATGTGGCGTCCCCGGGGGTCCAGGAAAAAATGGCATGCCTTCTCGTTGGAAAAAGCCCCCTGCAGCATGGGCTTTTCCGGGGCGACCAGCCAGCGCGAGGCATCGGCCTCGACCACGTGGCCCAGGCCGCCGCACGCCGGGCAGGCGCCGTCCTGGTGGTTGAAGGAAAAATGGGACGCGTGCAGCCGGGCGAAGCCGGCGGGCAGTTCAGCGCTGCCCGCCCGCGAAAACAGCACGCGCAGCATGTCGTTGATGCCCGACAGGGTGCCGACGGTGGAACGGGGAGTGGCTTCCAGGTAGCGGGCCGCCAGGGCCACCGCCGGCTTGACCGGGTCGATCCCATCGCAGTCGCCCCCGCCGGCCAGCGCCAGGCGGTCGCGCAAATACGGGGACAGGTGTTCGGCATAGCGTTGCCGGCAGGCCTTGTACAGGGTGTCCAGGATCAGCGAGCTCTTGCCGCTACCCGTCGGGCCGCCGACCACGGTGAAAGCCCCTTCCGGGATCGTGACCGAAACGTTGCGCAGGTTGTGGGTGCGGACGCCCCGCATGCGGATGCAGGGCGCCGGCTGCGGGCCGGCGTCGGGTTCAGCCCGGATGATCGTCCCGCCGCACCCGGCAGGATCGCCCGCGGCCAGCAGAGCGGCGACCAGCGATCCCTTATGCCGATGGATGTCGGCGACCCTGTCGCTGAAAAAAAGGCTGCTTTCTCCTGCGCTCGCCGGCGACAGTTCGATCAGCCAGTCGCAGCCGGCGATGAAGAGGGGATTGTTCTCGGCAACGATGAGGGTGGCTCCCTGGGCGCGGAGCTTGCCCAGGGCATGGAGCAGGCAGGGGATATCCCGATCATGCAGGCCCTGGCAGGGTTCATCGAGCAGGTACAGGGTCTGACGCGCCGGGCGGTCCTGGATGAACGAAGCCAGCCTGACCCGCTGGGCCTCGCCGCCCGACAAGGTCGAGGAGGGCTGCCCGAGCGTGAGATAATCCAGACCCAGGTCGGCAAGGACTTGCAGGCGCGCCGTGATGCGCTGCTCGCCGGCAAAGAACTCCAGCGCCTGGGCAATGGTCAGGTTCAGCACGTCGTCGATGGCCAGCCCCCGGTAGCGGATGTCCAGGACGCGGTCCTGGTAGCGCCGGCCCTGGCACTGCGGGCAGGGGGAATAGAGCGGCTCCAGGTAATGCATGGTGATTTCCATTGCGCCGGAGCCCTGGCAGGCGCTGCAGCAGCCCTGGCCGGTATTGAAGGAGAACGACGAGGCACTCAAGTTGGATTCCCTGGCCGTGGGCTGGGCCGCGAAAAGCTTGCGGATGTCGTCGAACAGCTTGGTGTAGGTTGCCGGGTTGCTGCGGCTGTTCTTGCCCAGCGGCTGCTGGTCGATGGCGATGACGCGGTTGAAGGCCGTTTCGCCCTGGATGGCGGTGGGTCCCTTCTCGTCGATCCACTCCAGCAGCGAGCTCTTGCCGGATCCCGATAGCCCTGAGACCGCGATGATGGCCGGAGAGGGGAATTCCAGGCGCGGGATGACCAGGGTGTTATTCTGCAGGGGCCCGGCGGCAAGGATCGTCATCGCCTCGCCTGCGGGAGAGCGACCGGGCGGCTCAGCCTCGGGCGACCGCGCCCCGACGCGGTCGGCGAGGTATTCCCTCGTGCTGCCGCAGAACAGCAGATGGCCGCCCTCGGCGCCGCCGACCGGCCCCAGCTCGATCACCCAATCGGCGAACGCCAGGGCCTGGCGATCGTGGCTGACCATGACCACGGTGCTGCCGATGGCCAGCAGTTCGCGGAACTTGCGGTACAGGAAGATCTTTTCCCGTGGATGAAGCCCCGATCCCGGTTCGTCGATGACATAGAGCATGCCGCTGATGGGGTTTCTCAGCAGGTTGCCGATCTGGATTCGCTGGCCTTCGCTGCGGGAAAGGGTGGGAACGGCGCGCTGCAGCGCCAGGTGTCCCAGGCTGAGGCCCTGCAGGAGCCGGGCCTGGGCGACCAATCCCGACAGAATGAGCGCTTCCGGCTGCGTCGATGCGCGGCGGGACGGC
Organism: uncultured Clostridia bacterium; assembly: GCA_964562095.1. GTDB lineage: Bacteria > Acidobacteriota > Aminicenantia > UBA2199 > UBA2199 > UBA2199. The sequence continues at coordinate 1,139 of CAZLSH010000118.1, read as the reverse complement.
CGCGACGACCGCGGGCGCATGGCCATCCGTT
>CAZLSH010000118.1:0-1098 GCA_964562095.1 uncultured Clostridia bacterium | reverse complement strand
CAATTCGGCGATGGTGAACGACAACACGCGGCGCAACGGGGTGCCGTGATAGGCGAGGCCCAGGAAGCGATCCGCCAGGCGCAGGCCGTTGCAGGCATGACAGGGGCGCCGGCGGCAGTAGCGCAGGATGTTCGGATTGGGGCCGCGGCGCAGGATCTCTTCCATGATGGGCAGGATGCCCCGGTATGTTCCCATTTCCCTGGGCTTGGGCGTGATGCCGGTCCAGCGCAGCCGCGACTCCAGAGGATGCTTGCCGAACGGGACCTGCACGCGGTCGCTGCCGTAAAAAACCACTCGCTGCTGATCAACGCTCAACTCGTTCCAGGGGATGTCGACCGAAAACCCGTGGGCGCGGCACACCTGGTCGAGGACATCGATGGTCACCTGCGAATAGATGATATAGCCGTTGGGTGTACTGAGGCTGAGGGCGCCCCGGCGCAGGCTGCGGCGGGGGTCGCGGACCAGCTTTTCGGGATCGATCTCGTGAACCTGCCCCAGTCCCTGGCAATGCGGGCAGGCACCGAGGGAGTGGTTGAATGAAAGGTGGGAGCGGGTGACCCTGCCGTCTGGGGCGGGATGCGCAAAACGCGAAAACAGCATGCGGATCGGGCTGAGGAGGTCGGTGAGCGTGGCGACGGTGGAACGGGGGTTGTTCAGGGACAGGCGTTGTCCCAGTGCCAGCGCCGGAGGAATGGGATCGACGGCTTCGGTTTGCGAACGGTTCAGGCGCGCCTGGAACCGTCGCGCATAAGCCGAGAAACTCTCCAGATAGCGCCCCTGTCCCTCGCGGAAGAGAACGTCGTTGGCCAGTGTCGATTTGCCACTGCCGGAAACGCCGCAGACGAGCGTCAGGCGCTGCAGCGGGACGCGCAGCGAAATGTGCTTGAGGTTGTGTTCGCGGCTGCGGGTGACGGTGATGAATTCCGGCGCGGCGTTCATTTTATTGTTCATCGGTTATTCATCCGTTGGTGTCATGATCGGCGTCCGTCCGGCAAGCCGGTACCCGGCTCCAGTTCCCGCCATGGCCGGCGCTTGGTTCTACATGAATTCGACTTTGACGACGGAAGTGTCGATCAGCTTCTCGCCCTTGTCGGTGAA
>CAZLSH010000117.1:0-5352 GCA_964562095.1 uncultured Clostridia bacterium | reverse complement strand
TGGCGCAGGCGCCGGGCCACGTGAATGGAATTGGTGTCGACGCGGTCCAGGTCAAGCATCTCGCTGCCGACGGCGATGAAAATGGCGCGCATGAAAGTACCCCCGAGGTGTTATAAAGGAAATGCGAGTACCTGTCAATCCGAAAGCCAGATGTTAGACGTTAGTGGTCAGATGTTAGCAAGAAGTGAGAGGAATTCCCCTCTCATCCTTCTTGCTAACGTCTAACGTCTAACGTCTGTCGTCTAACGTCTAACGTCTGTCGTCTAACGTCTGTCGTCTAACGTCTAGCATCTAACGTCTAACGTCTGACATCTAACGTCTAACGTCTTCTTCAACAGCCCTGGAATCTCTTCTCCAGCTCGGCGTAGCGCGTGTCCACCATCTTCTGGATATCGGCCACTTCGTTTTCTTTCAGGTGCTTGAAGCGCCCCTGCAGCTTGAGGTACTCCAGGACCGGCTTGCGGTTGGGCGTCTTCACCGTCTGCGCGTACTTGCCGGCTTCCACCTCGTAGACCGGGAAAATACCGGTCTGCACCGCCAGCCGCGCCAGCTTCACCGTGTCCTCGGGGCGGGCCTTCCAGCCCGGGGGGCAGGGCGAGATGATATGGATGAACTTGAAGCCGCGGATATCCTTGGCTTTGATCAGCTTTTTGTAGAGATCTTCCGGATAAGCGACCGAAGCCGTGGCCTGGTAAGGCACCTTGTGGGCGGCCACGATGTCGTCGACGCTCTTCTTCACTTCCTTCTTGAAGTGCTTGACCGGCGTGGTGGTCGTCCAGGCGCCGTAGGGCGTGGCGCCGCTGCGCTGGATGCCGGTGTTCATGTACGCCTCGTTGTCATAGCAGAAGTAGAAGATGTCGTCGTTGCGCTCGGCGGCGCCGGAGAGGGCCTGCAGCCCGATATCGAAAGTGCCGCCGTCGCCGGCCCAGCCGCAGATGGTGGTTTTGTCCTTGCCCAGGGCGTTCATGGCCGCCTTGATGCCGGCCGCGGTGGCCGCCGTGGCCTCGAAGGCCATGTGCAGCAGCGGCACTTCCAGGCAGGAATAGGGAAACGGTCCGTCGATCACCGTCCAGCAGCAGGCGGGGAAGGTGAACATCGCATCATGGCCTAGGGCCTTCAGGGTGGTGCGCATGGCGATGCCGGCGCCGCAGCCCTGGCAGGCCAGGTGGCCCGGGCTCATCAGTTCTTCAAGGGGTAACGTCGGTTTCATCTTTTCACCTCCACCCAGTACAGTTCCTGGTCGGGTTTCTTCATCTTCTTCACCTGGTTCACGATGTTCACGAAGGTCTCCGGGAAGATATCGCGGCCGCCCAGGCCGGCGATGAAATTGAACACCGGGACCTTGGAGAAGCCGTAGAGAGCCGACTTCACCTCCTGGGCCCAGATGCCGTGGTAGCCGTAGGAGATGTCGCGGTCGACGACGACCACTTTCTTGGCGTTCTTCAGATGCTCGCGCACGTCGGCGAAGGGGAAGGGACGCAGCAGGCGCATGCGCAGGTTGCCCACCTTCTTGCCCTTCTTGCGCATTAGGTCGACGGCGTAGCGCGCCGTCGAGGCGGATGTGCCCGAGGTGACCAGCACGATGTCGGCGTCGTCCATCATGTAGGGCTCGACCGGGTCATAGCGGCGGCCGAAGGCCTTCTCGAACTCCACCGCCTCCTTTTTGATCTCCACCAGCGCCTGGTCCATGGCCTCCTGCATCTTGACGCGGAATTCCATGAACCAGTCGGGAGTGGTCAGCCCGCCGTAGGCGTGGGGATCGTTGACGTCGAGCTTGTACTTGTAGTCGAAGGGCGGCAGGTACTTGTCCACCAGCGCCTGGTCGGGAAGGTCGACGATCTCGTAGGTGTGCGAAAGCGAGAAGGCGTCGAGGACGATCATCACCGGCATCAGGACCTTCTCGGCCACCTTGTAGGCCATGATCACGCTGTCGAGCACTTCCTGGTTGGACTGGCAGTAGAACTGCATCCAGCCGGTGTCGCGCTGCGACAGTGAGTCGGTCTGGTCGCTCCAGATGGTCCAGGGCGGCGCCATGGCGCGGTTGATGTCGGCCATGACGATCGGCAGGCGAGCGCCGGCGGCCCAGTGCAGCAGCTCGTGCATCAGGGCCAGCCCCTGCGCCGATGTGGCGGTGAAGGCGCGGGCGCCGGCCGACGAGGCGCCGATGCAGGCGGCCATGGCCGAGTGCTCCGACTCCACCTTGATGAACTCGGCCTTCAGCTTCTGGTCGGCGACGATCTCCGACAGCAGCTCCACCACCTGCGTCTGCGGGGTGATGGGATAGGCGGCGATGACCTGCACGCGCGAGAGGGTGGCGCCGTGCGATATGGCGTGGTTGCCCATCATGACTTTTTTCATTTGCCCTCCTTGACCATCTCGATGCATTTCTTGGGGCATTCCTCGGCGCAGATGCCGCAGCCCTTGCAGAAATCCAAATTGATCACCGGGTTGTCGTCCAGCCAGTCGATGGCGGCATCGGGGCAGAACTTCCAGCAGATCGTGCAGTGGATGCAGTTGGCCAGGTCGATCACCGGCTTGAGGTTGCGCCAGGAGCCGGTGGGATTGGCGGCCATGGAGCGCAGGCTCTGCGCCATGGGCGGCAGTTCGTCGAGTTTCTGAAATTCGATCTTTTTTCTTTCTTTGGCCATGTCAGACTCCTTTCACCGACTCGTAGGCTTCCCGGGCCGCCGCGGCGGCGTCGTCGGGGTTGACCGGCACGCCGTCGCGCACGGCCTGCAGGATCGACTCCAGCCGGACGAAGTCGAAGATGCGCGGCACAGCGCCCAATATGGCGGTGTTGACGATGGGCGCCGCCTTGGAGCCGAGCTTGTACTTGATGGCGATCTCGTTGGCGTCGATGGTGTAGACATGGAATTTCTTGCCCAGGTGCTTGAACTCCTTCGGCTTGTGGCCGGTGTTGATCAGGATCTTGGCGCCTTTTTTGAGCCCCTCGGTCACGTCGATGGCGTCGATCAGCGAGGGATCGACGACGATGATGTGATCGGGGGCGATGATCTTGGAGCGCACGTAGATGGGCTGGTCATCGATGCGGATGAAGGCGAAGACCGGCGCGCCGCGGCGCTCCACCCCGAACTGGGGGAAAGCCTGGACGTACTTGTCTTCCTTGGAAACGGCATCGGCCAGTATCTTGGAGGCGATGACCGTCCCCTGGCCGCCGCGGCCGTGGAACCTGATTTCTACCATGGTATCCTCCTAACCCAGCATAGCTGGATAAGAGCCTTTGATGGCAATTTTTCTTCGCAGGATGCGCAGCAAATTTCCCATAAGGCTCTAAATTTCGATTTCGACGATGCGGTGCGAGTGGCAGTTGACGTTGACCGCCACCGGGAACGAGGCGATGTGGCAGGGGTGGCTGGCGATGTGTACGGCCAGCGACGTGGTGCGCCCGCCCAGCCCCATCGGCCCGATGCCCAGCTTGTTGATGCGTTCCAGGATGCGCTTCTCCATGTCGGCGTACAGCGGGTCGGCATGCGGCGCGCCCACCGGCTTGCGCAGCAGCGCTTTCTTGGCCAGCAGCGCCGAGGTGTCGAAGTTGCCGCCGATGCCGACCCCCACCACCGTGGGCGGGCAGGGATTGGGCCCGGCCTTGGAGATCGTCTCGACGACGAAGTCCTCGATGCCCTGGACACCCGCCGAGGGCGGCATCATCTTCAGGGCGCTCATGTTCTCCGCGCCGCCGCCCTTGGCCATGAAGGTCATTTTGAAGACGTCGCCGGGAACGATGTCCCAGTGGATGAAGACCGGGGTGTTGTCGCCGCTGTTCTTGCGGCTCAGGGGATCGCAGACCGATTTGCGCAGGTAGCCTTCTCCGTAGCCCTCGATGGTGCCCTGGGTGATGGCGTCCTTCAGGCTCTGGAAACCGGCGTACTCCAGCTGCACCTTCTCCCCCATCTCGATGAAGAAGACGGCCAGGCCGGTGTCCTGGCACAGGGCCAGCTTCTCCTCGGCGGCGATGTCGGCGTTCTTCAGGATCTGGCTGAGGACCTCCTGGCCGGCGGGAGATTCCTCAGTGGGATAGCAGCTCTTGACAAGTTTTTTCAGGTCCTTGTCGATGATGAAATTGGCTTCCTGGACGGCCTGCTTGACCTTTTCCTTGACTTGCGAAAGGTTCACTGTTTTCATTTTCCCCTCATTTAAGTCAATCTCAAAGCCGGAAACGCTACTTTATAATTTTCCCTCAGATTAGTCAAGGGGAAAAGTGAATTTCGGCCTGGAAGCCTCTCACGTAGGGGCACGGCGTGCCGTGCCCCTACCTCGCAAAGAACATGCCGCTTACTTCACCGCATCCACGGCCTTCTGGACCGCGTCCTCCAGGAGCTTCAGGTCAGGCTCCTTGATGAAGCCTTTCTCCATCAGCAGCCCCATGGCGTCGCGCGCTTCCTTGATGTCGGCCATGGTTTTCTTGAAGACCTCGTCCCAGGACTTCTCGATGCGCGCCACGCCGTCCTTGACGGCCTGGACGGCCACGTCGGCGGCCTCCTGGGCAAACACCTCGGTCTCGTCCATGGTGGGCATGATGCGGTCGGGGTGGATCCCCTTCTTCTGGGCGAAGTTGGCCATGGAGTAGGCGGCGGCGATGGCCATCTCGTCGGTGATCTTCTTCGCGCGCACCACCAGCGCCCCCTTGAGGATGCCGGGGAAGCCGAGCGAGTTGTTCACCTGGTTGGGGAAATCGCCGCGGCCGGTGGCCACGATATGGGCGCCGGCCTCCTTGGCCGCGTAGGGATAGATCTCCGGGACGGGGTTGGCGCAGGCGAAGACGATGGCCTTTTTCGCCATCTTTTGGATCCACTCCGGCTTGACCGTGTTCGGGCCCGGCTTGCTGACGGCGATGAGCACGTCGGCGCCGCTGATCGCCTTTTCGATATCGCTGACGCGGTCGGGGTTGGTCTTCTGGCAGAGCTCCCACTTGCGGTAGAAGGCCGGGTCGGCCTTGATGTCGTCGCGGCCCAGGTGCAGGGTGCCGGTGGTGTCGAACATGATCATCTTGGACGGGTCGGCGCCGGCCTGGATGATCAGCCGGGCGATGGTCGTGTTGGCCGCCCCGGCGCCGTAATAGACGATGCGGACGTTCTTGAGATCCTTGCCCACGACGCGCAGGGCGTTGATCAGGCCGGCCAGGGTGACCGAGCCAGTCCCTTGCGCGTCGTCGTGCCATACCGGGATGTTGCACGCCTCGCGCAGGGTGTCGAGGACCTTGTAGCAGTTCGGCTGGGAAATGTCCTCCAGGTTGACGGCGCCGAAGCTGGGCTCGGCCATCTTGACGAAGTCGATGATCTTGTCGGGGTCGTGCTTGCCCTTGTCGTTGTAGCTGTTGACGCACAGGGCCAA
>CAZLSH010000116.1:2936-5410 GCA_964562095.1 uncultured Clostridia bacterium | reverse complement strand
GCCGTGACCGGCACGACGCCGTCCTTCTTCATGGCCGCGGCCGGGACGAACGGGTCGAAGGCGAAGACCTCCATGCCGAAGCCCCGGGCGATGGGCGCCACGCAGCGGCCGACGGCGCCGTAGGCCTGCAGCCCCAGCTTCTTGCCGCGCAGCTCGCTCCCCGACTTGCCGGAAAAGGCCCCGCGCGCCAGGTACAGCATCAACGCGAAAACCAGCTCGGCGACGGCGTTGGAGTTCTGGCCCGGAGTATTCATGGCCACGACGCCCTTGGCGCTGGCGGCCTTGAGGTCGATGTTGTCGTAGCCGGCGCCGGCGCGCACCACGATCTTCAACTGGGCGGCGGCGTTGAGCACCGCCTCGTCGGCGATGTCGCTGCGGATGATCATGCCGTCGACGCCGGCGACGGCCTTGAGCAGGTCTTCCTTGGCCTTGTAGCCTTCCAGCGGCAGGAGTTCATAGCCCGCTTTGGCGAAAATTTCCCTGATCCCCTCCACCGCGATCTTGGCAAACGGCTTCTCGGTCGCCAGCAGAATCTTCTTTCCCATATCGGTCCTCCTTGAATGTTTTTCCAGGGAGATTCTAATGGGGTTCGGGCGCATTGTCAAATGAGCGGCGGGCGAAAATCAGGGCTATCTGCCCTGCACCATTTCCCGCGCCCGCTCGGTGATGGCGCGGAAGTCGACCTTGCCGCTGCCGTGCTTGGGCATCTCGGCGATGACCACGAAGCGGCCGGGCAGGGCGATCCTGGGCAGCTGCTCGGCCATCTCCTTCAGGATGGCCTTCTCGTCGACCTGCTGGGTGACGGCGGCGACGATGCGCGCCCCGCGCAGCGGGTCGGGGATCTCGACCACGCAGCATTCGACGTCGCCGGGCAGCAGCTTCTCCAGCACGTCCTCGACCTTGACCAGCGAGACCATTTCACCGCCGATCTTCAGGAAGCGCTTCAGCCGGCCCACGTGCCAGAAATAGCCGTCCTCGTCCATGTAGCCCATGTCGCCGGTGTCGTACCAGCCGTGGCGGATGCTCAGCGAGGTCTGCTCGAAGTCGTCGAAATAGCCCTTCATGACGTTGTCGCCCTTGACCAGGATCTTGCCGATCTCGCCCACGGCGCAGCTCTCGCCGGTCTCGTAATGCTCGATGCGCACCTCGACGCCGTCCAGCGGCCGGCCCACGCTGCCGGGGCGGTTGTGGGCCAGGGTGTTGACCGTGATGCCCGGGCTGGTCTCGGTGGCCCCGTACGCCTCGAGCAGCGTCTTGCCGTGCTTCTTCAGGAAACCGTCGCGCAGGGCCTGCGGGCACTTGTCGGCGCCGCTGAGCAGGATGCGCGCCGTCTCGAAGTCGCCCGGTCGGGAATTGCGCAGGTAGCCCCAGAAGAACGTCGGCGTCCCGGCCATCAGCGTCACCTGCTCCTCGCGCACGATGGCGCTGATGGCCTTGAAGTCGAGGGGGTTGGCGTAGGTGACCAGGGTCATCCCTTCCAGCAGCGGCACCCAGAGGTTGGCCGTCTGTCCGAAGACATGGAAATACGGCAGGTTGGCCAGGAAGATGTCCCCGCTGTGGAAGTCGTAGGCCTTCTTCAGGCTCTCGTAATTGGCGGCGATGTTGCGGTGGGTCAGCTGCACGCCCTTGGGCTCCTTTTCGCTGCCGCTGGTGAACAGGATGAGCAGGGTGTCGTTCCCGTCGCCGGCATGGATCGACTTCAACAGGCGTTCCACGGGGCGCCCGGCCTTCAGGGCCGCCCGCACCTTGTCGAGGATCGAGACCGTTTTCATGACGTCTTCCAGGTAGACCATGCCCTCGACATGCGGGCAGTTGATCTTCTGGCACAGCGCCCTGGAGGTGATGATCGTCCGGAAGGCGCATTTCTTCTGGGCGTACTCGCAATTGGCCGCAGCCCCGGTGGAATAGTTGATCATCACCGGCACGCGGCCGCCCATGAGCGTCGCCAGGATGGACAGCACCGATCCGGCCGAATTGGGCATCATGATGCCCAGAAAGCCCGGGTCGTAGCCGGCGAACTTGCGGACCAGGACCAGGGCGCCGATCAATGCCCGCTTGTAGGTGATGCGCCGGTCCAGGGTGCGGTCGATGATGGCCAGCTTGGCCTCGTTCCGCTTGGCGACGCGCACGAACTGCTGATGCAGGATCATCTCCGGCTCCTCACGCGGCCCGAGGGGCGCGATTTCGTTATTTTTTAACTTGAGCATGATACAGGCGTTTGCACTCCGTGTCAATGCGGCGCGGCAAATGGAAAAAAAACTCAAAAATCACTATCAGTGTCAGTGTCAGTGTCAGTGACAGCAAGACAAAGAAAGAGAAGAGATTCCCTGGTATTACCGGCACGGGCGGGTCTGAGACCCGCCCCTACTTGAAGACAAATCCACCGTCCTATTGAGGTCGCTTCATGGCTCCTGCTAACACCAACACTAACACTGGCACCGGATGTCAGGCGTAGACGTTAGACGTTAGCAAGA
>CAZLSH010000116.1:0-2926 GCA_964562095.1 uncultured Clostridia bacterium | reverse complement strand
ACTACCACTACCACTAATGCCCGTAAGCTCTCCTGCTAACACTATCACTAACACTAACACTGGCACCAGACGTTAGACGTTAGACGTTAGCAAGACAATCAACAAGTTCTTGTGATGCGTGACGAGAAAGAACAGGAAATGCTCTTCTCTGACTATCACTATCACTATCACTACCACTTAGATCCGTAAGGTCTTGAACGCTTGACACGCACCGCTCTCCGGCCTATTCTGTCCGGCAGAATGAAAATCGACCGCGTCGTTGAATTCAAGCACGTCTGCGAGCGCTCGCGCTTCTTCGCCGTCCTCTTCCCCGCCGCCGGCGAGGAGGACGCGCTGAAGATGGTGCGGCTGAAGAAAGGCGAGCATCGCAAGGCCAACCACCACTGCTGGGCGTTTCGCGACGAAACAGGCGGGCGCTCGCGCGACGACGGCGAGGTCGGCCACCCGGGGCGGGTGCTGCTCGAGCTCCTGCGCCGCGAGGACCTGGCCGGGGGGCTGCTGGTTTCGCGCGTCTTCGGCGGCGTCAAGCTCGGCATCGGCGGCGTGTCCAGGGCCTTCCGCGAAGCGGGAGAGGGTGCGATTGCGGAATATAGAAAAGACGTTAGACGTTAGAAGTTAGATGTTAGCAAGAAAAAGACAAAATATGAATGAGTTCCAAGGAAAGGGTCTTTTCTTGCTAGCGTCTAACGTCTAACATCTGACGTCTTATTTGATTGACACCCGCATTGGTTAAGGTTACCATGAAGCCAGAGGTCATGATGAAACGCGGATGGATCCTCTTGTTCCTGCCGCTGGTTCTGGCAGCCGCCGGAGACGTGCGTCCCTATTTGAACACCGGCCCCTGGTACCCCGCCGACGAGGCGCAGCTGCAAAGGCTGCTCGACGGTTTTTTCAACGAGCTGCCGGCGCCTGAACAAGGGGTCGCCGTGCGCGCCCTTGTCGCCCCCCACGCCGGCTTCCAGTACTCGGGGCGCTGCGCCGCCAAGGCATACAGGGCCATTTCCCCGACTCAGGGCATCCGCCGCGTCATTCTCCTGGGCAGCTCGCACCGCTCCGGGTTCTACGGCGCCTGCGTCGACGATTACGCTGCCTGGACCACCCCCCTGGGCGAGGTCGCGGTGGACCGGGACGCATGCCGCATTTTGGCCAGGGACCGCCTGTTCAGGACCGACCGCAGCGCCATGCGCCACGAGCACTCGCTGGAGAACCAGCTCCCCTTCCTGCAGCAGGCGCTGGGCAACAAGGACTACCGCATCGTCCCCATCCTTTTCGGTGCGCTGAACAAGGGCGATTTCGCGCGCATGGCATCCGCCATCCGCCCGCTCGTCGACGGCCGCACCCTGGTCGTGGCCAGCAGCGACCTGACCCATTACGGGGCCGACTTCGGCTACACGCCGTTCCGCCGCGACCTGGCCGCCAACCTGGAGAAGCTGGACAAGGGGTTCATCAAGCCGGTGCTGAACCTCGACTTCGAGGACTATTTCGCCTACCGCGAGAAGACCGGGATCACGGCCTGCGGCTTCGTCCCCATCGGCGTGCTGATCCGCCTGTTCGAGAAAAAAGGCTGCCGGACATCGCTGGCCGCGTACTGCCGCTCGGGCGACCTGAGCGGCGACTACTCGACCAGCGTCAGCTACGCCTCGCTCCTCTTCACCGAAGAGGCAGCAGCGGCGGAGGTCCCCGACGCGCTCGATCGCGGCGAGCGGCGGCTGCTGCTGGATCTGGCCCGCTCCGTCCTGCGCGAACGCTTCCAGGGCCGGCCGGTTCCCGCCAACCTGGAGGAACGGTTCTCCCACCGCCCCCGGCTGCTGCAAAAATCGGGGGTGTTCGTCACCCTGCGCAAGAGCGGCGAGCTGCGCGGCTGCATCGGCAGCATCGTCGGCGTCGAGCCGCTCTGCCGCGGCGTGGCCGCCAACGCCCTGAACGCCGCTTTCGCCGACCCGCGCTTCCCGCCGCTCAGGGAGCGCGAGCTCGACGGCGTGGAGATCGAGATCTCGGTGATGACGCCGCTGCGGCCCGCCGCCAACTACCGCGCCATCCGCCTGGGAACCGACGGCGTGGTCATCCGCGACGGCGCCGCCCAGGCCGTCTTCCTGCCCCAGGTGGCGAGCGAAACCGGCTGGACCCTGGACGAGTTTCTCGGCCGGCTCTGCCGGAAAGCCGGGCTGGAGCGCGACGCTTACCGCAACTCGCCCGCCATGAAATTCTTCACCTTCCAGGCCCAGGTGTTCAGCGAAAGGGAGGCCGGACAATGACCCTTTCGCGCCGCGTTTTCGCCAGGCTCCTGGCCTGCTCGGGCGCCGCCCTGCTGCCGCTGCCCGCCCGCGCCCGGGCCAAGACGCGGAAGCCCCGGGGCAGCGAGGCCGCCTACTACGACAAGATGGCAGGCCACCGGGTCCAATGCCGCCTTTGCCCCCACCAATGCCGGGTGGCTGACGGCGGCCGCGGCCTGTGCAACGTGCGCGAGAACCGGGGCGGGACCTACCACACCCTGGTCTACGGCCAGCCCTGCTCGGTCCACGTCGACCCCATCGAAAAGAAGCCCCTGTTCCACTTCCTGCCCGGCAGCCGGGCGTTTTCGCTGGCCACGGCCGGCTGCAACTTCACCTGCCGCTTCTGCCAGAACTGGGAGATCTCCCAGCGCCGGCCCGAGGACGTGGAGACCATCGACCTGGCGCCCGAGGCGGTCATCCGCCAGGCGCGGAACAACCGCTGCCGGGTCGTCGCCCACACCTACGGCGAGCCCGTCGTTTTTTTCGAGTACATGCGCGACTGCGCCGCGCTGGGAAAGGAAAGCGGCGTGCCCAACGTCATGATCAGCAACGGCTTCATCGAGAAGCGGCCGATGCGCGAGCTGTGCCGATATTTGGGGGCCGTCAAGATCGACCTGAAGGCGTTCAGCAAGGCCTTCTACATCGAGCAGTGC
>CAZLSH010000115.1:0-5417 GCA_964562095.1 uncultured Clostridia bacterium | reverse complement strand
CTTGACGATCACCGGATCATTCTTCTTCAGCTTGAATTTCGTCATTTAGATCACCTCGGGTGCCAGGGACACGATCTTCATGAACTTTTTCTCGCGCAGCTCCCTGGCCACGGGACCGAAAACGCGCGTGCCGACGGGCTCATTGGCCTTGTCGATGATCACGGCGGCATTGTCGGAGAAGCGGATGTAGGAGCCGTCCTTGCGCCGGCTTTCCTTGCGCGTGCGCACGATGACGGCGCGGATGACGTCGCCCTTCTTGAGCTTGGCGTTGGGCTCGGCCAGTTTCACCGAACCGACAAAGACATCGCCGATGCGGGCGATCTTGCCCACGTCGCCGCCCACGGCGCGGATGAACATGACCTCTTTGGCCCCGGAATTGTCGGCGACTTTAAGCCTGGTCTGCATCTGTATCATTGGGCACCTCGATCTTCTGCGTCACCGGGGTCACGTGGGTCACCAGCCAGCGCTTCCTCTTGCTCAAGGGACGAACCGGCTGGATGGTCACGATGTCACCCGGACGGCACTTTCTGGCCTCGTCATGGGCCAGAAAGGTCGTTTTCTTCTTGATGGTCTTCCCGTACTCGGCGTGCTGGATGACCCGCTCCACGCTGACGGTCACGGTCTTTTCGGCCTTGGCCGTCACGACCACGCCCTGCAGCGAGCGCTTACCCTTTTCTTGTTTCTGCTTCGTTTCCATTGTGCGACCTCATTTCCTTCAGTATGGTCATGTACTTGGCGATATCCCTTCTGGTCTGCCGGATCTTGTAGGGATTCTCCGCCTGTCCCAGGGTTTTCTGGAACTTCTGCTTGAACAGTTTGTCCTTCAGCTCGGCGAGCTTGCTTTCGATCTCGTTCGCCGCCATGGCGCGAATATCCTTGGTCTTCATAGTCCCGCTCCTATGCCGGCGCGCGAAATGAACCGGGTCTTGAACGGCAGCTTGCGCTGCGCCAGCTTCATGGCCTCGCGGGCCAGGTCCTCGCTGACGCCTTCCAGCTCATAGAGGACGCGGCCGCGCTTGACGACGTCGACCCAGAACTCCGGATCGCCCTTGCCCTTGCCCATGCGCACCTCGACCGGCTTCTTGGTCACGGGCTTGAAGGGGAAGACCCGCACCCACAGCTTGCCGCCGCGCTTGATGAAGCGGTTGATGGCGACGCGGCCGGCCTCGATCTGGCGGGCGGTGATCCAGTCGTTCTGGAGCGCCTGCAGCCCGAAGTCGCCGAATTCCAGTTTATTGCCTTTGGTGGCCACGCCGCGGCGCTTGCCGCGGAAGACCTTCCGATGCTTGACCTTCGCTGGCATCAACATGGTTATTCTCCTTTTTCCTCGATCTCGATTTCCTGCTTGCGGTAGCGCTCCTTTTCCTTGTCGCCGCTGTAGACCCACACCTTGATGCCGATCTGGCCGTAATCGGTAAAGGCCTCGGTGAAGCCGTAGTCGATGTCGGCGCGCAGCGTCTGCAGGGGCAGTTTGCCGACCAGGTACCATTCGGCGCGGGCGATCTCGGCGCCGCCCAGGCGCCCCGAGAGGCGGATCTTGACGCCGGTGGCGCCGGCGCGCAGCGTGGAATCAACGACCTTGCGCATGGCGCGGCGGTAGGAGATGCGGCGCTGGATCTGGAAAGCCACGCCCTCGGCGATCAGCTGGGCCACCAGCTCCGGGTTGCGGATCTCCAGCACCTCGACGAAGATCTTTTCCAGGCTCTTTTTGGTGACTCCCGAAATGAACTTCTTCAGCTCCTGGATGCCGGCGCCGCCCTTGCCGATGAGAATGCCCGGCCGGGCCGTGTTGATCTGCACGCGGACGGTGTCGGCGATGCGCTTGACCTCGATGGAGGCGATGCCGGCGTGCTTGTATTTCTCCTTGATCTTCCTGCGGATCTGGATGTCGGTGTGGAACTGGTCGATGTAATGCTGCCCCTTGCCGTACCACAGCGAAAGCCAACCCTTGTTGAAGCCGAGGCGGAAGCCGTACGGATGCGTTTTCTGTCCCATTATTTTCCCTTCCTTTCGTCGAGATACAGGCTGATGTGGCTGGAATGCTTCAGGATGCGCATGGCGCGTCCGCGCGGAGCCGGGCGGAAGCGCTTCAGGTGCGGAGCCCGGCCCACGTGGGTCCTGGAAATATAGAGGTTGTCCACGTCGATGTTGGGGAACTTGACCTGGGCGTTGGCGATGGCCGAGCGCAGGATGTCCATGACGATGCCCGCCGCCTTCTGGCGCCGGGAGAACTTCAGGATGGTCAGGGCTTCGCCCGCGTCCTTGCCCTGGATCAGGTTGACGACCAGCTGGCTCTTCTGCGGCGAGATCCTCAGGTAGCGGCCCTTGGCGACTGCGATTTCGCTCATGGCGGTCCTCCTACGACTTCGCCGGCACGGCGGCGGCCTTGTCCTTGGACGAATGGCCGCGATAGGTGCGCGTCTCGGCGAACTCGCCCAGTTTCAGCCCCACCATGTTCTCGGTGATGAAGATGGGGATGAACTTTTTGCCGTTGTGCACCGCCACGGTCATGCCCACCATCTCGGGGATGACGGTCGAGCGCCGGTACCAGGTCTTGATGACCTCCTTGCGCCCGGAGTTCTTGGTTTCCACGACTTTCTTCAGCAGCTTCTCGTCGATATAGACGCCTTTTTTTACTGAGCGGCTCATGCGTTACTTTCTCCTTTTGACGATGAATTTCTGGGTGCGCTTGTTCTTGCGCGTCTTGTAGCCCTTGGTGGGCTTGCCCCAGGGGGTCACCGGGTGGCGTCCGCCCTTGGTCTTGCCCTCGCCGCCGCCCAGGGGGTGGTCGATGGGGTTCATGACCGTGCCGCGCACGTGCGGGCGCCAGCCGAGCCAGCGGGTGCGGCCCGCCTTGCCCACCTTGAGGTTGGCGCGCTCGACGTTGCCCAGCTGGCCGACGGTGGCCCGGCAGAGGATATGGATTTTGCGCAGTTCGCCCGATGGCATCTTCAGCAGCGCGTACTCGCTCTCCTTGGCCATCAGCGTGGCATAGGCGCCGGCGGTGCGCGCCAGCTGGCCGCCGCGCTTCGGGCTCATCTCCACGTTGTGGATGTTGGTGCCCACCGGAATGTTCCGGATCAGCAGGGCATTGCCGGGCAGGATCTCGGCCTCGCCGTCGGTGGACAGCACCGTGTCGCCGACCTTGACCCCCAGCGGCGCCAGGATGTAGCGGCGCTCGCCGTCGCGGTACTTGACCAGGGCGATGCGCGGCGTGCGGTTGGGGTCGTACTCAATGGTCTCGATGGTGCCGGTGATATCCAGCTTGTCGCGGCGGAAATCGATGATGCGGTACATGCGCTTGTGGCCGCCGCCATGGTGGCGGACGGCGATGCGCCCCAGGTTGTTGCGGCCGCCGCTCTTGGGCAGCGACTTCAGGAGCTTGCGGTAGGGCTTGTCCGCGGTCAGCTCCTCGAAGGTGTAGCCGGCGCGGGAGCGCAGGCCCGCCGTCACCGGGTTGAATGTTTTGATGCCCATTAGATCACCTCGACGTATTCGATCATCTTGGCCTCGGGGCTCAGCTTGACGTAGGCCTTTTTCCAATCGGCCTTGCGGCCCACGTAGCGCCCGTGGCGCTTTTCCTTGCCCTGGAAATTGAGGATGCGCACCGAAGCGACCTTGGTCTTGAACAGCTCTTCCACGGCCTTCTTGACCATGATCTTGTTGGCGTCGCGATGCACCTTGAAGCACAGCAGCCGCTGGTCGTCCTTGAGGGTCGTGGACTTCTCCGTGACCAGGGGCGCCAGGATCATCTCGGCGTATTCCAGCTTCATTTGAGCACCTCCGCCAGTTTCTTCACCGCGTCGACGGACAGCATGATGTGGTCGTAGAGCAGCGAGTCGTAAATGTTCATCTCGCCCACGTCGATGGCCTTGACGTGGGGGATGTTGCGCGTGGACAGCATCAGGTCGTTGTTGCCGCGCTGGTCGACGATCAGCAGCTTGTCGAAGCGGAAATGCTTCAGTGCCTTGAGCGCGTCCTTGGTCTTGGCCGAAGTCAGTTTCAACTCGTCGAGGACCAGCAGCCGGTCGTTGCGCACCTTTTCGGAGAGCACCGACTTGATGGCGTTGCGCCGGGCCTTCTTGGGCATCTCGTAGGAATAGTCGCGGGGCTTGGGGCCGAAGGTCGTGCCGCCCTTGCGCCACAGGGGCGAGCGCAGGGCGCCCATGCGCGCGCGGCCGGTTCCTTTCTGCTTCCAGAGCTTCTTGCCGCTGCCCGACACCTCGGCGCGGGTCTTGGTGCAGGCCGTGCCCTGGCGCTGGTTGGCGTTGTAGTTCTTGACCGCCTCGTAGATCAGGTGTTCCTTCAGCGGATAGTCGAAGATGGCCTCGGGAAGCTCCAGCTCGCTGACTTCCTTGTTTTTTATGTTGCGGACTTTTACCTTGACCATGCCTTATCTCCTTTTCCAGGATTTTTTCAGAACATAGAGATAGTTGCCGTTGCAGCCGGGGACGGCGCCGCGCACCATGAGCACGTTCCGCTCCTTGTCGACCTTGACGACCTCCAGGCCCCTGATCGTCCGCTGCCGGCCGCCCATGCGCCCCGGCATGCCCTTGCCCTTGATGACTTCGCCGGGATAGGTATTGCTGCCGGCCGAGCCGATGGCGCGGTGGAACATGGAGCCGTGGCTGCCGCGGCCGCCGGCGTAGCCATGGCGCTTGACCACGCCCTGGAAACCCTTGCCCTTGGTGGTGCCGCAGACGTTGACGATCTCGCTCTCGCTGAAGATGTCCACGCTGACCGTGTCACCGACCTTGGGGCCGGCGTCGTCCAGGGCGAACTCGTGCAGCCGGCGCGTGGGCGGCACGTTGGCCTTGGCAAAGTGGCCCTTTTGCGGCTTGTTGACGTTCTTGACCTGCCGGGGCTCGACGAGGCCCAGCTGGGCCCGCGGCTCGCGGCCGGGCAGGCCTTTTCTCTGGATGACCAGGCAGGGACCCGCCTGGATCATGGTCACCGGGATGACGTGGCCGTCATCGGTGAACACCTGGGTCATGCCGATCTTTTTTCCGATTATTCCCTGTATCATCTTTTCACCTTCTTGGTTAGTTGGACTTCACCTCGACCTCGACCCCGGCCGGAAGATCCATTTTCTTCAGCTCGGAGATCGTGTCGTCATTGTGCTCGCGGATCTCGATCAGGCGGGAGTGCGAGCGGCGCTCGAAGTGCTCGCGGGATTTCTTGTCGGTATGCGGCGAACGCAGTACGCAGAAGCGCTCGATGTGCGTCGGCAGGGGGATGGGGCCGGTGACCACGGCGCCGGTGCGCTTGGCCTTGGCCACGATCTCCGCCGACGACTTGTCCAGCACGCGGTTATCGAACGATTTCAGCTTGATCCTGATTTTGGTCAGCATGTTCTCCTCGTTTACTCGATGATATCGGTGACGCTGCCGGCGCCGATGGTGCGGCCGCCTTCGCGG
>CAZLSH010000114.1:0-5504 GCA_964562095.1 uncultured Clostridia bacterium | reverse complement strand
GGTCGAAATGGACGCGGCCATAGACGATCGGCAGCGCCCCTTTCAGGATGTCCAGGGCCAGCGTGGCCAGGCCGGCCAGCTTGCCCTTGCTGCGCAGCACGTTGGTGGCGCCGATATTGCCGCTGCCCGTGGCGCGGATATCCTTGCCCTCGCTGAAAAGGAATATGAGGTAGCCGAAAGGGACGGAGCCCAGCAGGTAGGAACAGAGCACGTAAAGGATCTCATGACTCGACAAGGGGAATCTCCTTCAGAACGGTGTAGGAAGAACCATCGGCGGTCAGGCGGCTGGAATAAAGCCGCTGGGCCGTCACCTGCCATTCGCCGAGGAAAATGCCGCCTTTTTCCTGCAGCAGCGAGACGACGCTCTTGAATCCGTCAGCGCCCCGCCGAGACCGGGTCCGGCTGCGGGCGAGGGTGACATGGGGATGGAAGGGACGAGTGTCGCGGCCGATGCCCAGCGGAGCCAGGGCGGCCTCCGTGCCGGCAAACAGGGCATGCAATTCCGGGCTCTCCTCCGCCCCGGCCCAAAGGACGTGCAGCCCGTCGCCGGCGGGAAACTTGCCGAAACCGCGCAAACGCAGGCGGAACGGGGGAGCGGGGGGCAGCGCTTCCAGGGCCGCGCCCACGCTCGCAGCCACGGGCTCGGCGACCTCGCCGATGAATTTCAAGGTCAGGTGGAGGTTGGACTCGTCGGTCCAGCGCAGGGGAGCGCCCGCCTTGCGGAACGGCTTCAATTCCTTGAGGACGTTCTCCCTGACCTCGTCGCCCAGAGCGATGCCGGTGAATAGTCTCATCCACGCCATTATAGATGAATGATGGGCATTAGTAAACACGGAGGTTCGAAGTTGAGCCGCCAGGAAGCGGGCTTGCTCCCATGAGCGCTTGTATTCCACGAAATTTTCAAGCTGTTGTCTTCGGCCGTCGAGCCTGCTGTAAAATTCGAGCCAATGGCAGTCCATGAGATTTTCGGCCGGGTCGGCATATCTTACAGGGGCATCGGCATATGGAGGACGAGATGATCCTTTCTCGATGGATATTTGCGCTCGTGGTCATGGCCATGCTGTCCGGCTGCAGCCCGGATCGGCAGGAAAGCCCGCCGGCGGACGATCCGGATCCTCTCACGGCCGCCTCCAGGATCATCGACCACCGCTGCACCGACAGCGCCAGGATCCCGGCCACCTGGATCGAGCAGGCGCGCGGCCGCCTGCGCATCGGCTACGGCCATACCTCCCACGGCAGCCAGCCGGTCAGCGGCATGCTGGCCTCTCGCGGCGACATGGGTTCTGTTTTCTATTTCACCCTTTCTGACTGGGGCCTGCAGCCGGGCGTTTTTTTGAACGACTGCTGGGGCAACGACGGCGGCGCCGACGATCTCGGCTACGAAGGCGACCTGGGCTGGCGGGCGGCCACCATCGAGATGCTCTCCCGCCCCGGCAACGACCGCAACGTGGTCATCTGGTCCTGGTGCGGCGGGGTGAGCGACAACAGCGAAAGCGGCATCCGCGCTTATCTCGACGCCATGGACGGACTGGAGCGGGATTACCCGGACGTGCAATTCGTCTACATGACCGGTCATCTCGACGGCGGCGGCGCCAACGGCAACCTGCACCGGGGCAACGAGCAGATCCGCTCCTTCTGCCGCGCCAACGGCAAATTCCTCTACGATTTCGCCGCCATCGAGAGTTTTGCCCCGGGAGGCGACATCAACTACATGGAACGCATGGCCGACGACAATTGCGACTACGACAGCGACGGCAACGGCTCCCGCGACCGCAACTGGGCCGCCGACTGGATCGCGGCCAACCCCGGCAGCGAGCTGGCGCGCCTGGCCGCAGAGTGTCCGGAATGCGCCCATTCGCAGAACCTGAACTGCGCGCTCAAAGGCCGTGCCATGTGGTGGCTCCTGGCGCGATTGGCCGGCTGGGACGGAAATTGACGCCGCGCGCATCTTCCCGCAAAAAATCAGAGCGAGATAAGTGACAGGAAATCGTATATAATAACCGCCAAGGAGGAAACGATGAAAAAGATGTTCCTGCTGACCGTGATGGTTATAATCAGCCTGGGTGCGGCCCACGCCAAGGGCATCACCCTGATCTCGCCCAACGGCGGCGAAATACTGACCAGCGGCACGCCGCTGGTGATCACCTGGACCTATTCCGGATTCAATGGCAACGAGCAGGTCCTCATCGCCCTGGAAGGGGCGACCGATTACGGCCCGATCGCCTACAGCACGATCTCCAAGGGCTCGCTGTCATGGCTGGCCGGGCAGAAAATGGACGGTTCCTTCGCCACGCCGGCGGCGGATTACCGCATCATCATCGAGGTCCGCGACAGCGACGAAAGTTTTGACTTGAGCGACGCGGCCTTCACCATCGCCGCCCCCGCCTCCATCGTGGCGTTGATGGCGCCCAACGGCGGCGAAATGCTGGAAATGGGGAAACCGTTCGACATCAACTGGTCTTGCGCCGGGGCGGGCGGCTATGTCAGCCTGACCCTGTTCAAGGACAACCAGCCGCTGGGCCCCATCGCCGAAAACCTGCCGGCCGCCGGCCTGCGTTACACCTGGCCGGTCGGCGCGCAGCTGCTGAACGCCATCCCCTACCCCCCGGGGAACTCCTACAGCATCCAGATCCAGTGGCACCCGCAGCCGTTTGCGGGAACGACCAGCCTGGGCAAGAACCCGGCCAAGGCCGCCGCGGTCGGGACGCAGAAAACGGACGATCGCAGCGACGCCATGTTCGCCATCGGCATCGGCAAGATAAAAAAGCTCGACCCGGGCAGGAAGGACGACCGGAACTGAGTTTCACGGGTTTTCCCGGAAAAAACCGCATCTTCCCTGTGCCGAAGCCGGCGGCCGCCGGCACGGTTGACTCGTGGGGGCATCTATAATAAGATGATGCCCCATGAAGATTTTTTCGATCGTCGGCTGGTCAGGCAGCGGAAAAACCACGCTCATCACCCGCCTGATCGGTCATTTCAAGGCCCGGGGCCGGCGGGTCGTCGCCGTCAAGAGCACTCACGCCGGCTACGGCGTTCAGCCCGAAGGCAAGGATACGGCCCGCTTCCTCCAGGCCGGGGCCGAGGAAGCCTATCTCCTGGCCGGGAGGGAACTGCTGCGCATGACCTCCCTTGCCGAGCCGGAGGAACTGCTGGCCGAACTGGCGGCGCGGCTCGGCCAGGATGACATCGTCCTCATGGAAGGCCTGACCCGCCCCGGCATTCCCATCATCGAGGTCGAGCCCCCGCAGGGGGCAAATGCCCTGAAGACCGGCAGCGAAGAGCTGGCGGCCCTGGTCGGCACTGCCCACGGCGCCGCGGGCCGGCCTCGTTTCCATCCCGATCGCATCGCCGACATCGCCACGTTTATGGAGGAACATCATGAGCGCTAAAATCGAGCTCAAGGTCAACGGCAGGGTTATCGCCCTGAATCCTTTCGTGAAGAAGATCTTCATCAACCTGCTGCTGGGGGCCGTGCAGGCCCTGGACAAGATCCCCCAGCCCATGGAAAAGATCGAGATCACGCTCCAGCCCGAAAAAGAATAGGGAGGTCGCCGCGACACCATGAAATACCTCAAGACCATCGCCGAGAACTGCATCGGCTGCAACCGCTGCATGAGCGTTTGCTCCGAGCTCTACTTCAAGGAGGACAACCCCGAGAAGTCCTGCATCCAGGTCGGCCAGGGCGCCGACGGCTCCTTCGTCCTGAGCGTCTGCAACCAGTGCCGGCGCTGCGTGGAGGAGTGCCCCACCCAGGCCATCACCGTCAGCAAGCAGGGGGTGGTGCTGATCAACAAGACGCTGTGCATCAACTGCCTGGCCTGCGTCGCCGCCTGCCCCAGCGGCACCATGATGACCTGGCGCGGCGGCCTGGTGCCGTTCAAGTGCATCGCCTGCGACGCCTGCGCCAAGGAGTGCCCCAGCGGGGCGCTGCAGATCGAAATCAAGGAGGGTTGAGCCATGAATGCCAACGAGAGCAAGCATGATATCGAAAAGATGAAAAAGGCCCACAGGGTCCTGAAGGAGTTCACCTACGAGCTGAAGCCGGTGGTCAAGGGCTACAACGACCGCACCCTGTACATCAACCTCGCCACCCTGGAGATCCGGATCAAGCCGGTGCCGGCCGAGATGAAGAAGAAGTTCATCGGCGGCAAGGGCTTTGACCTCAAGCTGCTGTGGGACGCGGTCACGGGCGAGACGCGCTGGGACGCTCCGGAGAACGAGATCTGCATCGCCACCGGCCCCATCGCCGGCAACACCAACTACCCCGGCTCGGGCAAGTCGCTGGTCACCACCATCTCGCCTCAGACCGGCATCCCCATCGACAGCAACGTCGGCGGCCATTTCGGCCCCTACCTGAAGTTCTCCGGCTTCGACGCCATGGAGATCCAGGGCAAAGCCAAAAGCGACGTCCTCATCTACATCGACGGCAACGCCGGCAAGATCCAGATCATGGAGGCGCCGCTGGAGGCTGTGGATTCCCACGTCGTGGCCGAACAGCTTCATGAGATGTTCGCCGCCAACGAACGCGAGAAGCAGCACGTGTCGGTGGTCTCGGCCGGCCGCGGCGCCGAACATGCCTGGATCGGCTGCCTGAACTTCTCCTACTGGGACAAGCGCCGCAAGCTGCCGCGCCTGAAGCAGGCGGGGCGCGGCGGCATCGGCACCGTCTTCCGCGACAAGAAAATCAAGGCCATGGTGGTCAAGTACTCGGGCCTCACCGGCAAGTCCAACAACCCGGTCGACCTGGAAACGCTGCAGAAGACCGGGTTGAAGCTGCACAAGGAGATCATCGCGCTCGACGACAAGCAGTGCCATATGCGCACCATCGGCACCGCCCACCTGGTCGAGATCATGAACGACTACGACCTGCTGCCGACCAAGAATTTCCGCTTCGGCAGCCACCCCGAGGCCAAGAACCTCGCCTCCTGGGTGTGGAAAGGGCTTTTCACCCAGAACGTCCCCGACGGCTGCTGGTACGGCTGCACCATGTCCTGCGCCCATGGCGTCGACAACTTCGTACCGCGCACCGGCCCCTACCAGGGGCAGAAGGTGCTGGTCGACGGCCCCGAGTACGAGACGGTCGGCGGCTGCGGATCCAATCCGGCCATCTTCGATCCCCACGCGGTGCTGGAGATCAACTTCTACTGCGACACGTACGGCCTGGACACCATCTCCTTCGGCACCCTGACCGGCTTCATCATGGATTGCTACGAGAACGGCATCCTGAACAAGGAGCGCTGCGGCGGCCTGGAGATGACCTGGGGCAACTGGCAGGCGGCACTGGAGATGATGCACCAGATCGCCCGCGGCGATCAATTCGGCCTGATCGCCGGCAAGGGCATCAAGTTCATGCAGGAATACTTCGCCAATGAATACGGCGCCGACGCCCAGTTCCTCAAGGACATCGGCATGCACGGCAAGGGCCTCGAGCAGTCGGAGTACCAGTCCAAGGAGTCGCTGGCCCAGCAGGGCGGCTATTACCTGACCAACAAGGGGCCGCAGCA
>CAZLSH010000113.1:0-5725 GCA_964562095.1 uncultured Clostridia bacterium | reverse complement strand
CCATCCGCCTGCTGGCGGGAGACGGCTCGCAGGAGGATTACAGCGACGCGCCGTTCGAAATGACAAACTGAAAGCAAGCGAACTATAGACGTTGGACGCTAGACGATAGATGCCGACAAAACAAGGACACAGCGGACAATCTTCCTCGAAACAACAATCGATCGACCTTTGCAGCTTTCCATCGCCCATCGCGAATTACCGATCACTATCGCAAGTTCGTCCCCTTGCGCTTACGAATCACGAATTGCGATAGTTAGTATCCAGGCCGCTGCTGCCACCACCACGATCTGGTGGGTCATTCCCAGCCGATATTCGGCGGACGAGCCATTCTGCCCAGGCATCCGTGGGCTATTTCCCCAGCTTTTTTTCGCCCAGGATGGCCACGATGAAATAATTCCCCGGCAGCCCCTCGGCCAGGGGATAGAAGACGTCGATGCCGATGGAGCGGATATTGGCATTGCCGGCGATCATCTTCGCGATGTCTTTGGGGACCCTGGGCAACGCGAGGGTCTGGTACACTGAAAAGATCCTGTAGTCTGCCCTGCCGTGCAGGATATCGCCGGGCGAGCGGTAAAATGCCCGGGTGAACTCCGCCGCCCGCCTGGCCAAACGGGAATTCAGCGCCGTGCCGCGGGGGGCGTTCAGGGACCTGAAAACGAAGGCATCCATGCCGGCGGACAAATCCAGACCGGCGCGCAGATCGGGGAAGAGCAGCAGGCGCATGGCATAGGTGCCGCCGGGGTTCCGGGCCGTGCGCCCGAACGCCGCGCCCACCGACCAATAAAGCGGTTTCATTTCCTGCATTTCGTTGAGTACCTTGACAAAACCGGCTTCCAGATCAATGAAATCCAGGTCGAGAACAGCCGCCGACCCCAGGGATCCGGGGATCACCGGCGTCGGCTGTCCCTGCAGGAATGACTCCGACGACCGCCGGCACAAATCCTTCATCGCGCCGGCGGCGCTCTCCGGCAGGGCCTTAATGCCGTTGAAGCGGGCCGTGAGCTTCTTTTCCATTTCACGCTCCGCTTCCGCCCGGGGCAGGGGCTCGAAAAGACGGCCGAATTCCTGGGTGACGAAATAGGTGGCCCCCGATTTTCCGATGCCGACGCCCAGGTGGGTGAACTCCCCGTCCAGGATGTTTTTCCGGTGCTCCGGGCTGGCCAGCAGCGCCTCGTGAAAAAAGCGGGTGACGAAGGTTTCGCTTTTGGCCACGTTCTCGCCGATCTTGCCGAAATACAAGCCGGCCCGGGCCGCGCGCTCATCCAGCTTCTCATAACCGGGAAAATCGTGGGCCAGCCGGTTCTCGCCGATCATTTTCCGGCTGTGGCCCCTGGCCATGGCGCGCAGCAGCGGGTCGAAGCGCAGCTCGGGCAATCCCCGGCCGCTCCTTTCCCGGTTGACCAGCAGAAGCAGCTTGTCTTCCATCTGCCCGGGGCTGAGCCCCAGGTCTTCCACTTCCTGGCCGGCCAGCGCCAGGCAAAGCCAGATCATCCCCAGGGCAACCATTCTTCGCGACATCAGGGTGATTCTAGGGAACCGCCGGGAAAAAGTCAAAAAGACGGGAGCGGCGCGGCGAATCCTGCCGGGACCGCGAGGCAGCCGGCAGGCGCAGGGGGAAAGAAAGAATAAATGGCGGCCAGCCCTGCCTTGCCTTGCTTTCCTGTTTGCCCTATAATGAGGCGACCCATGAAAAACCAGTTTTGGATCGTTTGCGAAGCCGGCCAGACCGCATTTCGTGGAAATCTTTGCCGTACAGGATCCGATCAATGACCATAACCGTTCCCGAGGCCGTGAAAGCCCTCCAGCAGGGCAAGATGATCATCATCGTCGACGACGAGCAGCGCGAGAACGAGGGCGACCTGATGGTCGCCGCCGAGAAGGTCACGCCGGAGTGCGTCAATTTCATGGCCAGGGAGGCGCGGGGGCTGATCTGCGCCTCGCTGACCGAGCGCCGCAGCGACGAGCTCGACCTGCAGCTGATGGTCCACGACAACACCTCCCACTTCCAGACCCCCTTCACCGTGTCGGTCGACGCCAAGCGCAACACCACCACCGGCATCTCGGCCTTCGACCGCGCCGAGACCATCCGCTGCCTGATCGACCCGCAAACCCGCCCCGAGGACCTGTCGCGGCCGGGGCACATCTTCCCGCTGCGAGCCCGGGACGGCGGCGTGCTGGTGCGCACCGGCCAGACCGAGGCCTCGGTCGACCTGGCGCGCATCGCCGGCCTCCGCCCCGCCGGCGTCATCTGCGAGATCATGAAGGAAGACGGCACCATGGCGCGCATGCCCGACCTGGAGAAGTTCTCGGCGCGCTTCGGCATCCCGGTCATCACCATCGAGGAGATCATCAAGTACCGGGTGCAGACCGATTCGCTGGTGGAACTGGTCTCGGAGGCCAAGCTGCCGACCCAGTGGGGCGACTTCATCATCAAAGCCTACGTCGACCGCATCCAGCAGGAGACGCACATCGCCCTGACCCAGGGCGACCTGGGCGGCGACGAACCCATCCTGGCCCGCGTCCATTCGCAGTGCCTGACCGGCGACACCTTCGGCTCGCTGCGCTGCGACTGCGGTGCGCAGCTGCAGGCGGCCATGAAGCTGATCAGCCGCGAGAAGCGCGGCGTGCTGCTGTACCTGCTGAACCAGGAGGGGCGCGGCATCGGCCTGACCAGCAAGATCAAGGCCTACAAGCTGCAGGAAGAGGGGCTGGACACCATCCAGGCCAACGTCCAGCTGGGCTTCAAGGCCGACCAGCGCGACTACGGCATCGGGGCGCAGATCCTGCGCCACCTGGGGCTGAAGAAACTGCGGCTGATCACCAACAACCCGGCCAAGTACATCGCCCTGGCCGGCTACGGGCTGGAGATCTTCGAGCGCGTGCCGCTGGAGATCGAGCCGGGCAAGGAAAACCTGGGCTACATGCGGACCAAGAAGGAGAAGATGGGCCATCTTCTCGAAAACCTCTAGGAGCGCCATGATCGAGGAATTCCTCAAGCTCTCTCCGGCCGGGCAGGTGAAGTACCTCAAGGACGAGGATTTTTCGGCCCTGGAGCGCGAGAAGCGCGTCGAGTTCCTCAAGGAACTCGCCCTCTGCGGCCGCTGTTCCTCGAAGTGCCTGGCCAGCGCCCTCAAGTTACTGCGCGAGCTGAGATTCCGCGACCGGGCCTTCTACAAGCGCTTCCTGGAACACCCCGACAGCTCGGTGGTCATGGCCTGCAAGAAAGCGCTGAGCGACCGGAGCTGCGACCTGGGCTTCGTGCCCATGCGCGAGATGGTCAAGCGCCAGAACAACGAGAAGAAGCTGCAGACGGTGAAGCTGATCGTCAGCGAGACGGGCCAGGCCGGCGAGGACCTGCTGCTGTCGTTCCTGGCCGAGGACAACATCCGCGTCCGCGAGCTGGTGGTCAAGGAGCTTTCCGGGCGCCCGCAGCTGGACGAGGGCAGGCTGCTCGCCCAGCTGCCCCATGCCATCTGGTACACGCGGGCGGCCATCGTCGAGGTCCTGGGCAACCGCCGCAGCCGCCTGCTGCTGGCCAAGGCCGGGGAACTGCTGGCCGACCCCAACGTCGAGGTGCGCCTGCAGCTGCTGCTCGCCCTCTCCAAGCTCGAGCGCGAGCAGGTGAAGGACCTGCTGTTCAAGCTGACGAAAGACCCCCACACCCGCGTCAGCCGCGAGGCGCGGCGGATCGTTTCGACCCTGTAGGGGGCTTTCCGCCGCCGGTTCTAGGGGCGGGGTTCGATCTTGTAGAATTTCCTCTTGCCCACCTTCAGCAGGTAGCTGCGCCCTTTTTTCAGCAGCAGCGTGATCTCGGCCGGGCGCGAGTTGTCCAGGTAGATGCCGCCCTGGGCGTGGACGCGCTTGACCTCGCCGCGCGAGGAAAGGACATTGTGGCGCACGAGAAAATCGACCAGCGGCTCGTCCGCTCCCAGGGCCAGGACTTCGGCGTCGTCGGGGGTCTCCTTGTTGCGGAAGACCCTGATGAACCCGGCTTCGGCCGCCCCGGCCGCCTCCCGGGAATGGAAGTCGGCGATGATGGACTTGGCCAGGCCGATCTTGACCGCCATGGGGTTGAGGCTGCCGGCGGCGATCTCCTGCTTGAGGCGGGCGATCTCCTTGGCCGGCGTGTCGGTCAGCAGGTCGTAGTAGCGGAACATCAGCTCGTCGCTGACCGACATGACCTTGCCGAACATCTCGGCCGGCGACTCGTGGATGCCGATATAGTTGCCCAGGCTCTTGCTCATCTTCTGCACGCCGTCGAGGCCCTCGAGCAGGGGCATGGTGACGATCACCTGCGGCTCCTGGCCGTAGTTGCGCTGCAGCTCGCGGCCGACCAGCAGGTTGAACTTCTGGTCGCTGCCGCCCAGCTCGACGTCGGCGTGCAGCGCGACCGAGTCGTAGCCCTGCATCAGCGGGTAGAGCAGCTCGTGGACCGAGATGGGCTCGCCGTTCTTGTAGCGCTTGGAGAAGTCGTCGCGCTCCAGGATGCGCGCCACCGTGTAGGCGGCGGTGAGCTGGATGATCTCCACCGGCGTCAGCTTGCCCAGCCAGCGCGAGTTGAAGTCGATCACGGTTTTTTCCGGGTCCAGCAGCTTGAAGATCTGCGCCTTGTAGGTCTCGGCATTACGCGCGATCTCCTCCCGGCTCAGCGCCGGCCGCGTCTTGTTGCGGCCGCTGGGATCGCCGATCAGGCCGGTGAAGTCGCCGATCAGGAAGACCACCGTGTGCCCGAGGTCCTGGAAGTGCTTCATCTTGCGGATGAGCACGGTGTGGCCCAGGTGGATGTCCGGGGCGGTGGGGTCGAACCCCGCCTTGACCCGCAGGGGCTGATTCGTTTTCAGCGAGCGGGCGAGCTTTTTCTCGAGGTCCTCTTCAGTGATGACCTCCAGCGCCCCTTTCTGGAGCAGGTCGAGTTGTTCGGCTACGGCGGGGAAAGCCATCCTATTTGATCAGGTTCATCCCGACCTCGATGGCCTTGACGTTCATGTCCACCGTGCCCTTGGGGGCCCAGTGCTTGATGTGCGCCAGCATGTGGTCATAGCTGATGACGTTGGTCAGTTTCTGGGTGACGGCCAGGCTGACCACCGAGGTCAGCACCACGTTCCCCGCTTCCACCTTGGTCGCGTTGATGATCGGCAGCGGGTACACTTTCCAGCGCCGGGTGTCGCCGAGCTCGCGCACCAGGTGCGAGTCGACGACGACGATGGCGTCGTCCTTCAGGGATTCCTTGTAGATGTCGTAGGGGCGCTGGTCGGTGCAGAGGAAAAAGTCGATGGCCGTGGCGTGCGGATAGTCGATCCTTTCGTCGGCGATGATGACGTCGACCTTGGTCGGGCCGCCGCGCACGGCGGCGGTATAGGTGGGGCTTTCGCTGGCGAACTTGTTCTCCAGCTCCACGGCGATGTCCACCAGCAGGGCGCCGGCGGTGATGATGCCCTGGCCGCCGACCGCGCCGTAGCGTATCTCGTATTTCTTCATTTTTCCCCCTGGACGCCCGCCTGCTGGGCCACGGGAACGATATGGTTGTAGTAGAGGTCGGTGTATTCCAGCCGCTCCGCGTCCTGCACGAAGATCCCCAGCGGGTATTTCGGCGCCTGCTCCTCGGGGGAGAGCTTTTCGAAGTCGGCCATGTTCATGGTGATGCCGCGGATGTACTTGGTCATCACCAGCGGGCTCTTCATCTTGTTGCGCCGGCCGAGGTTGACGTGGCAGTTGCTCATGACCT
>CAZLSH010000112.1:0-5743 GCA_964562095.1 uncultured Clostridia bacterium | reverse complement strand
CCTACGATTACTTCATCCGCCTGTGCCATGACCACGGCATCGCCGTCTATGCCTGGTTCGAGCTGCCCCAGGTCTCGCCGCTCTTCTGGGAGACCCATCCGCAATGGCGCGAGAAAACGGCCGGCGGCGGCGACGCCCGCGTCGGCTGGCGCTACGCCATGAATCTCTACAACCCCGGCGCCCGCAAGGCGGCCACCGATTTCTTCTGCCGCGTCCTCAACCGTCACGACTGGGACGGGATCAACCTGGCCGAGCTGAACTACGACACCGACTCCGGCATGAAGAACCCCGGGCGCTTCGTGCCGCTCAACGAGGACGTGCGCAGGGAATTCCGCCGCCGCCAGGGCATCGACCCGCTGGAATTCTTCGATCCCGCCTCGCCGCGCCACTTCCGCCGCGACGCGAAAAATTTCGCCCGCTTCATCGACTTCCGCTGCGAGATGATCCGCGACCTGCACGAACATTTCCTGTCCGAGGCGGCCCGGATCGCCAGGGACCGCCGCCGTGACATGGAGGTGATCGTCACCGCCCTCGACACGCTGCTGCACCCCGGCGTCCGCGAGGAATGCGGCATCGACAGCCGCGATATCATCGCCCTGCAGGCGCGGCACCGCTTCACCCTGCAGGTCGAGGATCCTTCCGCCAGCTGGGTCAATCCCCCCGATCGCTACCAGAAGTATTTTCGCGCCTACGAACCGTTGATCGGCGACCCCCGGCGGCTGATGTTCGACATCAACGTCACGCCGCGCGCCGGCAGCAGCGAGCGCCACCTGCCCGCGCCGCAGGCTATCGGCAGCGAACTGGCCGCGACCTTCTACTACGCCGCCCTGGCCTCGGGGCGCGTCGGCATCTATGCCGAATCGACGGTCAATCCCTTCGACATGGACCTGCTGCCCTTCGTCATGGGCAGCGATGTCTCGCTGCGGCGCGAGGGCAGGGGATTCCGCATCGATTCCCGGCAGCCGTTCACCCTGCTGCTGAACGCCGCCGGCCCCGTTCCGCGGCTTGACGGGCAGCCCTGGCCGTTCTTTGACAGGAACCGCGTGTTTCTGCCCTCCGGAAACCGCCGGCTCACGTTCGCCAAGGCCGGGTTGTTCGCTGACTCCGAACTGAGCCCGCGCCTCTCCTTCAGCGGCGACATCTACGACCTGTCGGTTTCGGGCAACGTCTACAGCCTGCGCTACGATTCGCCCACGCCGGTGCCCCTGGGCTACAACCGCATGCTGGAGCGCGTGCGCCTGGACGGCCGGGCACTGGCCGTGCCGGCGGACAGGAACCAGCTGGTGCTGCCCCGCGGCTCCCATCGGCTGGAGATCTACACTCCCAGTCAATCGCGGCGGGCCATCGAGCTGCTGGGTTTCCTTTCCTCCAATGTGTTCCTCGTTGTCGGCGTCTCCTCGCTGCTGCTGCTGCTCTTCATCTACCTGCTGGCGCGGAGACGGCGGTGAAGCCCCTGCTGAACGTCCTGCTGCACGGCGTCTTTGTCTTCGCCGTGATCTTCATCTGGCTGATGCTGCTGTACCAGTTCGTCCTGTGCCTGGGCGGCTTCCTGTTGCGCCGCCGGCTGCGGCGGCATCCCGGGGCGCCGGCGCAGGATGAGGCGCTGCCCGCGGTCACGGTGCTGGTGCCGGCCCGCGACGAGGAAACGGTCATCGCCGCCACCATCGCCAGGCTGCGGGAGCTGAGCTATCCCGAAGGCAAGCTCGATATCCTGATCGTCAACGACGGCAGCCGCGACCGGACGCTGGCTGCGGCCCGGCGCCAGGCCGGCGGCGATCGGCGCATCCGTTTTCTCGACATCCCGGTCAGCGAGGGCGGGCGCGGCAAGAGCGCGACCCTCAACCGCGCCCTGCGCGAGGCCCGCGGCGACGTCATCGCCGTCTACGACGCCGACAACCTGCCGGAGCCCGACGCCCTGCGCCTCCTGGTCGCGGCCCTGGTCGCCGATCCCCGCCTGGCCGCCGTCACCGGCAAGTTCCGCGCCTACAATGCCCGGCGCAACCTCCTGACCCGCTTCATCAACCTGGAGTCGATCGCTTTCCAATGGCTCATCCAGGCGGGGCGCTGGTCCTTCCTGCGCATTTCCACGCTGCCCGGCACCAACTACGTCATCTGGAGGAAGGACCTGGAGGCCCTGGGGGGCTGGGACGAGCAGGCCCTGACCGAGGACAGCGAGCTGACCTTCCGCATCTACGACCGCCAGCGGCGCATCGGCTTCCTGCCCGACGCCGTCACCTGGGAGCAGGAACCGGAGCGCCTGGCCGTGTGGCTGCGCCAGCGCACGCGCTGGGCGCGCGGCAACAATTACCTGATCGCCAAGCACGGCCGGCGGCTGCTGGGGCGGCCGAACGCGGCGGTCTTTGAACTGCTCTACTTTTTCCTGCTCTACTATCTGTTCGTATTCGCCATCGCGGCCTCCGACCTGATCTTCCTGCTGTCGCTGTTCGGGCTGGTGCAGGTCCGCCTGTTCGGCCCCTATTTCGAGCTGTGGCTGCTGGCTTTCCTGCTCTATGTGCTGGAGGTGATGATCGCCCTGGCCTACGAGCGCGAGGACACGCCGCTCAATTTCCTGGCGACGCTGCTGGCCTATTTTACCTATACCAAGCTCTGGGCTTTCGTCGTGCTCTCGGCCCTGTTCCAGGACCTGGTGCTGCGCAAGCGGCGCAGCTGGGACAAGACCGAGCGCTTCGCCGGGCGCTCCCCGCAGGGGGAGTAGCGCTTCCCGCCCTCGGCCTTTGCCGGCCTGGAATTCCAGGGCGGGCAAGGAACTTCATGATGGGGATGCTTGTCGGGAATGCTCCGGCGTTGTACGCTTATTCCAGGCCCGTATCCCGCAGCACCCTGAGCAGGCGCGCGGGGTCGACGCCGGTCTTGGGGTCCCGCGGCGGCGTGCAGCCCTCGCTGGCGGCGATCGAAATATCATAGGTGCCGATCTCCCGGGCCAGGGCCACGGTCTCGTTCTTCTCAAAGGCGATCAGCGGGCTGTAGACCGGGAATTCGGCGGCCGCGCGCGAGGCCTGGAGGTTCTTCAGCGTCTGCGAGGCCACCTGGGCCAGGTTGTCGCCGGTGATGATCCCCAGCGCCCCCTCGCTCCGCGCCACTTCCGAGGCGGCCTTGTGCATGCGGTACTTGCAGATGACGCAGACGTACGGCTCGAAGCGCGTGCCGTAGAGGCCGGGCAGCTTGCCCAGGAAGATCTCCTCGCGGGGGATGACGATCAGCTTGAGTTCCTGGCCGGCGGCGAACTCCTGCAGCCGGTCGCGCAGGCTCCGCACCTTGGCGGTCTCCGCCTGCGATACGGCGAAATGGAGCAGCAGCGGCAGCACGCCGCGCTTCATCATCAGGAAAGTGGCCACCGGCGAGTCGATGCCTCCCGACAGCAGGGATACCAGTTTGCCCGAGCTGCCCACCGGGAAACCGCCAAAACCATGGCGCTTCTCGGCGAACAGGTAGATGCGGCGCCGGCCGATCTCGACGTGCAGCTCGAAGGCCGGATCCTTGAGGCGCACCGGCGTGCCGGTGTTCGCCTCGATGAGCGTCCCCAGCTCGCGCTCGACGCCCATGGAGTCGGGGCTGAAATCCTTGGCCATGCGCTGGCAGCTGACGCGGAAATCGCGGCTGGCGCGGATGGCGGGGAAAAAGCGCGCCGTCTCCTCCTGCAGCCGCGCGTAATCGCGGTCGATCTCCAGCGCCGGGCTGTAGGAGTGGACGCCGAGGACCATCTTCAGGTCGGGGATGCCCTCGCTGCCGCGGATATAGATGCGGCCGCGCTCGATCTCGATGGCGGAGAAAGGCTGGCGCTGCGCGCGCAGGAACCAGGCCAGATGGCCGCGCAGCTTCTGCTCGAAATCGCCGCGGTTGCGCCCCTTGAGGCTGATCTCGCCGTAGCGCACGATGACGGCGTTCCCGCCCGGGTGGGGGTCGCTCATGGCTGCGCGGGCTGCGCCCGCAAAAAGTCGAGCAGGATGCCGCCCGTGCGCTGGCGGCGGTATTTTTCCAGCGCTTGCGCCTGTCGGGCCAGGACGGCCGCGCGCAGCGCGGGCCGGGAAAGGATCTGGTCGCAAACGGCCGCGATGCGCAGCGGGTCCTTCTCGCGGACCAGCAGGCCGCCGTGGTTCAGGGTCTCGGCGACGGCGCCGGCGTCGAAGGCCACCACCGGAATGCCCAGGTGGAAGCTCTCCACCAGCGGGGCGCAGAACCCCTCGTGCTCGCTCAGGT
Organism: uncultured Clostridia bacterium; assembly: GCA_964562095.1. Classification (GTDB taxonomy): domain Bacteria; phylum Acidobacteriota; class Aminicenantia; order UBA2199; family UBA2199; genus UBA2199. The sequence continues at coordinate 1,525 of CAZLSH010000112.1, read as the reverse complement.
GCAGGTAGAGGTGGGCCAACTTGGCGTAGGAGACCACCTCGGCCAGGGGCACATGGCCGCTGAAATGGACGTCGCGCGTCTCCAGCGCCGCGACCAGGCCCTGCAGCGCCGACAGGTAGCGCTCGAAGCCGCGATGCTCGCCGACGATGAACAGGCGCGAGTCGGGGTTGAAGTGCCGCTGGTATATGGCGAAGGCGCGGATGACGTCCTCCACCTTCTTGTTGGGGATGACGCGGCCGATGAACAGCAGGTTGGTCTTGCCGTCGGCGAAGAGCTCGCGGAACACCGGCAGCACCGGCAGGTCGAACTTGGAAAAATCCATGACCAGCGGCAGGACGCCCGTGCGCCGGAAGCCCGATGCCTCCAGCTCGCGGCGATTGTACTCCGAGTCGCCCAGGGCCAGGTCGACCTGGCCGGCGAGGCTCTTCAGCTCCAGGCGTCCCTTGAAGCAGTCCTTGGCCAGGATGCGGTGGTAGTCCAGGAAAAAATGGTGCGGCGTGATGTTGTGGTAGATGATCACCTTGCGGTCGGGGAGGCGCAGAAATTTCCGCGTCACCGGCGAACCGATGGAGAAGTGGAAGATGACCGTGTTGCCGGCGGCGGAAAAGCGGTCGTACTCCTGGTAATTGCGCACCTGGCCGGCATAGCGCGGGTGGAACAGCATGGTGAAGATCTCGGAACCGATGCCCTGGCCGCGCAGGAAGTCGCGGATCTCCAGGGCCTCGTTGCCGATGGCGTCGCCGTAGGAATAGGAGGTCAGGAACTGGTGGACGTTCATTCGCCGGGGAGCTTCTTTTCCAGGGCGCGCTGGCGGTTCTCCAGGAATTCCACCCTGTCCTCGAGGACGCGCAGGCGCGTCTTGAGGAGCTCCTGGTCGGTCTTCAGCTTCGACGCCTCGACGATGAGGTTGTGCGCGGCGTTGTGCAGCAGGCGGATGTACTCGCTGCTCTGAACGATGATGGGCACCTTGCGCTGCAGGTTGTCGATGCTTGTCTGCAGGTCGTTGATGCTTGTCTTGAAACCCGCCTGCAGGTTGTAGATGCCCGTCTGCAGTTCCAGGTACATGGGGCGGTTCATGAAGCGCGTCCACGGGGCGAGCAGGCTGCGCACCTTCTTCATGATCCCCTTGACCAGGCCGGTCTCCCGGATGGCTCCCTCGGGCACCGCCTGCGGCACCACCGGCGCCTGCGGCGCCTGGGGCGCCATGTTCTCGCTGAAGCCGGGATAAAGGACCGGCTCGTAGATCTGGGGGATCTCCAGGAAATCGGGGAGCGGCTGCAGCTCCATTTCAGCGATCTCGTCGATCTCGCTCTGCCGCAGCAAACCGGAGTCCTTCTTTTCCTGGATCTGTTTCTGGATGGCGGCCATGATCGCCTCGACGTCGATCTCCGGGGCGGCCTGGATGAAGGGTTCCATGGGGTACCTCCTGCGCCGCAGATTATACAGCAAGCCGCCGCGCGCCACAAGGGAGTGTACGCGTCCATAACATATTGGACTGTTGGCTTTTGAGGCGCGCTGATTGCAT
>CAZLSH010000111.1:0-5863 GCA_964562095.1 uncultured Clostridia bacterium | reverse complement strand
GCCTGAAGCAGGAGTACTCGGCCAAGGAGTCGGAATACAAGCGCAAGTCGCAGATCTTCCAGGACTCCTACCCCGAGATGCAGCGGCTGAAGACGCAGCTCGAGGGGCTGCAGAAGCGCATCAGCGAGGAGACGAACGACATCGCCCGCAAGACGCTCAACCAGGCCGAGGCCGAGTACCAGGCGGCGCTCAAGAAGGAGAACTACCTGCAGGAGATGCTCGACCAGCAGAAGGGCAGCGTGGTCTCCAGCAACGCCAGCGCCATCTACTACAACAGCCTGAAGATCGAAGTGCAGAACATGACCAACATGCTCGACTTCCTGACCCGCAAGCAGAAGGAGTCGATGCTCTCCTCGCGCCTGGAGGGGCTGGAGACCTCGAACATCAAGATCGTCGACCGCGCCCGCGTGCCGCAGCGCCCCTTCGCGCCCAACAAGCAGCGCACCCTGCTGATGGCCCTGATGCTGGGTCTCGGCGGCGGCATCTTCATCATCTTCGCCCTCAACTACCTGGACAATTCCGTCAAGTCGCCGGAGGAAGTGGAAAGGTTGCTGCACCTGCCCGCGCTGGGCTTCATCCCCGCCACCGGGGCCAAGGCCGCGCCGGGCACTTTTGACCAGTATTACTCCGACCGCAAGCAGCCGCAGAGCGGGGCGGCGCTGCAGACGATCGAGCTGATCAACCTCAAGGAGCCGGAATCGTCGTTCGCCGAGCACTACCGCAACATCCGCACCTCGCTGCTGCTGTCCATGGCCGAAAAGCCACCCCGGGTGTTCGTCCTCACCTCGGCGCTGCCCAGGGAGGGCAAGACCGTCTCCGCCGTCAACCTGGCCGTCGCCTTCACCCAGCTGGGCAGGAAGGTGCTGCTCATCGACGCCGACCTGCGCCGGCCGCGGCTGCACCGCATCTTCCGCTTGAAGAACACCGCCGGCATCTCCACCTTCCTCTCCGGCCACGGCCGCATCGAGGAGATCATCCACCGCTACCCCCCGGAGCCCAACCTGCATGTCATCCCGGCCGGCCCGACGCCCCCCAACCCGGTGGAGCTGGTGATTTCCCGGGGCATGAAGGAAATGATCACGGCCCTGCGCCAGCATTACGATTATATCTTCATCGACGCGCCGCCGCTGATGGGCATCCAGGACGCCATTCTCCTCGGCGAGAACGCCGACGGCCTGCTGCTGGTGGTCTGGGGGGGCAAGACGCCGCGCAAGGTGGTCGAAAAAGCGCGCAACGAGATCGCCAAGTTCGACATCAAGCTCTTCGGCGTGATCCTGAACAAGGTCAACATGCGCCGCCTCGCCTATGCCTACTCCTACTACTACAAGTACAGCGTGTACCGCGCCGAAGAGGAAGGGAGGGCATGACCATGATCGACCTGCACGGCCACTACCTGCCCGGAGTCGACGACGGCGCCGGAAACATGGAGGAATCGCTGGCCATGCTGCGCCTGGCCGAAGCCGACGGCATCGCCGCGGTGGCGGTGACCCCGCACGCCTGCAGCTCGCTGTGCAGGGCGAAGGATTTCGATTCCCTGCGCCGCTCCTGGAGCGAATGGCGCGCCGCCCTGGAAAATGAGCCATTGCGCCTGCGCATCGTCCCCGGCGCCGAGGTCTATTTCACCTCCGAGCTGCTGCCGCTGCTCAGGGACAACCGCGACCTGCTGACCATCAACAACGGCTCCTATTTCCTGCTGGAGTTCCCCGCCGATTACGTCTATGCCCACAGCAAGGAGTTCATCTTCAAGATCCTGACCGATGGTTTCATCCCCATCATCTCCCATGCCGAGCGCAACCAGGAGATCCAGCGCTCTCCCGTTGTGCTGCGCGAGCTGGTCAAGGCCGGCGCCCTGTGCCAGGTCAACGCCGGCAGCCTGCGCGGCGATTTCGGCAACGCGGCGCGCCGCTGCGCCTACGAGCTGCTGCGCGACAACCTGGTCCACGTCATCGCTTCCGACGCCCACGACCTGGGAAAGCGCCGGCCGGGGCTGGCGTTCGTCCGGGCGCTGCTGCAGGGCGTCGAAGCGGAAAAGATCGATCTCTACCTGGAGGGCATACCGGCCGCGGTCATCGCCGACGAGGCGATCCCCGACATCGGCGAGCCGGTTTCCCAACAGCCCCGGCGCACGTTCTTCGACTTCCTGAGGAAGCGCGATTCATGAGCAGGAAAACGCTGCGTTTTTTCCTCCAGGCCCTGCTCGTCCTGTCGCCCCTGCCCCTGGGCTGCGCCAACGGCATCTGGCAGCCCCTCTGCTATCTCCTGTTCGCACTGTTCTCCCTGCTGGCGTTCCTGGGGCCGCAGGCCCCCTTCCAATTCCTGCTGCAGCGCCCCCTGAAGCTCCTGGCGATCGCTTTCTTCGCCCTGATCGCCTGGCAATTGATTCCCTTGCCCATGTTCCTGCTGAAATGGATATCGCCGGGCGTTCCCCGCGTGCTGCAGGGCCTTTCCGGCACCCTGCCCGCCTTTCACCCGTTGAGCCTGATCCCCGGCGAGACGCTGCTGGCGCTGGCCCGTTTCCTGGTGTACGCGTTGCTCTTCATCGCCCTGCTGCGCGTCGACTGGGGGCGGAAGGATATTTTCATCCTCTTCGCGACGGCCGTCGCCTCGGGCGTGTTCCAGGCGATCTTCGGCCTGCTGAAGCTGGGCGGCGGCAACCGGAACTTCTTCCTCTTTTTCATGCCCGACGAGCATCTCCCGCAATTCCTGCGCGGCACGATTTATAATCCCGACCATTTCGCCTTTTACCTGGAATTGCTCTTTCCCCTGGCCCTGGGGCTGCTCTTCGCCCGCCTGCACGTATTCGACCCCGGACAGTCGATCAGGGAGAAGATATTGCATGTGGCCGACGACCGCCCGCTCATCCTCCTCTTCCTGGCTCCCGTCGTCCTGGCCGGCGCCGTCTACCTGACCGGCTGCCGCGCCGGCATCGCCGTCCTGGTCCTGTCGGTGCTGTTCTTCGCCCAGATGTCCTTCTACCTGCGGGTCAACTTCAACGCCCGCCGCCACCTGCGCCTGGTCTTCATCCTGGCCACGCTGCTGGCGGTGTTCGTCGGCTTGCAGAGCACGCTGGAGAAGTTCCTTACCGGCAGCTATGTCGAGGGCGGACGCATCGACTACTGGGCCAACGCGCTGAGGATGTTCGCCGATTTTCCCCTCTTCGGCACCGGCTTGGGCACGTTCAAGTATTCGTATTTCCTTTACGGCAAGGAGGCGGGCTGGGTGAACCACGCCCACAACGAGTACGTCGAGTCGCTGGCCGACATGGGGCTGCCGGCGTTCATCGCCCTTTTCGCCCTGCTGGCCGTCATCGCCCTGTCCCTGCTGCGCATGTGGATCGCCCGCCGCCACCCCGATGTCAAGCCGGCGCTGCTGGGGGTGCTGACCGCCGTGTTCGCCGCCTTCTTCCACTCCTTCTTCGATTTCTCCCTGCGCATACCGGCCAACGCCTTCCTGTTCATCATCCTGCTGGCCCTGGGCATGAAACTGGCCACCCATCGCCACGAGTTCACCCATGAGATCAAGTAAATTATTCTTTCTAGCCGCCCTGCTCCCGGCCCTGTTCTTCCTGGCGCAGTTCGCGGCCGAATTGTCATTCCAGCTGGTCCCGCTCCCGGGCCTGAAACAGGGAAAAGCCGCGCTGGGGCTCAAGTCGCTGTCGCTCTCCAGCCGCCTGCATACGGCTGCCGCTTTCGCCGTGCTCGAAGCCGGGAGCGACACGGAAGAGAGCGACCAGGCCGTGCGGACCAGCATGGCGCTGCTGCGCCGTTCCCTGGATCGCAACCCCCTCGACTACCAGGCGCGCTATTACCTGTCCAAGGCCTATCTGCGCTTCAGCGCCGTCGACAACGACTATTTCGAGCTCGGCGTGCGCGAGCTCAAGCGCGCCGCCGCCATCCGCGGCAGCAACCGCTTCATCGCCATCGACTGCGGCAAGGTATTTTTCTCGCTGTGGCCGCTGCTGGAAAAGGAGGACCGCGAATTCGCCGTCGGCCTCCTCTCCGGCGTCATGCCGGCGCTTTCCTGGCCGGAATTCAGCCCGCTGGTCGAAATGTGGTCCCTCTATGTCCAGGACGCCCCGCTGCTGATGAAGCTGCTGCAGCTGAAGCCGGCGTTTTTCGGCCCGACGGCCGAGCAGCTGGTCGCCGCCGGCATCCCGCTGCCGAAGCGCTGGGAGATGCTGGCCCTGCACGAGGCCCATGTGCTGGACACCCTGGAACGGCGCTACAATGAGCTGGGCATGCAGGGGGGGATCGGCGCCGACGACGCCCGCTCGCTGCTGAGCCAGGCGCGCGCCATCCGCGGCTATCACCGGCTGCACCCGGGCGCCGTCCTGGACGCGGGAAAGCTGGCCAAGCTGCAGCGCGCCCTGCTCATCGACGTCATCAGCGGCATGATCGCCGGCGCCAAAGACGACCCGCAGCAGGCGGCCCGGCTCAGGGAGCTGATCGAGTTTTACATTGCCGAGCACTCCGGGCTGAACGACCTGGACGAGCTGCAGAAGCTGCTGCTCGAGCGCGGCTATTTCCGGGAGAACGACTTCCCGTCGCTGCGGCTGAAGACGACGATCGCCTTCCGCAAGGCCGATCATGGCGGCGTCATCGCCGAGATCGAGGCCCTGCGCCGCGGCATCTCGTTCATCCGCCGGGAGCAGGCGGCCGACTACACCGCCATCCTGCTGCTGCTGATCGATTCCTACTACAGCACCAAGCTGATGACCGCCGCCGAGGCCGTCGCCGCCGAGCTGCTCCGCGAGCAGCCCGACAATCCCGACATCCTGTGGCGCGTCCTGCGCATCCAGAACGTCCTGGGCGCCGGGGACGCCCAGGCGGCGGAACAGGAAGCGAAACTGGCCGGCATCCGCGACAGCCGGTTCCTGACCGTCGGCCGGGCCGCCGTTCCCTATCCGGTCTATCTTTTCAACCAGCCCGAGATCGAGATCGCCCTGGACCCGGCGCTGCGCTCCGGGCTCAAGCCCGGGCAGCTGCTGCAGGTTTTCGTCGACAACAAGATCGCCCATGAGAGCTATGCCGGACGGTTGCCCGCCAAGGTGGTCGTCGGCCCGCCGCTGGCGCGGATTGAGAGCAAAGCCCATGTCGAGGTGCGGATCCAATGAAGCTGGATGAGCGGAGCGAGAATGGCAAGGAAAGGAAGCGTGCAATGACAGTTGGCAATGACTTGAACGAGGACGTCCTGGGTGAAGAGGGGATCCAGTTCCGCGAGCTGTGGGAACTGGTCAAGAAGCAGCGCATGATCCTCTTCTATTTCGCCGGCTTCGTCCTGCTGGCGGCGCTGGTGCGCGTCCAGCTGCAGACTCCCATGTACCAGGCCCATGGCACCCTGTTGATCGAGCGCGAGGGGTCCCGGCAGCCGAACATCCTCAACCAGTACACTTTTTATGACAACGACTGGTCCGGGCAGTACAAGAACACGCAGCTGCGGGTCCTGACCAGCCGCTCGCTGGCGCGCAAGGTCGTCGACGAGCTCGAGCGCCTGCCGCTGGCCGAGAAGAAACCGCCGGCCGCGAGCAACAAAGTGAAAGCCGGGCGTCCGGGAGACCTGGAAACGCAGGATCCCGAAAAGCGCATGAGCCATGCCGTCTCCTCCTTCCTCAACAACCTGGGCGTCGAAAACATCGACGAAACGCGGCTGGTCAAGGTCACCTATGCCGCGCCCGATCCCAAGCTGGCCGCCCGCTCGGTCAATCTCCTGTTCGACAAGTTCATCGAGTTCAACCTGGAGATCAAGGGGCAGTCGATCCGCCAGGCTTCCGAGTTCCTCACCGTGCAGATCGAGGATACGCGCCGCAACCTGGCGCAGAAGGAGCAGGAGCTGCAGGAGTACGGCAAGCGCAAGGAGCTGTACT
>CAZLSH010000110.1:1743-5936 GCA_964562095.1 uncultured Clostridia bacterium | reverse complement strand
TCAGAGAGAAGAGCATTTCTGTTCTTTCTCATCACGCATCACGCATCACGCATAACGACATTTCCATTTTTTCATTTTTTAATCACGAAAAGAACTCGTCGTGCACGGCGCGCACGGCGCGGTCCAGGTCTGAACTTTTCACGAGGAAGTAGCAGGCGACGGAGGAGGCGCCGGCGGCGGCCATCTCGACGTTGATCTTTTCGCGGGCCACGGCGGTGAAGATGCGGGCGTAGATCCCCTCCTTTTCCATGATGCGCTCGCCCACCACCCCGACCAGGGCCAGTTGCTCTTCCAGCTCGACCTTCCTGATGACGCCGTTGGCCGCGGCCCTGATCCTTTGCAGGCCGCGCCGGGCGTCGGCCGGGTCGAGCAGCAGGTTGATGCACGTCTGCGAGGTGAGCACCGAATGGATGTTGATGCCGGCGCCGGCCAGCAGCGAGCTGACGCCGGCCAGCAGGCCGGGCTTGGAGCCGATGCCGGCGCCGTGGGCGCGGATGACCGCCAGGCGCATGTTGGCGGCGATCCCCGCCACGTCGACCGCGCGCTCGCTGCGGCCGGCGATGATCTCGCTGCCCGCGCCTGCGGGATCGCTCATGTTGCGCACGAAGAGCCGGGTACGGGTCCCGGCCAGCGGTTCCACGGTGCGCGGGTGGAGGATCCTGGCGCCGAAATAGGACAGCTCGGCCGCCTCGGCGAACGACAGGCGCTCCAGGCGGCGCGCCGTCGGTACTCTGGACGGATCGGCGCTCATGAAGCCGTCGACGTCTTTCCAGATTTCGAGTCGCTCCGAGTTCAGGGCAAAGGCCACGGCGGCGGCGCTGTAATCGGAACCGTTGCGCCCAAGGAGGGTGATGGCTCCTGAAGGGCCGCGGCCGAAGAATCCCGGGATGACCGGCACGATGCCCCGGCGCAGCAGGGGGGCGACCCTGGGGCGCAGGACCTTGCGGGTGCGGGGGCGGTCGATGCTGGCGTTCTCGTAATTCTCGTCGGTGCAGACGCCGGCCAGGTGGGCGTCGAGTGCCGTGGACCTTGTTCCCAGGCACTCCAAAACGCCGGCCAGCAGCCGCGCCGCCAGCCGTTCGCCGTGGCTCAGCAGCCGGGCGCGGACCGACGGCGTCAGGTCGCGGTGGCAGGCGATGCCGGTCAGCAGGCGCCCGACCCGGGAGATGTGGGAGCCCATCAATGACTGCAGGCGCGTCTTCGCCGTTCCTGCCGGGCATAGCTCGTCGATGACGGTGAAATGCCTGTTTTTCAGGGCGGACAAAACGGGGGGAATATGCCGCTCATGGCGCTTGGCCTGTTCGATGGCGGCGAGCAGCAGCTCGGTCACTCCGGAAACGGCGGAGACCACGACCACCGCCTGCTTTTGCGCCGAGATGATGGCGCAAGCCTGGGCGATGCTGCGTCCGTCGCGCAGGCAACCGCCGCCGAATTTCATCACTTTGCGCATTCGTCACCTCCCCGGGACCAGGCCCCGGCTCGCCGCCAGTTCGGCGTTGAGCACCGAGCCGCCGGCGGCCCCGCGCACCGTGTTGTGCAGCAGCAGGAAAAGATCGCAGCGCCGGCCCCGCGGCCGCAGCCGGCCCACGCTCACCGCCATGCCGCAGGCGCGCCCTTCCCCGCCGGCGTTGATGTCGAGCGCCGGCTGCGGGCGGTCTTCCTCTTCACGGACGATGATGGGCGCGGCCGGGGCCGTAGGCAGTCCCAGTCGCTGCGGCCCGGCCGAGAAGCCGGCCAGGGCGTCCCGGATTTCCTCGCGGCCGACCGGGCGGTCGAACTCGGCGCTGACGCTCTGCAAATGGCCTTCACGGACCGAAACGCGGCTGCAGGAGGGAAAGACCTCGATCGGGCTGCCGGCGACATGATCGTCCGCCAGCTCGCCCAGGATCTTGCCGGTCTCGCGCACGACTTTCTCCTCCTCGCCGGCGATGAAAGGGACGACGTTGCCCAGGATGTCCCAGGCGGGGACGCCGCGGCGGCCGCCGCCGGAAACGGCCTGGAAAGTAGTGACGGTCACGGCGCGCAGCCCGAGGGCGGTAAGCGGTTTCAAGACCAATGCCAGCCCCGCGACCACGCAATTGGGATTGGTGACGATGAATCCTTCATGTTCCCGAAGCTGGGCGCGGCACAGCTCCAGGTGGCCGGGGTTGACCTCGGGGATGAGCAGCGGCACGCTTTCGTCCAGGCGATGGGCGCCGGCGTTGGAAAAGACGCGCAGGCCCGCGCGGCGGAGCTCGGCCTCCAGCGGCCCGGCGGTTGCGGCGGGCAGGGCCGAGAAGGCGATCCTCGCCCCGCTGCGGATGATGTCCGTTGCCGTAGTCTCGCGGATCACCCGTGACCTGATCGCGGCGCCGGCCATCGTCGCGCCGGCGTCCGCCAGCGCCTCGGCGCAGGTCCTGCCCGCCGAGCGGCCGGAAGCGGTGAGGCAGGCCAGATCGAAGAACGGGTGACCGTCGAGCAGGCGGAGGAATTGCCGCCCGACCAGGCCGGTGCAGCCCAGCAGGGCGGCCTTGATCTTTTTCATCTTCTCCTCCTAAGCCAGGCGGATTTGCCGCGGCCGGATGACGGCGCGGACCAGCGGCGGCAGGCTGCCGCCCGTGCCCAGGTGATCGCCGGCGACGACCAGCAGCCCTTCGATCCCGTCCGCCAGCGTCTCGTCGATGGCGCGGGCGACACCCAGCTCAGAACGCTCGCCGACGCGATTGCCCAGGGCGGTGGCCGCGGCATCGGCCAGGCAGCCGCTTTCGGCTACGACCGTGGCGGCGTCGGCGCAGCCGAAGGAGAGGGAATGGCCCACGGTGCCCGACGACGTGCAAACGGAGAAGATGTTGTTCCTGGGCTCAAGGCGCAGGGCGATGTCGCGCACGCGCGCATCGCCGGTGAGGATGCGGACCGTCAGCGGCCGGTCGATGCGCAGCACCACGTCGCCGCCGTTGTCCACGACCACGTGGCGGCAGCCGGCGGCGACCAGGGTCTCCACCGTGACCTGGGCGATGGTGCCGGCGACCGCCGCCATGGGGCCGACCCCGGCCAGGGCGGCGGCCGCGGCCATGCGCCGCGCCACTTGCGGCGCCGCCATGTCGATGGGCAGCGGCTCCAGCGAGGTCAGGAACCGCGGCTCCATGGCGATATAGGCTTCGATGTCGGCGCGGGCGGCGGCGATGGCGCGCTCCGCCAGTTCCATGAACCGCCCGGCGGCGGTCACGGTGGCAAAGGTTTCCTTGATGCGGATCTGCCGGCGGATCGGGTCGGTGTTCATGGTTTCTCCCCGTGGATGGCGCCGGTCGGGCAAACCCGGTCGCAGCGGCCGCAAGCCGTGCAGCGCGGCAGGGCGGCCGTCACTTGTCCATCCTCGTCGCGGCGGAAGACGGCGGCGGGGCAGACTCCAAGGCATTGGCCGCAGGAAAGGCACAACTCCCGCTCCCAGACGACGCGCTCTCCCGCGGCCACCCGGCTAGCGGGACGCCGGTAAAGAGCCGCGCCCGTCCGCGGACCGATCGCCAGCGGCCCGGCCGCTCCCCGGGAGGAGAGCTTCGCCGCCGGCGTGTTCAGCTGGAACGTTCCCTGCTCGATCCGCTCCTTCAGGGAGCGCGCGATCCGCCTGGCCATGTGCAGGCTGGACAGCGACGAGGCGGGGACATCCCGGTCCCGCAGCCGCACCGTTCCCGATTTGAGCTGCTCGTAGGAGCAGCGGCCCAGCAGCGGACGCTGGCGGGCGGGGACGGCGAAATCGATGATGTCGGTCTCGATGTCCCGGTCGCGGACGGCCGCGGCGCGGGCGATGCCGGCATTGAGCACCGGGATGGGGACGCCGATGCCCACGTACAGCGACGCGCCGTATCCCGGGAACACCGCTGCCCGCAGGAATTCGGCCGACATGCCCTTCAGGTCACCCTGCACCATCAGGGTGGCAAACCCCTGTTCCGGATCGTGCTGGGTGCCGGAGCCGGTGACATAGCCGATACCGCCCCCCAGGAAGATGCGCGTGCCGATGCCGATGGTCTCCAGGCCGGGATCGTTCATCAGCGGCGACAGCTCCCCGGCGCCGGAGAAGGTGACGTTGCCGGCCTGGGGCAGGAGCTTGCCCATGTAGGTGTGCAGGGTCCTCGCACCGGAATTGGCGGCGGCATGGTAGCGTTGGTAGGCGTTGCGCGGGTTGCACAGCAGGGCCTGGTTGAGGCCGGCGAGGGTGA
>CAZLSH010000110.1:0-1733 GCA_964562095.1 uncultured Clostridia bacterium | reverse complement strand
TCGCCGAGAAGCTCCTTGCGCGGGTAGCAGTCGCTGCCGTAGGATACGGCGCGCAGCACCACCGGCCGGCCGCGCAGCAAATCCTCGATGACTTGGGCGCCGCCATAACCCAAGCCCAGGGTCTCCGAGCCCTGGGTGGCGCCCAGGTAGGCATCGACGGCGGCAATGCCGGCGTAGGCCTCGACGTCATTGAGCCAGATACGGGTCATCTTGATCGGCGGGTCGGAATGGCCGAAATTCAGGAAGGCGCCGCTGGAGCACATGGCGCCGAAGGTGCCGGTGGTGACCACGTCGACCTCGGCGGCGGCGCGCTCGGGCCCCAGCTCGGCGACGATCTCGGGCATGCGGTCGGCTGTGACCACGCGCACGGTCTGATTCAGGATTTTGCGATTGATTTCCTCGACAGTCTTGGACATGATAAGCCTCCATGGTTGGGTGATTTTGGAATGGTGGAAGTTGGAGTTTCCCGAACCGTCGCCCTTAGGACAAGAGCGACAGGCCCGGGCCGGGCATTATCATGCTGTGCGAAAAATATTGATTTTGGCACATGGCTGTCGGGGGCAGTCTACTACAAGAGACCCCGGCCTGTCAACCGCCGCGCCTGAAAAAATGCCGCTGCCGCGGGTTGCAATGTTTCCCCCGCCATGTTAGAAAAATGCATGCGCATTTTTGCGCACCGGCGCGAGGAGCCGTTAATGATGATGTTCACGAAAGCCCTGGCGAGGAAACCCTGCCGCAACCTGCTCCATGGCCTATCCCATGCCGGCCTGGGGCCCCCGGATTTCGGCAAGGCCGTGGAGCAGCATGCCGCCTATGTCGAGGCCCTGCGCGGCTGCGGCCTGGCCGTGACGGTGCTGGAGCCCGACGAGGCCTATCCCGATTCGGTCTTTATCGAGGACACGGCGGTATGCTGCGAAAAAGCGGCCGTCATCGCCCGTCCCGGCGCCCACAGCCGCCGCGGTGAGGAGAAAACCGTTGCCCTGGCCCTGGCCGATCTCTACCCGCAGCTGGAAGGGATCCGCGCGCCGGGGACGCTGGAGGGCGGCGACGTCATGCGCGCCGGCGACCGGTTCTTTGTCGGGATATCCAGCCGGACCAACGCTGACGGGGCGCAGCAGCTGGCCGCCATCCTCCGGCGCCATGGCTACGAGGCGCTGTTCGTCCCCCTGCGGCGGGTCCTGCACCTGAAGACCGGCATTTCCTACCTCGAGGACAACCGCCTGCTGGCTGCCGGGGAGTTTTTGGGGGATCCGCTTCTGTCTTCCTTTACCGCCATCCCGGTGCCGGCCGGGGAGAGCTATGCCGCCAACTCCCTGTGGGTGAACGGCCGGGTCCTGGTCCCCGCCGGTTTCCCCGGGACCCGCCGGGCCATTGAGGACGCCGGCTATGACGCCATGCCCCTGGACGTCTCGGAGTTCCGCAAGCTGGACGGCGGCCTGAGCTGCCTTTCATTGCGCTTTTGAGCGGTCAGCGCGGCGGCAACGCGAAAACCGGCCGCTGCCGCCGGGTATACAAGCGCCGGCAACATTGTTATAATCAGGGCCAAAGGAGACGCATGTGATCGACAGGTACCAAGCGGCGGAAATCGCCCGCATCTGGAGCGAAGACAACAAATACCGCAAATGGCTGGATGTCGAGCTGGCCGTTACCGAGGCCTGGGCCGAGATGGGGCAGGTGCCGGCGCCCAGCCTGAAGCGCATCCGCCGGCGCGCGGCGTTCGACATCGGGCGCAT
>CAZLSH010000109.1:0-6060 GCA_964562095.1 uncultured Clostridia bacterium | reverse complement strand
GTGGAGGGACTGACCCGCCGCTACGGCGGGGCGACGGCGGTGGACAACATCCACTTCGACGTGCCCCACGGCCAGATCGTGGGCTTCCTGGGGCCGAATGGGGCCGGAAAGTCGACCACCATGCGGATGCTGGCCGGCCTGCTGGCCCCGTCGGCCGGCCGCGCCTGGGTGGCGGGCTTCGACGTGCGGACCGAGTCGCTGGAGGCGCGCGCCCGGACGGGCTACGTCCCCGAGGTGGTGCCGGCCTACACCGAAATGACCGTGAGCGATTACCTGCTGCACATGGCCCGGCTGCGGCGCCTGCCCGACGCCCGGACCATCTACGACCACTGCCTGAAGCGCGTCCGTGCCTAGCCGCATCCTCATCACCTCCGGTCCCACCATCGAGCCGATCGACCCGGTGCGCTTTTTGTCCAACCGTTCGTCGGGCCAGACCGGCTTCCACCTGGCCGCGGAAGCCGGGAGGCGGCGCCTGGGCCCGGTCACCTTCATCACCGGCCCGACGGCCTTCCTGCCCGACGACGTGGAGCTCATCCAGGTCGAGAGCGCCCAGGAGATGCGCGCCGCCGTGAACGAGCATTTCCCCGCCAGCGACGTGACCATCATGGCCGCGGCCGTCAGCGACTACCGCAGCCTGAAATACTATCCCGAAAAACTGAAGAAGCGCGGCGAGCGCCTGACCCTGGAACTGGCAAGGAATCCCGACATCCTGCTCGAGCTGGGCCGCGCCAAGCGCCGCGGCCAGACGCTGGTCGGCTTCGCCGCCGAGACCGAGGACATCTTCGCCAACGCCCAGAGGAAACTGGAGGCCAAGAACCTGGACCTGCTGGTCCTGAACGAGATCTCCGCGGAAAACCCCGCCTTCGGCGGCGTCGACAACCAGGTGTACCTGGTGCGCGCCGACGGCGTGCGCAAGCTGGAAAAAATGAGCAAGGCGCTCGTCGCCGCCCGGGTCTGGGACGAGATCCTCGCCCTGCGCGCGCGGAGCGGTTGAGGGCGGACCGGCGCCGATGAGCGACCTGCGCTCGATCCTGACTTTCTTCGGCGAAATGGGGGCCGAGTTCCTGCACCTGCCGGTAAACGACCCGCGCGCCGAACTGGCCGAACTGAACCGCGAGATCCTGCAGTGCCGCCGCTGCCGGCTGCACGAGACCAAGACCCACTACGTTCCCGGCGAGGGCAGCCAGCACCCGGGCATCCTCTTTGTCGGCGAGGGGCCGGGCGAGACCGAGGACCAGTTCGGCCGCCCATTCATCGGCCGGGCCGGCCAGCTGCTGGACCGGATCATCCAGAAGATGGGCATGAGCCGCGATGACGTGTTCATCGGCAACGTCGTCAAGTGCCGGCCGCCCAACAACCGCGAGCCGCTGAAGGACGAGGTGCAGGCCTGCCTGCCCTACCTGCGGCGGCAGATCGCCGTCCTGCGCCCGCGGGTGATCGTCTGCCTGGGCAAGGTGGCCCTGAACAACCTGCTGAACGGCTCCTACAGCATGGGGCGCATCCGCGGCCAGGTGCTGGATTTCGAAGGCACTCCCCTCGTTCCCACCTACCACCCGGCGTTCATCCTGCACAAGAAGGACAAGGAGGACATCTCCCGGGCCAAGTGGGAGGTCTGGGAGGACATGCAGAAGGTGCTGGAACTGCTCAGCCGCGACCGCCCTTGAAGATCAGCGTCTCCCTCGCCTATAACCTGCATGAACCGCTGACCTACCGCGCCGCCGACGACGCGGCCATCCAGCTTGGAACGCGCGTGCTGGTGCCGCTGGGGCGGCGCCATGCCCTGGGCTGGGTCACGGGCCTGGACTCGCCCTATTCGGGGCGGCTGAAGGGCATCCTGGGCGTCATTGACGATCCGTTCCTCCCCGGCGCCGACCTGCTGGAATTTGCCCGCCTGGCGGCGGCGGCATATTTCACCTCGGCCGGAGTCATTCTCGACCATTGCCTGCCCCCCAGACTGAAGAGCCTCCGGAACCTGCGCCTGCGGGACGACGCTGGAGAGGTCAAGCTGGCCGGCCTGGCGCCGGCGGAGATCGAACGCCGGGCCGGTGACGGCCCGCTGCGTCTTTATTTCAAGAAGCCCTCCCAGGCGGCGCCAGTTGCCGCAGCGGCGGCAACCGGCGCGCCCCCGCCCCCGCGCTGGCTGCTGGGACAGGATCGCGAGCAGGAATACCGCGATGCCTGCGAGCGCGTGCTGGCCGAAGGCCGCAGCGTCATCCTGCTGGTCCCGGACAACGCCACCGCCCGCTACTGGCAATCCATCCTCCCCGGGATCGACCCCTGTCATGCCGAGGTCGGCAACGCCGCCCGCGAGCGCACCTGGAACGAGTACCGCCTGGGGAAATGCGGCATCGTCTGCGGCGGCATCTCCGCCCTGGCCATGCCGCTGGCCGCCGTCGGCCTGCTGATCGTCGACCGCGCCGCCTCGCCGCTCTATGCCCGGCCCCAGGGGTCGCCCTTCCATCTCGACCACCTCGCCGGGCTGCGGGCCCGCGCCAACGGCGCGCCGCTGCTCTGCGGCTCCCTCTCCCACAGCTGCGCCTCCTGGGAGCGTCGGGCGGAGATCGGCCTCGACGACCGGCGGCCGGCGCCGCGCCCCGTGCCGCAGGTCCACGCCCTGAAGGGCCGGGAACGCGGCATTCCCCCGGCGCTGCTGGACCTGGCCCGGCATAACGCCCAGCAGGGCCGGAAAACCCTGATCCTGGTCAACCGTATCCAGCCGGCGCAGCACTTCTTCTGCGCCGACTGCGGCCGCGTCGCCGCCTGCCCGCGCTGCGGCGGCGCCCTGCAGTCCGGAGGGGACGGGCGGGCCCTGTGCCGGCGCTGCGCTTTCCGCGACGACGCCCCCGGCAACTGCCGCCGCTGCGGCCGCCCCCTGCAGGCGCTGCATGACATCAGCATCGAATCGCTGGCGCGGGCCCTGGAGCGCGGCTGCGGCGAGGGGGCGGTGCTGACCCTGACCGCCGCCGATCTGAAGGACGCGCAGGCGGTCCTGCGCCAGGCGCGCGAGCGGCCGCTGGTGATCGCCACCCTGGCCGCGCTCCACCCGGTCTTCCACGGGCTGTTCGCCGCCGCGGCCTGGGTCAAGCCCGAGTCCTTCTTTTCCATGGAGGAATTCAACGCCGCCGAAATGATCCACGCCTGCGGCGCCGAGATCGCGGCGGCACTGGCGCCCGGCGGCGAGCTGCACGTCTTCTCGGTTTTTCATTTTCATTACGCCCTGCAGTACCTGGCGGACGAGGAGAAGTTCTTCGCGCGCGAGCTCAAGTACCGGCGCTGGTTCCTGCTGCCGCCGTTCAGCGGCGTCTACGAGCTGGAGCTGCGCGCCGATCGCCTGCGCTCCCTGGGAGCGGCCATGCGCGAGATCTACGGCCGCTGCCGGGAAAGCCTGAACGTGCGCCGCGCCTACCTGCTCTCGCGCCAGCCGCAGCGCGGCTCCTACCGCGGCGTGCTGGAGCTTCATGCCGACGCTGAAGCGATCGCCGCCGCCGGCCTGCAGCGCATCCGCCGCGGCGTGCTCAGGCGCACGGCCGGCTGAGAGAAAACCATGGCAGGCCGCCCAGCGTATAAGCGATTTCCGCATCCCGGCGGCCAAAAGGAGTCCTCATGAGCGAATGGGCATTGTCATTGCATGACCTGGTCAAGGATTTCGACGGCAAGCGCGCCGTCGACCACATCAGCTTCTCGGTCAAGAGAGGGGAGATCCTCGGCTTGCTGGGCCCGAACGGCGCCGGCAAGACCACGACCATCCGCATGGTCATGGACATCATCGCCCCCGACGCCGGCCGCGTCGAGATCCTGGGCGAGGGCCTCAGCGAGAAAGTCAAGGACCGCATCGGCTTCCTGCCCGAGGAGCGCGGCCTGTACCGCAAGCTGAAGGTGATGGACACCCTGCTCTTTTTCGGCGAGCTGAAGGGCATGAAGGCCGCCGCCGTGCGCGAGCGCGGCCGCCGGCTGCTGCAGCAGTTCCAGCTCGGCGGCTACGAGGAAAAGAAGGTGGAGGAGCTCTCCAAGGGCATGGCCCAAAAACTGCAGTTCATCACCACCATCCTGCACGATCCCGAGCTGCTCATCCTGGACGAGCCCTTTTCCGGCCTCGACCCCCTGAACATCGAGCTGATCCAGGGCATCATCCTGGAGCGCCGGCGCGCGGGGACGACGATCATCTATTCCACCCACCTGATGGAGTACGCCGAAAAAACCGTCGACGCGCTGGTGATGATCGACAAGGGGCGCAAGGTCCTCGACGGGACGCTGGCGGCGGTCAAGGCCGAGTACGGCCAGAAATTCATCCGCCTGCAGTACGAGGGCGACGCCCGCTTCGTGGCCGGCCTGCCCTACGTCCGTTCCAGCCGGGATTCGGGCCGCGAGATGGAGATCGAGCTGGAGGACCTGTCCCGGCGCGAGCAACTGCTGCGCGACCTGCTGGGAAAGGTGACCGTCATCGGCTTCCAGCTCAGCGAGCCGTCGCTGCAGAACATATTCATCCGCAAGGTCCGGGAAGGAGCGGGAGCATGAACAAACTATTCGCCGTCATCAAGAAGGAATACAAGACCATCGTCAAGAAGAAGTCGTTCATCATCATGACCATCCTGACCCCGGTGCTGATGGCCGGCATGATGGTCGTGCCCGTGCTGCTGATGAAGGTCGACCGCAGCGACAAGAAGATCGCCGTCGCCGATTACGCCGGCGGCTACATCCAGGCGCTGAACGCAAAGCCGGCGGAGAAAAGCGCGAAGCCCAAGGGCGGCCTCGACATGGACGCCATGAACGAGATGCCGGAAATGCCCGGCCGCATCTCCTTTCAGCCGGTGGAAACGGGAGGCCGCGATGCCGCCGGGCTGCTGCGCGATTACGAGCAGAAGGTCCTGAAAAAGGAGATCGACGGCTTGCTGCTCATTCCCGCCGACGTCAAGTCCCGGCGCCAGGTCTCCTATTACTCGACGTCCATCTCCGATTTCACCACCCTGAACTTCATCGAGTCCACCCTGCGCACCGCCATCTCCAGGCAGCTGCTGCTGGAGCGGCAGATCGACCCCGCGGTCGTGGACGAGGCCACCCGCGAGATCTCCATGGATACCTTCAAGGTCAAGAAGGAAGGGACCACCAAGTCCGACTCGGGCATGGACTACATGATGTCGCTGTTCATGATCATCATCCTGTTCATGATCCTGATCAATTACGGCCAGATCATCATGCGCGGCGTCCTCGAGGAAAAAACCAGCCGCATCTCCGAGCTGCTGATCTCCTCGGCGCGCGCGACGCACATCTTCTACGGCAAGCTGCTGGGCATCGGCCTGGCCGGGTTGACCCAGGTCGCCCTGTGGATCCTGCTGGCGGTCATCCTGGTGTCGCGCTTCTCGGGCATGGTCGACGCCGCCATCCTCTCCTTCCTGACCCCCGAGATCGCCTTTTATTTCGTCGTTTTCTTCATTCTCGGCTTTTTCATCTACGCCATCCCCTACGCCTTCATCGGCGCCGCGGTGAACACCGACCAGGAGGCGCAGCAGTTCGCCTCCGTGCTGTCGGTGCTGATCATCGTCCCCTACATCCTCGGCATCTCGGCCCTGCAGAACCCCAATTCCACCCTGACCCTGGCGGCATCGCTTTTCCCGCTCTTCACCCCGATTCTGATGTTCATGCGCATCACCACCGCCGTGCCGCCGCTGTGGCAGATCCTGGCCTCGATCGGCCTCTGCCTGCTGACCATCTGGGGCCTGGCCTGGCTGGGGGCCAAGATCTTCCGCGTCGGCATGCTGATGTACGGCAAGAAGCCCTCGCTGGGCGAGATGCTGCGCTGGGTGCGGTACAAATAGCAGGGCGCGGTATACGGCAACGGCTCAGGACGATCCATCGTGACGCGTGACGCGTGACGTGACAGGAGAATCGGCGCAAGGTTTGGCGATATGCCAGATTCATGGCGTAGGGCAGAAAAAAGATATTAATAAGACTAAAATACCAAATCCCAAGCACCAAATTCCAAATAAATTCCAAATTCCAATTACCCAAACGAAGAAAATGCCATTGCAAGGAGCTTTTGTTTTGGAAATTGGAATTTGGAAT
>CAZLSH010000108.1:0-6072 GCA_964562095.1 uncultured Clostridia bacterium | reverse complement strand
GGTGAGCGCCGTGATGGACGCCGGGCTGGCCCAGAAGCAGGCGCGCGTCGACATCCCCATGAGCTACCTGAACACCCTCTACCTGCCCGCGCAGGAAGGCCAGATCTACCCGGTCTTCCTGTTCCAGCTGAAGAACGCCGACCTCGGCTTCGCCGCCGCCGCGGACAACCCCGCCCTGCTCAAGGCCGAGCATCTCGTGTTCGCCCGCGTCTACCGCCTGAGCGCCGGCGCCGAGCCCGCGGTCGTCAAGGAGCGCAACGCCCGCCTCAGTCTGGAGGAGGCGCAGGCGACGTTCCAGCCCGAGGCCCTGAACTACTACTCCATCGCCGGCGACATCTTCCCGGCCGGCGACTACCTGCTGGTCCTGGCCCTGGCCACTCCCGACTACGCCAGGATCGCCACCGCCTACGTCGACTTCACCCTCCCCGACCTGACCCAGCTGAAGGACCGGCTGGCCACCACGCCGGTCTTCTCCGTCGTCGACCTGCAGATGCTGCCCGCGGCCGAGACCAAAATGATCGTCCACAAGAACTCCTTCGTCTACAACACCCTGCTGCTCTCCCCCAAGCCGTCAACGAGTTCAAGCCCAGCGAGAACCTCGACCTGTTCTACTTCATCATGGGCGCGACCGTTGACAAGGCCACCAACGCCCTCGATCTGCAGATCACCTACACCTTCAAGAAGGACGGCCAGGAGGTCAACCAGCTGACGCCGCAGACCGTCACCAGCCAGATCATCAGCCAGCCCATCGACTTCACCTTCACCGAGATCACCAAGGACGCCAAGGGCAAGGAAACGGATCGCCAGCAGAAGCTGCTCGAGCCCGGCGACTACGTCCTGGAGATCGAGATGCTGGACAGGGTCTCCAAGGCCAAGGGTCTTCAGGAATTCAAGTTCAAGATCGTTCAGTAATCCCTTCCTGATCCCGGCATTCCGCCCCGTCAACTGCGGTGGAATGCCGGCATTTTTTACCTGCCTGTGAGTCCTCGCCGTTCATTCTGTTTTTTGAATTGTTATTCAATTTTTTGAATATCATCGCTTCCAGGCAGCCGGCCGCCGCCACCCAGCCGCCCCCAGCCCGGGAACCTTTCAGCAAAACCCCATGCAATCAGGCATTTCCAAATCCATTTCCGCTATTATCCTTTAATTCGTTTATGGCTTATAAATGGCATGGTTTTTGCTTATTCTTCATTGTTTTGTCTAAAATCTTAAAGGAGGACAAACAGATGAATTACGCCAAACGGTTCGTCGTGCTGGCCGTCAGCCTGCTCCTGTGCGCAGGACTGCTGACCGCCCAGCAAACCAACGCCAAGATCTTCGGCGTGGTCCAGCTCGAGGACGGCTCGCTGGTCCCCGGCGTCAATGTGGACGCCACCAGCCCCAAGCTCGTCGGCCGGCAGACCACGGTCACCGATGAGAACGGCTCCTTCAGGCTGCTCAACCTGGCACCGGGCACCTACAAGCTGGTGTTCACCCTGCAGGGCTTCCAGACCGTCGTCCGCGAGGACGTCCAGGTCGGCCTGGAGCAGTCCCTGAACCTGAAGATCACCATGAAGCTCGGCAACATCGAGGAAATGGTGACCATCACCGGCCAGGTGGCCCAGATCGACGTCAAGAGCACCACCAAGGGCATGACCCTGACCAAGGAGGTCTTCCAGACCCTGCCCAAGGGGCGCAACTTCGACTCGCTGATCACCGCCATCCCCGGCGTCTCAAGCGAACCCATGCTCGGCGGCACGTCGGTTGACGGCGCCTCGGGCCTGGAGAACATGTACTACATCGACGGCACCGACGTCACCAACATCGTCAACGGCTCGAACGGCCAGTCGGCCTCGTTCGACTTCGTCGACGAGGTGCAGGTCAAGGCCTCGGGCTACCAGGCCGAGTTCGGCGGCTCACTGGGCGGCGTCATCAACGTCGTGACCCGCTCCGGCGGCAACGAGTTCCACGGCGAGGTCCTGGGCTTCTACAGCGGCGCCCCGCTGCGCGCTGCTTACAGCGACCGCCTGGACTACGACCGCAATGACGACACGATCGCCAAGTATTACTCCTATGACGAGTACATCGGCAAGAACGACGACCACCGCCTCGAGGCCGGCTTCAACATCGGCGGCTACATCCTCAAGGACAAGCTGTGGTTCTTCGGCTCCTTCCTGCCTGTCTTCTACAGCAACACCCGCACCGTCGACTTCGGCGGCGAGGGCACGACCATCAAGGACTACAAGCGCACCGAGCAGTACCTGAACTTCTCGGCCAAGCTGACCGCGCAGCCCGTGCGCAACCTGCGCCTGACCGCCTCGCTGGTCAACAACCACTACAAGTACAAGGGCAACCTCGAATCCTCATGGGGCAACCCCAGCGCCGCCGTTTCGCCCGACGAGTACGGCGTCACCTATCCCAACTTCTCGGCCAGCGCCTCGGCCGACCTGACCGTGGGCAACAATTTCATGCTCAGCGTCCGCGGCGGCTACTTCATGAAAGACGCCAAGGACCCGCTGGTCATGCCCACCGATGTCTACTACCGCTTCCTCACCGAAGCTCCGGGCGGCTACTATAGCACCAGCAATGCCAACATCCCCGGCATTCCCGCCGAATTCGTAAAGCCCACCGGCTGGCGCTCCGCTTCCGCCATGCCGTACGGCCTGGTGAAAAACCTCGACGAGAAGATGAGCGTCAACGCCGACCTGACCTACTTCATGAACCTGGCCGGCGAGCACTCCTGGAAGGCCGGCCTGCAGTGGGTCCGCCAGGGCCAGAACTATGACGAGTCGGTCGTCAAACCGGTCATCTTCCTGGCCTGGGACCGCGACTACGAGGCCTACGGCACCAATTACGGCCGCGGCACCTATGGCTATTACTCCGTGCGCGGCGGCGCCGCCGCCGGTCCTTACGGCGACTACTACAAGGCCTACGCCAACCGCTGGGCCCTCTACCTGCAGGACTCGTGGACCATCGCCAACCGCGTGACCATCAACCTGGGCGTGCGCACCGAGGCCGAGTACATCCCCTCCTACAGCGACAACCCCGACTTCAAGGACGCCAAGCCCATCGAATGGGGCTTCGGCGACAAGCTCGCCCCGCGCTTCGGCTTCGTCTGGGACGTCAACGGCGACTCCTCGCTGAAGGTCTTCGGCTCGGCCGGCCTGTTCTATGACGTCATGAAGCTCGCCATGGCCGCCGGTTCCTACGGCGGGTTCAAGTGGAAGAGCGCCGTTTATCCCCTCAACACCTACAAATTCACCGACATCGGCCAGGAAGGCTGGGACTTCGGAACGCCCTTTGCCGTCTTCGACTTCCGCATCCCCTCCTTCGAGTCCACCGACAAAGACATGAAGGCCATGAGCCAGATGGAGCTCTCGGCCGGCGTGGAAAAGAAACTGCGTGACGACCTGGCCTTCACCGCCCGCCTGGTCAACAAGAACCTGCTGTGGGCCATCGAGGACATCGGCATCGTGACCCCCGACGGCGAATCCTACTATACCACCAACCCCGGCGGCGACTTCATCAAAGAACGGTGGCTGGAATCCAAGGCACTCGGCCTCATCCCGCAGGGCGCCCCGGACATCCCGAAAGCCAAGCGCCTGTACTACGGTCTCAACCTCTCGCTGGACAAGCGCTTCTCCAACAACTGGATGGGCGGCATCTCCTACACCTGGAGCCGCCTGACCGGCAACTACTCCGGCCTGGCCTCGGGCGACGAGTACGGCCGCACCGACCCCAACGTCGAGCGCTACTTCGACCTGTGGTACCTGGCGTTCGACAAGCAGCTGAACAAGATCGACGGCGTCATGCCCGGCGACCGCACCCACTACTTCAAGGTTTACGGCTCCTACACCTTCCCCATGGGCCTGACCGTCGGCACCGTCCTCAACGCCATGAGCGGCACCCCGGTTTCGACCGAGTACTCCATGGACGCCCAGGGCTACCTGCCCTTCGGGCGCGGCGACCTGGGCCGCACGCCGTTCTTCTGGTTCGCCAACGCCTACGCCGAATACAACCTGAAACTGGGCAAGAACAACCTCAACATCTCGCTGAACGTCGACAACATCTTCAACACGCGCACCGCCCAGCGCATCTATCAGATCTGGAACTACGGCGGAACCGCCCCCAGCTACGAAGAGATCGTTTCCAAGAATTGGGAAATCATCGACCCCGAGCTGGATCCCCTGTTCAAGAAGGAGACTTGGTTCTACGGCGACGGTCTGCGCGGCTCTCCGCTCTCCGCCCGCCTGGGCCTCAAGTTCAGCTTCTAAAACGTCGGCTAATTCCTAGTTAGCGACTTTTGCCCCGCCCCCTCCGGGGGGCGGGGTTTTTTTTTGCAGTAAAAAAAGAAATGGCAAAAGTAAAGCACCTGCACTTGGCTCAGGGCGTAAGGCATAAGGTGAAATTCATCTCTTCCCCCTGAACCCGAAGCCTTCCACCTTAAACCGATTTCAATTAATGACAGGCATCGGAGTAAGGCGCAAGGCCAAGGGAAAGATAAAGGCAAAAGTAAAAAGGCAAAAGGCAAAAGTGAAGACCCAGTTCAATGTTCGATGTTCGATGTTGAAAGAAAAGCGATCCTCCTTCTTCAGAACGACCCGAGAGCTGGAATGGCTCGACCTCTTGTTCTTTCGAATCACGAATTACCAATCACGATAGTTCGTGTATTGCCTGCTACTGCCACTGATGCCCGTAAGGCATCCTGCTGACACCAACACCAATATCAGTCATGGCCTTTTTTCTTGGTGTCAGGGCGGGTCTGAGACCCGCCCCTTGTATATTACTCTTCAGAAATATTTTAAGTATTAAAATATTTCCATAAGCCCCGATGATGTTAATGACCGTTCGCCCCTGGAGCGAGATGCTCGAATGTAGCAAGGTCTGATCGGGGCTTTTGCCAAAATGGATGGTATTTTGGTAATAAATGAACTCGTGGTGGTGAAAAAGAGACCGGCGGCAGCCCGCATAGCCCAGCGTACACGAGGTACGACATACGGGCGTAGCACGGGCGCCACCGGCCATACACCCCGCAACCCGCGATGCCCGAACAGTCGAACGGCTCGTGACCGCATGACAAGGATGGGCTAGGGTTGCCTGCCTCTTTTATACCACCCGGGAGGAAAAGATGGAAGTCATTTTAGGAGTGGATGTCAGCTCACAAACACTGGACGCCTGCTTGCAGTCGCCCAAGCACGTCAAACCCATGTTCAAAACGGTTGCCTACACGCCCGAGGGCTGCAAAAAGCTGTTAGCCTGGGCGGTGCGGCACAAGGTCACCCGCTGCGCTATGGAGGCTACTGGCGGCTATGAACTCACCATCGCCCAGCACGTCATGCAGTCCGGCATCAAGCTCTACATCGCCAATCCCAATCGCATCCGCCACTTCGCCAAGGGAGACGGCATTCTGGCCAAGACCGACAAGATCGATGCGTTCGTCATCGCCGAGTTCGCGCGCAAGTCCAACTTGCCGGCTGCCTTCGAAGCATCCCCCATGCAGATCGAGTTCAAACAGTTGGTTATGCGCCGGATCGAGCTGAAGAAGAACTTGCAGGCTGAAAAGTGCCGGATGCGCCTGTCCACGGGATCTATCCTGCAGAGCCATCAGAACCTCATCGAGGCGCTCGATGCCGAGGTGGAGCGGATCGATCGCTTGATCAACGATCTGGAGGTGCAGCAACCGGAGATCGCCGAGAAGATCCAGGTCCTCAGCCAGCAAAAAGGGGTCGGCAGAGTCTCGGCGCAAGCCCTTGTCGCGCTGATCCCGGAACTCGGCCGCATCGACCGCCGCAAGATCGCCGCCCTGATAGGCCTTGCTCCCATTGCTAATGAAAGCGGCAAAATGAAGGGAAAGCGCTTCATCTCAGGTGGACGATCTGAGGCCAGGCGTTGCTTCTACATGCCAGCCTGGGTAGCAACCCGATATGATCCTGAGTTCAGCGCCTTCTATCAACGCCTCGTCGCAAACGGGAAAAAGCCGAAGGTGGCCATCACTGCCGTCATGCGTAAACTCCTCGTCCGACTCAATGCCAGAATGCGAATCCACCTTCAGAAAACATCTGAAAGTACTTGACTTTAAAGACAGTCGCTACA
>CAZLSH010000107.1:0-6187 GCA_964562095.1 uncultured Clostridia bacterium | reverse complement strand
CTGTCACTGACACTGACACTGAATTTCGCTCTGGGCTCTTGCTAACACGAACACTAACACTAACACTTATTGCCGCCCGGCATGTTCGCCCTGCCTTGATTTGTTCTGCGCGCTGCTTTACAATGGACCACCGTGACCCGGATGGACGGGCCCCTTGGAGGTTCATGAATCATAAAAAAGAACTCCTGGCGGCGGCGAGGAAGGCGCGCCGCAGCGCCTACGCCCCCTATTCGAACTTCCGCGTCGGCGCCGCCGTGCTGGGCGGCAACGGCAGGATCTACGGCGGCTGCAATGTCGAGAACGCCTCCTTCGGCCTGACCTGCTGCGCCGAGCGCAACGCGGTCTTCGCCATGGTCGCCGACGGGGAGAAACGCCTGCGCGAGGTGCTGGTCATCGGCGGCAGCGCCGGGTTCCTGCCGCCCTGCGGCGCCTGCCGCCAGGTGCTCGCCGAGTTCGCCGCGCCGGAGGCACCGGTCCATATGTGCAACGCCAAGGGCGCCTGCCGCAGCACGACCGTCGGCGGGCTGCTGCCCTTCATCTTTCACCTTCAGAAGGGAAGGCAATGATCGATCTCGACAAAGAGACCCTGGTCAAGATGATCGACCATACCGAGCTGAGCGCCCACTCGGGCGAGAAGAAGATCGCCAACCTGTGCAGCGAGGCGCGCAGCTTCGGTTTCTATACCGTCTGCATCAACGGCGGCTACACGCGCTATGCCTGCGAGAAGCTCCGGGGCAGCGGCGTCCTGGTCTGCACCGTGGTCGGATTCCCGCTGGGGGCCGGCACATCGACGACCAAGGCCTGCGAAGCCGCGGAGGCGGTGAAGAACGGCGCCGCCGAGATCGACATGGTGATCCACGTCGGCGCCCTGCGCGACAAGAGACTCGACGTCGTGCGCGACGACATCCGCGCCGTGGTGGACGCCAGCGCCCCGGCGCTGGTCAAGGTGATCCTGGAGACCTGCTTCCTGACCGACGAGGAGATCGCCGCCGGCTGCCGGCTGGCGGTCGAGGCCGGGGCGAAGTTCGTCAAGACCTCCACCGGCTTCGGGGCCTTCGGCGCCTTCCCCGACCACGTGCGCCTGATGCGCCAAACCGTCGGCCCCGACATCGGCGTCAAGGCCTCGGGCGGCATCCGCAACTTCAAGGACGCCTGGCGCCTGATCCGGGCCGGGGCCTCGCGCCTGGGGGTGAGCTCCAGCGTGGCCATCGTCGAGGGCTTGTCCCTTTACCGGTTCGCGCCGGCCGCCTGGCTCGAGGAGGAGATCCCCTGCCATTTCTGCCCGTCGCGCTTCGCCAGCCTCGACAAGCAGCCCAAGGCCGTCTACTCTTACTACAAGAAAAAATGCCTGGCCTGCCCGCACCTGGAAGCGTTCAATAAATTTTACGAATAGCGAGGAAAAGATGAACGGCTGGATGGGGAAGATCATCCATATCGACCTGGGCGGCAACCGGCAGGAGGCCCTCCCCGTCCGTTCGGAGACTCTGCGCCGCTTCCTGGGCGGCCGCGGCCTGGGGGTCAAGCTGTACTGCGACCTCTGCCCGGATCCCCTCGACCCGTTCGCGGCGGAAAACGCCCTGATCTTCATGACCGGCCCGCTCACCGGCACGGTGATGACCTCCGGGCGCTACCAGGTCGTCTCGCGCTCGCCGCTGACCGGCACCATCTGCGATTCCAGCTCGGGCGGGAGCTTCGGCGCGGTTCTAAAGAGCGCCGGGCTGGATGGGTTGGTCATCCAGGGCCGGGCCGACCATCCCGTCTACCTCTATGCCCATGACGGCATCGTCGAGGTACGCGACGCCTCCGCCCTGTGGGGGTTGAACACCCAGCAGACCCAGAAGGCGGTGCAGGAGCAGACGGCGGCCAAGGCCTCGGTGGCCTGCATCGGCCCCGCCGGCGAGAACCGCGTCCTGTTCGCCGCCATCATGAACGACCGCGACCGCGCCGCCGGCCGCGGCGGCATGGGCGCGGTCATGGGCAGCAAGAACCTGAAGGCCATTGCCGCCTCGGGAAACCGGGCGGTGGCCATCGCCGACCCCGAAGCCTTCCAGGCCATGAGCGCGCGCCTCGACCGCGTGGTCGACAAGAACCCGGTGACCGGCAAATCGCTGCCGGTGCTGGGCACGTCGGTGCTGGTCAACATCGTCAACGCCCACGGCATGTTCCCCACGCGCAATTTTCGCGGCGGCGTGTTCAACGACGCGGAGGGCATCAGCGGCGAAAAGATCGCCGAGTCGCTGCTGCTGCGCCAGAGCGCCTGCTACAAGTGCCCGATCGGCTGCGGCCGCACCACCCGGACAAAGGGCAAGAGCGGCGAGGGCCCGGAATACGAGACCGTGTGGGCCTTCGGGGCCCAGCTGGGGATCAGCGACCTGGCGGCCGTCACCGAGGCCAACTACGCCTGCAACGAGCTCGGTCTCGACACCATCACCATGGGCAGCACCATCGGCTGCGCCATGGAGCTCCACGAAGCGGGAGCCCTGGGCGAGAAGATGCTGTGGGGCGACGCCGGCCGGCTCGCGGGCTGGGTGCAGGACACCGCCCACCGGCGCGGCTTCGGCGCCGAGCTCGGGCTGGGTTCCAAGCGCCTGGCCGCCCAGCACGGCCGCCCCGAACTGGCCATGCAGGTCAAGGGCATGGAGATCCCCGCCTACGACCCGCGCGGCGCCCAGGGCATGGCCCTGTCCTACGCCACCTCCAACCGCGGCGGCTGCCACATGCGCGGCTACATGATCATGCCCGAGATCCTCGGCCATCCCGTCTTCCTCGACCGCTTCTCCACCGCCGGCAAGCCCGAGATCGTCGCCCTGTTCCAGGACATCGCCGCCGTCGTCGACTCGGCCATCCTCTGCCGCTTCCTGCAGTTCGCCATGGGCATTTCCACCTTCAGCGAGATGCTGCGCGCCGTCACCGGCCTCGACTTCAGCGACGAGGAGCTGCTGGCCGCGGGGCGGCGCATCTACACCCTGGAGCGGCTCTTCAACAACCGCGCCGGCTTCACGCGCGCCGACGACACCCTGCCGCCGCGCTTCCTCCAGGAGGAGCTCCAGACCGGGTCGTCACGCCACCGGCTGGTGCGCCTGGAGGAGATGCTCGACCGCTATTATGCCGTGCGCGGCTGGGATGCGCAGGGCGCGCCGTCGGCAGCGACTCTGGCCGAGCTCGGGCTGTAAGGTGGCCGGCCCGGTGACCATCAGGTTCTACGGGCTGCTGCGCCGCCGGGTCCAGGCGCAGGTGATCGAGGTCGAGACGGACGGCGGTTCGCTCCTGGATCTTTTGGCCCGTGCCGAAGAACTGGCCGGGCAGAGGTTCCTGGACGAGCTGCTCGACCGCGACACCGGGCTGCTGGCCGGGACCATGATACTGGTCAACGGCGAGAACGTCCGTTTGCTGAGGGGACTGGACACCGGGGTCCGGGCGGGGGACGTCGTCGACCTCTTTTCACCGGCCGGCGGCGGCTGAGGCCCTACCCTGCCCCCAGCGTTTCCCGGATTTTCGCCAGCAGGTCGTCCATGGCGAAGGGCTTGTTGATGAAGTTCGCCTCCCTGTCGCTGATGCCGTGGTCGGCGACGATGTCGGCCGCGTGCCCCGACATGAAGAGCCGCTTGAGCCCGGGACGGATCTCCATCAGGCGTTGGGCCAGCTCGCGTCCGTTCATCCCGGGCAGGACCAGGTCGGTGAGCAGCAGGTCGATGGCGCCGCCGTGCCCGCCGGCCAGGCGCAGCGCCTCGTCGGGCGAGCCTGCCGCCAGCACGACATACCCCGACTGGCGCAGGAGAATGCCGATGATCTCCAGGATGGCCGGCTCGTCCTCAACCACCAGGATCGTCTCGCTGCCCCGCAATTCTCCGTCCCGGCGGGCGGGGGCTTCCTCGGGAACGGCATCTTCCCGGCTTTGCGGCAGGTGGATGGTGAATACCGAGCCCTGTCCCGGCCCACTGTCGACGGTGATGAACCCGTGGTTCTGCTGCACGATGCCGTAGACGGCGGGCAGGCCGAGGCCGGTGCCGCGCCCCAGCGGCTTGGTGGTAAAAAAGGGCTCGAAGATGCGCTCCTGGATTTCCGGCGCCATGCCGCAGCCGCTGTCGCTCACGGCCAGCTGCACGTACTCGCCGGGGGAGGACCCGGGACGGGAGGCGCAGGCGGCCTCGTCGAGGCAGACGCCGCGGGTAGCCAGGATGACGCGGCCCACGCCGGAGATGGCGTCGCGGGCGTTCAGGCAGAGGTTCGTCAGCACCTGAACCAGCTGCTGGGGATCGATGAGCACGGAGCCCTGTCCGGCACCGGGGCGCCATTCCAGGATCTTGTCCTCGCCGACCAGGCGCTGCAGCATGTCCAGCAACCCGGACACGGCCTCGTTAAGGTCGATCAGCCTGGGCTGGGCCGCCTGACGGCGGGCGAAAGCCAGCAGCTGGCGGGTGAGCCCGGCCGAGCGTCCGGCGGCCTGTTCGATCGCCTGCAGGCCGGCCTGCAGTGGATGGCCTGAGTCCAACTCGCGCAAGGCCATCCCGGCGTGGATCAGGATCACCTCCAGCATGTTGTTGAGATCGTGGGCCACGCCGCCGGCGAGGCGGCCGATCGAATCCATCTTCTGCGAGTGCAGCAGCAGCGTCCGCAGCTTCTCGCGCTCCTCCGCCGCCCGCTTGCTGTCATCGACGTCGATCTCGATTCCGTCCCAGATGAGGCGGCCGTCGTGCTGGCGGCGCGGCGCCGAGATGAACAGCCGCCAGCGGACCTCGCCCGAGGGCAGGCGCACCCGCGCCTGGGCGTTGAACGGCAGCATGGCGGCGACCGCCCGGGCCTCGAGCTCGGCCACGAGTTTGGCGTCGATGGGATCGATCTGGTCGTAGATGATCGCCGCATCGCGGAGCACGTCGGCGGCGGAAGCGCCGTGGAGAGGCTCGACCCCCGCGCTGATGTACGTGAAGCGCCGCTCGCTGCCGTCCGGGCCCGAATCGATCTGGTACACCATGCCTCCGGGCAGGTTGTCGCTCAGCAGCCGCAGCCGCTCTTCGCTCTCATGGAGCCGCTGCTCGGCCTGCTTGCGCTCGGTGATGTCGGTGACCGTGCCGACATAGCCGACGATGCGCCCCTCGGCATCGGATTCCGGTGTGGCCCGCCCCATCACCCAGGCAACCGAGCCGTCGGGGCGCTGGAAGCGGTAGTCATCGCTCGAGGCCTGCTGCCGCCCCGAGGCCAGTTTCCAGCCCGCAATCAGGCGCTGGCGGTCGTCGGGGTGGACCGCCCGCAGCCAGCCCAGGCCCATGGCCTGGCCGGCCTCCAGGCCGGCGATGCGGCACCAGGCCGGGTTCACGTAGGTGGTCGAGCCGGCGGCGTCGGTGTGAAAGATCCCCACCGGCATGATGCGGGCCAGTTGCTCGTAACGCTCTTCGCTTTCGCGCAGCCGGCGCTCCGACCGCTTTTTTTCGCTGATATCCTGCAGGAAGCCGGTCCAGAGAACGTCGCCATCGGCCAGTGACCGGGGCAGCGATTCGAAATGGGCCCAGATTTTCCCGCCGCCGACGCGCAGCCTCCCCTCCCACACGAAGGGAACCAGCCGCTCGTTGGCCTCGGTGTTGCGCCGCACCCATTCGTCCCTGTCCGCGGGATGGATCAGAGACTCGATGATCCCCGGGGCGGTTTCAAGATCCACTCGCTGGAGGCCGAGGATCTCG
Source organism: uncultured Clostridia bacterium (assembly GCA_964562095.1). Taxonomy (GTDB): domain Bacteria; phylum Acidobacteriota; class Aminicenantia; order UBA2199; family UBA2199; genus UBA2199. The sequence goes on along the minus strand of CAZLSH010000107.1, from coordinate 512 downwards.
TAGAAGCGCCGGCTGGCCAGCTCGATGCAATAGGGGGCCGAACGGGGGAGATTCCAGGCTCCCGGCCGCCACTTCTTCCTGGAGAACACGCGGATGCGGTAGATGCCCACCGGCTGGGTGTTGACCAGGTCCAGGAACATCTCGGTTTCCTGCTGCAGCGCCGCGGCGGCCGCCTTTTGGCCGGCGTCGGAGCGGAGGAGATCGCCATTCCTTTCCGGCCGGGCTGCCCTTTTTTTCGGCGGCGCGGCCGCTTGCCGGCGGCGGCCGTTCGCAGATCCTTTTTTTGCGCCGGAAGTCTTCCCGGCTCTTGCGTTTTCCCCCATGATCAAATGCTGCCTGTTTTTTTTCTCCCTGTCAATCGGGGAAAGCGGCGCTGCCCGGGTTTGCATCCGCGCGGATTTTTTGCTACCCTGACGATGTTCGTCAGCGCCTTTCCCCCGCCTCGGCCCGGCCGAAAGCGGACCGGGCAGCCCCCGGCGCAGGAGACGCCATATGGCCACAGGCACATACGA
>CAZLSH010000106.1:0-6188 GCA_964562095.1 uncultured Clostridia bacterium | reverse complement strand
TATTCAAATGCGGCTTGTTACGATCAAATTTCTCTTTTCCCATCGTTGCCTCCTAAAATAAATATTTCATTTCAGCCGGAAACAAAGCCAAAGCCCTCGATCAGGGTCGAACTGATGACCTCATCCTTACCAAGGATGCGCTCTGCCAACTGAGCTACGAGGGCGAGCATGAGCGGGAGACGGGATTCGAACCCGCGGCCTAAAGCTTGGAAGGCTTTAGCTCTAGCCAACTGAGCTACTCCCGCGTCCCGAAATTGGGCAGGGGAGGATTCGAACCTTCGAAGGCTTGCGCCAACGGGTTTACAGCCCGTCCCATTTGACCACTCTGGAACCTGCCCTCACGTCTCATCGATCCGCTTATCGCAAGCTGGCGAAGGGATTTGAACCCCCGACCGGCTGATTACAAATCAGCTGCTCTACCAGCTGAGCTACGCCAGCATGAAAAAAAAATGAGTATAGCATTTCTATACCTGTTTTGTCAATCATTGTAGACTCTACGGACTTCGCAGGGAGCTGGATTATAACCCTTTTGCCCCGCGAAAGCAATATCCCTGCCATGATTTTTTATTTTTTTCTTATTTACGGGTATAATGACCATTCATGGAGCGGGTGATCTTCATTTTCGTCGACGGCTGCGGCGTGGGCCGGGCGCAGCCGCAGAACCCTTTTTTTCTGGCCGGAAGCCGTTTCCTGCCATTCTGGCGGGGCGGCATGCGCCTGCCCGACGGCACGCCGGTCGCGGCCATTGACGCCACCCTGGGCATTCCCGGGGCGCCGCAGAGCGCCAGCGGCCAGACGGCCATTTTCTGCGGGGCGCGGGCGGCGGAGCTCGGCGGGCGCCACCGCAACGGCTATCCCGACCGCTCCCTGCGCCGCATCATCCGCGAAAAGAACCTGCTCTCCCTGCTCGCCGCCGCCGGGGCGGCGGCCCGTTACCTGAACGCCTACCCGGCCCACGAGGAGCTGTTCACCGCCCGCCACGTCGGCATCGAACCCGACGGCGGCCTGTGGTTCTCGCCGGAGTTCCCGGAACGCTTCAAGCGCATGGTGTCGGTGACCTCCTGCATGCTGCTGGCCAGCGGGCAGAGGCCTTTCGGCGAAAAAGACATCCGCGCCGGCCGGGCCCTCTACCAGGACTACTCCAACCGCTCGCTGATAGAGCAGGGGCTGCCCCTGCCCGAGTTCACGCCGGAGCAGGCCGCGCGGGTCCTGCAGGGCGCCTCCGGGCGCTTCGGCTTCATCCTCTATGAGTATTTCCAGACCGATGTCTGCGCCCACCGCCAGCCGCTGGAGGATTGCGTCGCCCTGGTCCGCGACCTCGACGCGCTGGTCGGCACGCTGCTGGGCCTGCTCGACAAGGAACGGGACACGTTCATCCTGACCAGCGACCACGGCAACCTGGAGGACCACGCCCTGCGCGGCCATAGCCGCAACCCGGTGCCGCTCATCGCCTGGGGCAAGCATGGCGCCCGCCTGCGCAAAAAGATCACCAGTCTCAGCGACGTCTCGCCGGCGATCCTTGAGTTGTACTGACGAAGTCCCATCCGGATTTGGAAAAGACGTTTCTTTCTAATACAATGATGGGATGCCCGGATACAAAAAAGGAACAATCGGGAGGAGAGGATATGGCAACCCATGAACAGTTGAAAAAAATGGCCGACAAGCTCAGGATCCATTCGCTGCGCATGACCACGGCGGCGGGCTCGGGGCATCCCACGACCTGTCTGTCGGCCGCCGAGATCATGAGCGTCCTCTTCTTCGCCGTGATGGACGGCGACGACGAATTCATCCTTTCCAAGGGCCATGCCGCCCCCATCCTCTGGGCCGCTCTCGCCGAGGCCGGGCTGATCGAGCGCGGGGAGTTGAAAAACCTGCGCCGCATCGACAGCGTGCTGGAAGGGCACCCGACCGCGCGCATGCCCTTGATCAAAGTGGCATCGGGCAGCCTGGGGCAGGGATTGAGCGCCGGCGCCGGCATGGCCGCGGCCAAGAAGATCGACGCAGCGCCGGGACGGGTCTTCGTCCTGCAGGGCGACGGCGAAACCGCCGAGGGCAGCGTCTGGGAGGCGGCGGACAGCGCCGCCCATTACCGCCTTGACAACCTGGTGCTGGTCATCGACGCCAACCGCCTGGGCCAGTCGGGACCGACGCGCCACGGACACGACCTGGCGGCCTACCAGAGAAAATTCCAGGCCTTCGGCTGGGAAACGGCCGTCGTCGACGGCCACGACGTCGCCCAATTGCAGGGGGCATTGGCCGCGGTTGCCGGCGTCCACCAGCCGCTGGCCGTCATCGCCAGGACTCTCAAGGGCAAAGGCGTCTCCTTTTTGGAGAACAAGGAGGGCTGGCATGGCAAGCCCCTGGCCGGACCGGAACTGGAGCGGGCGCTGGCCGAGATCGAGCCGGCGGAGATCGAGCTGCCGTCGGCCTACTCGCCCCCGGCGCCGCCGGCGGTCGCTTTCCAGGATTATGCCGCCGACGCCTACGACCCGGGGGCAATGGTCTCCACCCGCGCCGCCTTCGGCCGGGCGCTGCTGGCGCTCGGCCGGGCCAACGGCCGTGTCGTGGCCATCGACGGCGACGTGAAGAACTCGACCATGGCCGAGGAGTTTTTCCGGGCTTTTCCCGAGCGCTCGCTGGAATGCTACATCGCCGAGCAAAACATGGCCGGCATGTCCCTGGGCCTTTCGGCCATGGGCTTCGTCCCCTTCGTGGCCACTTTCGCCGCCTTCTTCACGCGCGCCCACGACTTCGTCCGCATGGCGCAGTATTCCGGGGCGAACATCAAGTTCGTCGGCTCGCATGCCGGCGTCAGCATCGGCGCCGACGGCCCGTCGCAGATGGGGCTCGAGGACATCTCCATGTTCCTGGACATGCCCGCCGCCATGGTCCTCTACCCCTGCGACGCGGTGGCCACCGCCCGGCTGGTCCGTGAAATGGCCCGCCACGACGGCATCGCCTACCTGCGCACCACCCGCGACCAGACGCCGGTGCTGTACGGCAACGACGAGGAATTTCCCGCCGGCGGCCTGAAGGTCCTGCGCCGCTCCGCCGGCGACCGGGCGCTGATCGCGGCCTGCGGCATCACCGTGCACGAGGCGCTGGAAGCCCATGCGGCGCTGGTGTCCCGAGGCATCGCCGCGCGGGTCATCGACCTCTACTCGCTGCAGCCGCTGCCGGAAGCCGAGCTGCTGCGGCACGCCGGCGAGTGCGGCGGCCGCGTCCTGGTCGTCGAGGACCATTACGGCGGCGTGGTCGCCGGCCGGGTGGCCCGGACGGTCGGCCGGGTGACCAGCCTGCACGTGCGCGGCATCCCGCGCTCGGGCTCGGGCCCGGAGCTGCTGGCCCTGATGCAGATCGACGCCCAGGCCATCGTCAGCGCGGTCGAGGAACTGCTGGGCAACGATCATGCGTAACGCATATGGCGGGAACCAGGAAGACTAAAATTCCAAGCACCAAATTCCAAATGACCCAAACGAAGAGAATTCCTGCAAGGGGATTTCGTTTTGGAAATTGGAATTTGGAGCTTGGGATTTGTTTGGAATTTGGTGCTTGTTATTTGGAATTTGAGTCTTCCGATGGCTTCTTCTCTTTCCTCTAACCAAAAACCGTTTCCGTCAACCGCGTGCTGCCCTCTTCACTTTTGCCTTTTGCCTTGCACACGCAGCGCGCGCTTCGTCACTTGTCACTATGGTTCCAATGGGTATAATATTAATTTATTCCATACTGAAGGAAGGCGCTCATGGGCAAACTGGTCCGTTTCGGGGTTTCGCTGGACGAGAAGCTGCTGGGGAAATTCGACCCGTTCATCGCCCGGCTGGGGTACCGGAGCCGCTCGGAGGCCATCCGCGACCTGATCCGCGAGCGGCTGGTCGCCGAGGAATGGCAGCACGAGCGGGGGCCGGCCATGGGCGTTCTCAGCCTGGTCTACAGCCACGACGTGCGCGACCTGTCCAAGAAGCTGACCGACATCCAGCACCACCACCTGGGGGTCATCCTCTCCACCACCCACGTCCACATGGACGAGCACAACTGCCTGGAGGTCGTCATCCTGAAGGGATCCGCCAGCGAAATCCAGGAGGTTGCCGGCCAGCTGCTGAGCGCCAAGGGGGTCAAGCACGGCAAGCTGATCACGACCACCACCGGCCGCCACCTGGAGTGACCGCCGGGAGCGGTGCGGACCCGCCGGCCCATTCTTGAGCGAGCCACGGATCGCGCCTGGGCAGCCCTTTTCCATCGCGAAGGGCAATCCGGCGACCCTGCGTTTCAGTTGACGCCATAACGGTACTCCGGCCCTTTGACCATTCCAACCCCGGCGGATCGGGCGCTCAGTCCAGCAGCTGGTCGTAGGTCGGCAGGCCGGTCGTTCGGGCGGCGATCTCGGTGAGCGGGACGATATCCTCGCGGCCGATGTGGCGCAGGGCGAATTTCCGGTTCAGGGCCATGAACTGCTGCAGCCCGACCGCGACCCGGTCCAGGTAGGAATAGAGGCCGATCGCCCCGGTGGGGATGGACGCGGTTTCGTCGCCGTATTCCGCCTTCAGCAGGCGGTAGCCGGCGAAAACCTCCTCGACGGTGGCGCCGAAGCGGGCGGTTTCCCCGGGCGGCTTGCCGTTGCGGATCGCCTCGCCCACCTGCCGTCCCACCGAAGCGGCGGCCATGGCCGCCCGGCCGATGGCGATCAGGCGCACATGGGGCGCTCCCAGTGCCAGGCCTTTGAACACATGGTCCTCGCTGGCGAAGCCGCCGGCCATGGCCACCGGCGGCAGCGGCTTTCCGGCTTTGGCGAATCCCTCGAGGATGCGGTGCACGACCACCGTCAGCGTCACCGTCGGCATGCCCCACTCGTTCATCATCTTGGCCGGGCTGGAGCCTGTACCGCCCCCGGCGCCGTCGAGCGTCACCAGGTCGGCGCCGGCTTCCGAGGCGATTTCCAGTATTTGGCGGATATCCCGGGGAGCGAACGGGCCGGTCTTGAAACAGACCCGCTCGGCGCCCAGTCGCCGCAGTTCGCCGACCCGTTTCACCAGGTCCTCCGGGCTCCACATCGGCAGCTTGCCGATCTTCTCGAACAGCGGCCCGATGCCGGCGGCATGGGCCGCGGCGACGGCGGGGTCGTCCGGGTCGGGCCGGATGATGTAGCCGAGCGCCTTGAAACGCTGCGCGTCCTCGATCTTCGCCACCTGGCCCATGCCCTGGATGCCCTTGGCCGCCTGGCCGAATTTCAGCTCCACCGATCTGACCCCCAGCCTGGCGATGGCGAACTCCAGCACGCCGTGGTACTCGTCATCGAAATTCGCCTGCAGCACGATGTCCCCCCTGCCGCGCTGGAAGCGCCGGAAGCAGGAGACCATCTCGGCCAGCAGCGGCGATTCAATGACGCGCCGGTTCTTAACGGCCAGTCCGGGGTCCTTGGCGATCACGTCCTCGCCGATGACGACCGGGACGCCGTACAGCGCGGCGCCGGCGAAGTACTCCTTCCAGGCCAGCTTGGCCATGGCCGGCAGGATGAACGGCGCGCGGACGGGGACGGCGCGCGCCGCGCCGAAGGCCGAGGCGAGGTCGGCGTTGGCGAAGCAGGCCTGGACCGGGTCCTGCGGCAGCCCGACGGCGCCGAAGACCCGGCCGTTGATGTTGAAATGGGAGAAATCGACGGGATAGCGCTTCTCCGAGGCGAACTGGTTGCGGTCGGCGGCAAAGGGCAGGATGGCCTCGGGGCCGCGCAGCGCCGACAGGCCGATCTCGCAGGGGCCCAGGCAGTCGGCGGTGCAGGCGGCGCACATGCCGGAGACATCGGTGACGCAGTTCGGGGTGCGCAGCCGCGTGTTCGTGACCGGACTGGCAAGGAAAGGGCTGAAACTCACCGGAACACCTCCATGAAGAACATTCGCAACTTGCACTCCGATTATACGCGATTGCAGTTCAATAGGAAATTAAATGAACTGCCAGCGTTAGTGATAGTGATAGCAGGAGGCATTACGGGCATCAGTGGAAGTGGTAGGGAAGGAGGAATTCAGTAAAGGGTATTCTCCTGCCGGGGATGCGAAACTGAATTTCAATTTCAGAACGATTTTTTTTTCAGCGCTTTTTCCCCGTGAGACGATTTTTCCTGCTGTAAAGCTTTTCATTTGAACTTTATGCTTTTGCCTTGAGATCCCGTCTTCCCTCTTCCTCTGTCTTCTGTCCTC
>CAZLSH010000105.1:0-6203 GCA_964562095.1 uncultured Clostridia bacterium | reverse complement strand
CGGCTCGGTCGTTTTCAACGCCATGCAGTCCTGGCGGACCCGCGATTTCGACCTGCTGGTCATCGACACCGCCGGCCGCATGCAGAGCAAGGAGAACCTGATGCGCGAGCTGGAAAAGCTCACGCGCGTCATCGCCAGGATCGCCCCCGGCCAGCCGGCGGAGACCTGGCTGGTCCTCGACGCCTCCACCGGCCAGAACGCCCTGGTGCAGGCGGAGAAGTTCCGGGAATTCTCGGGGATCAACGGCCTGGTCCTGGCCAAGCTGGACGGCACGGCCAAGGGCGGCACGGTCGTCAGCATCGCCGCCGGGATGAAACTGCCGGTCTTCTTCGTCGGCGCCGGGGAGACGCAGGCCGACCTGTGGGAGTTTTCCGCCGGCGAGTTCGTGGCCTCGCTGCTGGGACGATGAGCGGCACGACGGGAAGGAGTGCCGGCTGGCGGGTTGATGACCTGAAATTCATGAAGATCGCCCTGCAACTGAGCCAAGGCGGCCTGGGCCATACCGAGCCCAACCCCATGGTCGGCGCCGTAGCCGTCAAGGACGGGCGGCTGCTGGCCGCCGGTTTCCACCGCCGCTTCGGGGCGCCGCACGCCGAATGCATGGCGCTCGATCACCTGGCCGTTGCCGGCGCCACCCTCTACCTGACCCTGGAGCCCTGCAGCCATTTCGGCAAGACGCCGCCCTGCGTCGACCTGATCATCGCCAAAAAAGTCAGGCGGGTGATCGCGGCCATGGTCGACCCCAACCCGCTGGTCAACGGCTCGGGGTTCGCCAGGCTGCAGGCCGCCGGCATCGAAACCCGCGTCGGCCTCTGCCGGGAGCAGGCCGAGCGCCTCAACCGCCATTACCTCACCTTCATGCGCACCGGCCTGCCCTACGTGGCCATTCATGCCGGCCTGTCCCTGGACGGCAAAATGACCGACAAGGCGGGCCGCTCGCGCTGGATCACTTCGCCGGAGCTGCGCCGCTGCGCCCACAGCCTGCGCGGCGAGTTTTCGGCCATCCTGGCCGGCCGCAACACCATTCTCGCCGACAACCCGAGCCTGACCCTGCGCGAGCCGGGCTGGGGCGGGAAACGGCTGCTGCGCGTGGTCCTCGATTCCGGCAACTCCCTCCCCCGGCACCTCAACATCTTCAAGGACCAGGAACGGTCACCGCTGGCGATCTTCAGCTCGCTGGACTCCGGCAACATGGAGAAAAAGACCGCCCGGCATTTCTTCGTTCCCGCCGACGGCCTTGGCCTCAGCCTGCCGGCCGTGCTGGGCAAGCTCGCGGAAATGGGCGTCGCCTCGCTGCTGGTGGAAGGTGGCGGCCGGGTGATCGATTCCTTCTTCCGCCTGGGTTTGTTCGACGAGCTGGTCTTGTTCCATTCCGGCGGGCTCATCGGCGGCCGGGACGCGGTCCAGCCCTTCGGATCGGGCGTCGAGAACCTGGCCCAGGCGCTGCAACTGCAAGACTGCCATTGGAGCCATTTCGCCAGCGGCTCCATCATGAGGGGGTATCGCCGATGTTCACCGGACTGATCAGCGCCAGCGCCGCCCTGGTCTCGCTGGAGAAGAAGAACCGCCCGGTCCTGACCGTCCGGGCCGCGCTGGACAAGCCATTGGCCGTGGGCGGCTCCGTGGCCGTCGACGGCGTCTGCCTGACCCTGATCGAGCGCAAAAAGGACCTGCTGCGCTTCAACCTGGCCGCGCCCACCCTGAAGCTCGCCAACCTGCAGGACCGGCCGGTCGGCTCCCGGCTCAACATCGAGCTGCCGCTGACCCTGAGCGATCCCCTCGGCGGCCATTTGGTCAGCGGCCACATCGACGGCACCGTGCGCCTGCGCAGCGTCCGCAAGGGCGATCCCAGCTCGCGCTTCACCTTCACCTTCCGCGAGCGCGAGTGGCGCAAGTTCATCGTCGAGCGCGGTTCAGTCGCCTTGAACGGCGTCAGTCTGACCGTGGCCGAGGTGAGCGCCACCTGGCTGGCGGTGGAGATCATCCCCCAGACCCTGGCCGCCACCAACCTCGGGCTTCTTCGCGTCGGCGAGCGCGTCAACATCGAACTGGACCAGGTCGGGAAATACCTGTTTAATTTTCAGAAGCACAAATAACCCTGTTATTGATTTTTTCATCCCGTCCTACTAGAATCGACGCATCGGGGTTCAAATCTCAGGAAAAATGAGGAGAGGGAAAATGAAATTTCAAAGGAAAAGCCGCTTGGTCTGCCTGATCACATTCGCGATCTGCTGGTCATTCACGTTGTCGGTTTCCGGACAATCAAAATTAAAAAGGCCGCCATTAATCGTGCCCGAAAAAGCCTTGCCGCAAGCGGCCGCCCAGACCAATTGCGCCAATGTAGCCGCTCTGCCTGACATTTTCCTTGAAGGAATCGAGGTGACGGGCGATGTGCCGACCAAGGATGCCCTGCCAAATCAAAATTTTCAAGTCACGGCGCTGGTTGAAAACAGGGGGCAGTGCGAAACCGGCCCCTTCATCATGCGGATCCACGCAGTGATCGAGGACTTAACCGCCGGGACAAAGGAGACCCAGGTGCTCTGCGACCAGCTGGTCCAGTCGATCCAGCCGACGAGACAAAGACATCCGGAATATATTCATGTGCAATGCCGCTTTCAAACGCCCGGAGACATCTACAGCGGGCATTATCGATTTTTCGGGATCGCGGATCCCGAAAACAAAATCAATGAATTCAACGAAGAAAATAACAGTACAAAAGACCTGCCGCTGGGCAACGCCTATATTGAGGTTCAGCGAGCGTTTTAGCTAGAACCGGCTTAGACAATCGGGACGGTTCCAGTATTCTTCGGTGGCCCTGAACGGCGTCAGCCTGACCGTGGCCGAGGTGAGCGCCACCTGGCTGGCGGTGGAGATCATCCCCCAGACCCTGGCCGCCACCCACCTCTGGCTGCTGCGCGTCGGCGAGCGCGTCAACATCGAACTGGACCAAATCGTGATTTAGGAATACTTTTTAAAATTAAATAAATATTTCCCGAATCAACCCATCCACTCCAATCCAGCAAATATTTCTCGCGAATTTTCTGAACTTGTCCCGGATAACTCAATCAAGTCAAGAATACAAGTGCCAACCCCGGGCTTCCTCTCTACCACTACCGATGATCGTTCATTGAGTTTCTTGCTGCTGCTCCAGCACAGCCACCATGATCCCCTTTGCGTTGTTGAATATCGTTCTCCATGAGAGTATCATTTTTTCTTGTATTTTCTTTCGCTTTGCGGAGCGACGCTTCGATCGCCCACGAAAGGAGGGGACATGATACGGAAAGGCGGGAAACTATTTTTGGCTGGTGCGATCGTCCTGGCGGCCGCGGCGTTCATCGCGGTTCCGGCCCATGGCGATGGCGGCTCAGCGCAGGGGCGCGTTTCTCCGGCGGGACCCGCCGCGAACCTGAATGGCCCCCGGCAGCCGGATTTCCAGCTGCAAACAGGTTTTGGCCGCCTGCCCCTCTACTTCATCCGCAACCAGGGCCAGGTCGACCGGCGGGCCAGCTTCTACGCCAAGACGCGCAACTACACCCTGTGGTTCGGCGCCGACGGGCTGGTCTTTGACCGGATCAGCGCCGCCGCAGCGAAAGGCAAAAAGCCCGTTTCCCCCGGCGGCCAAAGGCCCGAGCCCCCCAGCCATTTCCGCCGCGACGTCAGCCGCCTGGAATTCGTGGGCGCCAATAAAATGCCGCAAATCAGCGGCGAACGGGAGCAGCCCTGCCGCGTGAACTACTTCATCGGCAACGACAGCGCCAGGTGGCGGACCGCCGTCGCCACCTTCGCCGAAGTCCGCTACCACGACCTGTACAAAAATATCGATCTCCGGGTCTATGGCGCGGAGAGCCGGATCGAGTACGACTGGGAGGTGCTGCCCGGCGCCGATCCGCAGGCGATCCGTTTCCGCTACGCCGGCGTGCAGCGGACGACGATCACCGCGGCCGGCGACCTGCTGGTGGAGACCGCCTCGGGCGCGCTGACCCACAAGCGACCGGCCGCATTCCAGGAGCGCGACGGCCGCCGAATCGCGGTGGCGGCGGAATTCAAGAGGCTCGGCAGGAACGAGTACGGCTTCGAGGTCGGCGGCTACGACAAGAGCCGGCCGCTCTTCATCGACCCGCTGGTCTACGCCACGTTCCTGGGCGGAAGCTTGGAAACCACCAACAATGAATTCATCTACAGCGTCGCGCTCGACGGCGGCGGCAACGCCTACGTGACGGGCTCTACTTCGGCCAGTGATTTTCCCACCACGGCCGGAGCGTTCGACGACAGCTATGGCGGAAGCATTGATGTGTTCGTCACCAAGATCAACGCCACGGGGACGGCGATCGTGTACTCCACTTTCATCGGCGGCAGCGGTTATGATTACGGCGATGGCCTGGCGCTGACTACCGGCAACATGGTGTATGTCGCCGGCGCCACTAGCTCGGCAGGTTTTCCGACCACCGCCGGTGCCTTCAGCACTTCTTACAACGGCGGGGCTCGTGACGCGTTCATCGCCAAGCTCACCGCCGACGGCTCGGGGTTGGCCTATTCCACCTACCTGGGCGGCAGCGACGAGGACTATGCCTACGGCATCGCCTTCAGCGGCACCAATCTCTACGTGACCGGCATGACGTATTCCGGCGATTTCCCGACCAGCGCCAGCGCCTTTGATACTAGTTTGGGTGGAATTCGCGATGCTTTCGCCACCAAGTTCAACTCAGGCGAAAGCGCCCTGGATTACTCCACCTACCTCGGCGGGAGTTCTGAGGAATATGGCTATGCCATCGCCGTGGATGGCATCGGCAACGCCTACGTGGCCGGGTTCACCAGGTCCGATGATTACCCGCTCACGGCCGGCGCCTTCGATACGACGAGGAGCAATTCGGAAGGCATCGTCACCAAGATCAACGCGTCGGGAACAGCGCTAGTCTATTCGACCTACCTGGGCGGCAGCGGCCACGAGGGGGTCGCGGGAATCAAGGTGGACTCCAGCAACTGCGCGACGGTCTGCGGAAAAACCGATTCCATTGATTTTTCCGTCACCGCCGGGGCCTTTGACACGAGCCCCAACGGCGCCTATGACGCCTACGTCAGCAAGTTCAACGCCGCAGGGACGGCGCTGCTCTACTCCACCTACCTGGGCGGCAGCGGCGAGGACGAAGTCGAATTCGGCACTGGACTCGCCCTCGGCGCCAACGGCAGCGCCTACGTTGCGGGTTCGACTCTCTCCGCCGATTTTCCGACCACGTCCGGGGCGCACGACGAGAGCTACAACGGCAACCAGGACGCTTTCGCCGTCAAGCTGACCGCCGACGGCTCGGGGCTGGCCTATTCCACGTTCCTGGGCGGCCCCCTCTCCGTGGACCGCGGCATGGCCATCGCCGTCGACGGGGACGTTTTCTGCCTGGCCGGGCAAACCGCCGACGCCGGCGATTTTCCGGTCACCCCCGTCTCCCTGGACACGACTTACAACGGCCTCGGGGACACGTTCGTGGCCAAGTTCAGCAGCTGGCCCGTAACCGTCGTATACCCCAACGGCGGGGAGAGCTTTAACGCCGGCGCCAACCGGGACATCTTCTGGAGCGCGAGCTCATCCATCGCCGCCGTCTCGATCTTCATCTCCACCGACAACGGTTCCTCGTGGCGGCTGGTGGCAGACAACGTCGCCAACGACGGCTCCTACTATTGGATCGTGCCCGCCGTCTCTTCGGCGAACTGCCGCATCAAGGTCTGCGCCACTGCCAAGCCCGACTTGGTCGACTTCAGTGACGGCATGTTCGCCATCGCTTCTTCCAGCGGCGAGACCATTTCGCCGCCGAACGCTCCCTCCGGCGCCAGCTCGGGCGCGGTCGACACCAGTTATTCGTTCACCGCCGGCGGCGCCGTTTCCAGCCTGGGGCACAGCCTGCGCTACATGCTCGACTGGGGCGACGGCACGAACTCCGGCTGGCTGGCCCAGGGGGTGACCTCGGCCTCCCACAGCTGGAGCGCCGCCGGCACCTATCCGGTGCGGGCCCTGGCGCGCTGCAGCTCGCACGTCATGCTGTTCTCGCTGTGGTCGGATCCGCATGCGATCGCCATCGGCACCCAACTGACCCTCACGGCGCCCAATGGCTGGGAGCGCTGGAACCTGGGCGAGCCGCGCAACATCACCTGGACGGCGGCCAACTACACCGGCACCGTGCGCCTGGTGCTGTTCAAGGGCGGCGTCCGCTTCG
>CAZLSH010000104.1:0-6342 GCA_964562095.1 uncultured Clostridia bacterium | reverse complement strand
GTTTGGGTCATTTGGAATTTGGGATTTGGAATTTAAGTCTTCGTATTGCTTTTTCTGACCGTAAACCGTTTTCCGCCAACAAATATCATTCCCAACATGGAACGTGGAACCTGGAACATGGAACCTGGAACATGGAACGTGGAACCTGGAACGTGGAACCTCCCCGGCCTGTCCACTTGCCAAACTGGGCCATCCATACTAAAATGGCATCTTCGCCATAAGGAGAACCCCTCATATGAAAGGCAATATGAACGCCCTGCGCAAGATGAAGCCCGGCCCGGGGCTGGAGATGCAGCAGGTCCCCATCCCCGCCATCAAGGGCAACGAGGTGCTGATCCAGGTGATCAAGCGGGCCATCTGCGGCACCGACCTGCACATCTACAAGTGGGACGAGTGGTCCCAGAACCGGCTGAAACCGCCCGTGACCACGGGCCACGAGTTCTACGGCGAGATCGTCGAGGCCGGCGCCGACGTGCGCCACTACCGGGTGGGGGAGCTGGTGACCGCCGAGATGCACGTCGTCTGCCACCAGTGTTTCCAGTGCCGTACCGGCAACGCCCATCTCTGCGAGAACGTGGTCATCCTCGGCGTCGACGGCGACGGCTGCTTCGCCGACTTCATCGCCGTGCCCGAGTCCAACCTGTGGCGCGTGCCCAAGGGCATCGACCCGGAGTGGGCGGCGGTCTACGACCCCTTCGGCAACGCCGTGCACACCGTCATGGCCGGGGCCACCGTGGGCAAGACGTTCCTCATCCTGGGCGGCGGGCCCATCGGCATCGCCGCCATCCCGGTGTGCAAGGCGGCCGGCGCCTCGCTGGTCCTGGTCAGCGAGGTGATGCCCTTCCGCCAGGAGCTGGCCAAAAAGATGGGCGCCGACCGCGTCATCGATCCCGCCCGGGAGAACGTGGGCGAGATCGTGCGCGCCGCGACCGCCGGCCAGGGCGTCGACGTGGTGCTGGAGATGTCGGGCCACCCGGCGGCCATCGCGGAAGGCTTCCGCTCCATCCGCAAGAACGGCCGCTATTCGCTGCTGGGCATCCCGGCCAAGGCGCTCAGCCTCGACCTGGCCCGTGATGTCATCTTTCCCGGCATCACCGTCCAGGGGATCAACGGCCGGCGCATGTACGACACCTGGTACCAGATGGACGCCCTGCTGGTCTCGGGCAAGGTCGACCTGGCGCCGCTGATCACCCACCGCTTCAAGATGGCGGATTTCGCCAGGGCATTCGAGATCGGGCTTTCCGGCAACGCCGGCAAGATCATCCTGGAATAGGCCGGCCTGCCGACCGCCGCGCCGATGAAGCTCTCCGTCGTCGTGATCGTCAGCCACGAGGCGCCGGAGATCGCCCGCGCGGCGCTGGCGGCCGCCCTGGACAGCCGCACCCCCTTTCCCTTCGAGGTCATCGTGGTGGACAACGCCGCCGCCGACGCCGAGGCCAAGCTGGACCCCTTCCGCGGCCGCGTGCGCCTGGTCCGCAACCCGGAGAACGTCGGCTTCGCCCGCGCCAACAACGGGGCGGCGGTGGTCGCCGCCGGCGAGTACCTGCTGTTCCTCAACAGCGACACCCGCGTCGACCCCGACGCCTTCGCCCGCCTGGTGGCCTTCGCCGACGGCCATCCCGCCGCCGGCGCCGTGGGCCCGCTGGTGCTCAACCCCGACGGCAGTTTCCAGCTTTCCTGCGGCCGCCCCTTGTCCCTGCTTTCCGAGTTCCTGCAGAAAGCGGTCGCCGCCCGCAGGGCCCGGCGCCTGGACCTGCGGCGGCTGGAGACGCGCCAGGTCGGCTGGGTGAGCGGCTGCTGCCTCCTTGTCCGCCGCGGCGATTTTCCCGCCGGTCGGGTGTTCGACGAGGGCATCTTCTTGTATTTCGAGGACAGCGAGCTGTGCACCCGGCTGCGCCGGGCCGGCAAGAAGATCTATTTCTTCCCCGGGGCGCGCATCGTCCACCTGGGCGGCGCCAGCGTCAAGTCCATGCCGGCGCGCGTGGCCGTCGAGTACCGCCGCAGCCAATTGCATGTCTATCGCAAGCACCTGCCCAAATGGCAGCTCCGGGTCCTGAAGCTCTACCTATGGCTCAAGTTCCGCTGGAAGCTGCTGAGAAGCCGGGGCGAGAATGAAAGAGAGGCGGCAGGTCAGATCCTAGAGTTATTGAAGAAATAGGTTCGAAGTTCGACGTTCGAAGTTCGACGTTTTCGGAGAAGAAAATTCAGCGATTTCTAGGGGTTCAAAGTCCGATGTTTCGGAAAAGCTAAATTCACAGATTTCCGATATGTGTCTTTTCTTGCAACATCGAACTTCGAACATCGAACTCTTTCCTTTTATTTCACTCCCATTTCCTTCAGCAGCCTTTGGGCTCCGCTGAACTGGTCCAGCGACCAGAGGATGAAGCGGGCGTCGACGCCGATGGAGCGGCTGTAGGACTGGTCCCAGGCGAAGTCGTTGATCGTCGCCTCGTAGACGCGGTCGAAGTTCAGGCCGATCAGCTCGCCGCGGGCGTTGAACACCGGCGAGCCCGAGTTGCCGCCGGTCGTATCCATGTCATAGAGCATGGCCACCGGGACGTCGTTGAGAACGGGATGGGCGTAGGCGCCATGGGCCCTGGCCGCGGCCAGGTCGAGGAGCCTCTGCGGAGCGCTGAAATCCTCCGCTCCCCGGTTGGCGGTTGTCTTTTCGACGATGCCGCCCAGGGTGGTGAAGGGCTGCATATGGACGGCGTCGGCGGGCGAATAGCCGCGCACGCGGCCGTAGGTGAGGCGCAAGGTGCTGTTGGCGTCGGGAATGAACTCGGTCCCCTGCTGCTCCTTTTTGGCGTCCACCAGCTGCGCCAGCAGCGGGTCGAGAAGCCCCTTTTCGCGCTGGTCGGCCTCGCGCATCTCGCGGTAGTCGGGATAGAGGGCCAGGGCCAGGCGGATGAAGGGATCGTCCAGGGCGCGCAATTCGGCGTTGGTCTTGCGCAGCCAGGCGCTGACCGTGGCCGGGTCCTTCAACTGCGTTTGCGTGAAGGCCTTTTCCAAAAATTTAGCCAGGGCTTTTTCGGGATCGCCCGGGCCGGCCAGGTCGCGGACAACGGCGATGGCCTCGCCATCGGGCAGGGCGGCGGCCCGGCGCAGCAGTTCCCCGAGCACCGCCTTTTCGGCCGGCTCGTAGTAGTTGCGCAGGGCCAGGGTCATCTGCTTCTCGGTGCGCTCGAAGTTGCGGTCCATGAAGGCCTCTTCGCGCTGCGTGTCCTGCTTGCCGCGCTCGATCGAAGCCTCATAGACGGCGAAGGCGTTGCCCATGATCATCGAGTAGCGCCGGCTGACCAGATTGTTCAGGGCCGTGTCGCGGGGCGCGCGCCGGCGCATGTCGGCGTAGGCCCGGTCAAGGCCGGCGAACAGGCCGCCGTACTTCTTTTCGCGCTGGGGATCGGCGTTGATGAAGCGCTGCAGCCCGGCCTCCTGCTCCCGGCGCCGCTCCGCCAGCCCCAGGTTCTTCAGCCCCTTGAGCTGGCCCTCGCTGCGCTTGACGTAGTTCCACAATCCCTGCAGCGAGGCGGAGAGTTTGATGGCCGTGTCGCGGCCCGTTTCGCTCATCTTTTCCTTGAGGGCGATGATCCAGCGCCCGAGATCGACACCGGCCGGCAGGCTCACCTCCTCCTCGTAGGCCAGGTAGTGCGACGACTTGTGGCGGTGGGTGCTGCCGGGGTAGCCGAGGGCGAAGACGAAATCGCCCTCCTGGACGCCGGCGGCCGACACCTGGAAGTACTTCTTGGGGCGGTAGGGGACGTTCTGCGGCGCCTGGTCGGCGAACGATCCGTCGGGGGCGACGTAGGCGCGCAGCAGGGCAAAATCGCCGGTGTGACGCGGCCAGGCCCAGTTGTCGACTTCGCCGCCGAACTCGCCGATGGCGCGCGGCGGCGCGTAGACCAGGCGCACGTCCTTGATGTTGGCGTAGACGAACAGCACGTAGGTCTTGCCGCGGAACATCTCGGCGATCTCGGCCCGCCGCCCGGGGTTGGCCTTCTCGACGGCGACGACCATGCGCTTGATCTTCTCCTCGATGGCCTTGCTGCGCTCGGCGTGGCCCATGCGCTTGCCGACGGCGGCGAGAACCTCGCGCGACACGTCGCGGTAGGACTCGATCAGCCGGGCCGTGTAGCGCGGGGCCGGAAGCTCGCCGCCGGCGGCGGCGGCATAAAAGCCGTCGCGCAGGTAGTCGTTCTCGGTGCTGGTCAGCGACTGGATGGCACCGAAGGCGCAATGGTAGTTGGTCAGGATCAGGCCGTCGGGAGAGATGAAGCTGGCCGTGCAGCCGCCCAGGTTGATGATGCCGTCGACCAGGCTGACGCCGCTGGGGTTGTACAGCTCGGCCGGCGCGAGTTCGAAGCCGCGGGCCTTGAGGTCCAGCTTGTGGATCTCGCTCAGGGGATACATGCCTTCCTCGGCAGGCAGGGCCAGAACCAGGCCCAGCAGCAGGACGACGATGGGTGCTATGTGCTTCATGGGATTACCTCCATAAGAGTGTGATGAGTGATGCGTGATGCGTGATGAGAAACAGCATGGATACGATCTTTTTTGGCTTTGATCCAAGGAAAAACCTCATTGGTTCAATCTAATTTTCTTTCTCATCACTCATCACTTATCACGCATCACTAATTGCCTGTTCGTTCCGATCATGGTCTTTATCTTATCACTCATTACGCATCACTGCTTCTATTCCTGGCCGTCCCAGCAATACGTACAGAGCTTGTCCTTGGGCAGCCCGATCGCCGCCACCATGTCGTCCAGCAGCTGGTATTTGAGCGTGGTCAGGCCGAGGTGGCGGCGGATCCATTCCTCCATCTTCTCGTAGGCGGGGGTGCCGGCGCTGGCGAACGGCGCCAGGTCGGCGGCGCCGGCCAGGTCGCGGATCGCCTTGCGCGTGGCCAGGTCCATCTCCGAGCGCGAGCGCGAGAAATTCAGGAACTTGCAGGCGTACAACAGCGGCGGGCAGGCCGGGCGCATGTGGATCTCGGCGGCGCCGGCGTCATAGAGCCGGCGGATGGTGTCGCGCAGCTGCGTGCCGCGCACGATCGAGTCCTCGCAAAAGAGGATGCGCCGGCCGGCGATCAGCTCGCGGATGGGGATCAGCTTCATGCGCGCCACCAGGTCGCGCACTTCCTGGTGCTGGGGCATGAAGCTGCGCGCCCAGGTGGGGGAGTACTTGACGAAGGGGCGCTTGAAGGGGAGGGCCGACTCGTTGGCATAGCCCAGGCCGTGGCCGATGCCCGAATCGGGGATGCCGGCCACGTAGTCGACGGCGGCCGGGAAACGGCGGGCCAGGGCGGCGCCGCAGCGGTTGCGCACGTCCTCGACGTTGATGCCCTCGTAGGTCGACGCCGGGTAGCCGTAATAGACCCAGAGGAAGCTGCAGATCTGCAGGCGCTTTTCCGGGGGCTTCAGGCCCTGCCAGCCGTCGGCGGTGATGAAGCCGACTTCGCCGGGGCCCAGGGCCTTGAGCGTCTGGTATTCGAGGTTGGGGAAGGCGCAGGATTCAAAGCTGACCGCCATGGCGTCCTGCTTGCGGCCGATGACGACCGGGGTGCGCCCGAAACGGTCGCGGGCGGCGTAGATGCGGTCGCGGGTGAGGACCAGCAGCGAGCAGGACCCTTCGATCTCGGCCAGGGCGCGGCCGATGCCGGCCTCGAAGCTGTCCTCCTGGTCGATGAGCGAGGCGACGACCTCGGTGGGGTTGATGTCGCCGCTGCCCATCTCCGCCAGGTGGATGCGCCGGCGGCCGAAGGCCTCGCGGGCCAGCGCCTCGGCGTTGGCCACCACGCCGACGGTGACGATGGCGTAGTCGCCCAGGTGCGAGCGGATGAGCAGCGGCTGGTCGTCGCTGTCGCTGATGACGCCGATGCCGCAGCGCCCCTGCAGGCGCCCCAGGTCGGCGTCGAACTTGGAGCGGAACTGGGTGTTCTCGATGTTGTGGATGACGCGAACGAAACCGTTCTCGTTGACGATGGCCAGGCCGCCGCGCTTGGTCCCCAGGTGGGAATGGTAGTCGGTGCCGTAGAAGACATCCGCCAGGCAGTTGCCCTTGGATGCCACGCCGAAGAAACCGCCCATACGGCCTCCCGTAGATTATTCGTTCCGGTGAGTTCGAATGAAGTTTCCTTATACCAAAGCGTTGGCCGCATGTCAAAGAAGAAATCGGTATAAGGCGTAGGGTCCAGGGCGAAAGGCGGAAGATAGCAATTTGTAGGACTTAAATCCCAAATCACAAATTCCAAATCCCAAACAAGCACCAAATTCCAAATTCCAATTTCCAAAACGAAAGCTCCTCGCAATCGCATTTTCTTCGTTTGGGTCATTTGGTCATTGGAA
>CAZLSH010000103.1:4473-6404 GCA_964562095.1 uncultured Clostridia bacterium | reverse complement strand
ATTTGAAGCGATAGATGATCCGGCCGCGGGTGAGATCGTAGGGCGATATCTCCAGCAGGATCTTGTCTCCGGGCAGGATGCGGATGTTGTTCTTGCGCATCTTGCCGGAAGGATGGGCGGTGATCCGGTGATGCGACGCATCCAGTTCCACCAGGAACATGGCGTTGGGCAGGGATTCGAGGATGACGCCCTTGACCTCGATGACATCTTTCTCTTTGTTGGCCATCAGCACCTCGTCAATATCTCGGGCCCGTCGTCGGTCAGGGCCACCGTATGCTCGTAATGGGCCGAGAGGCTGCCGTCGGCGGTGACGACCGTCCAGCCGTCGTCCAACGTGCGGACCTGCCAGCCGCCGGCGTTGATCATCGGCTCGATGGCCAGCGTCATGCGGCTCTTCAGTCGCACGCCGCGCTGGCCGTCATAGTAGTTCAGCACCTGCGGGTCCTCGTGCAGGCCGCGGCCGATGCCGTGGCCGGACAGGTCGCGCACCACGGAGAACCCCGCCCGGTTCACGCAGCCGTGGATGGCCTTGGCGATGTCGCCCAGGTGGCCGCCGGGGCGCGCCGCCGCGATCCCCAGTTCCAGGGAACGCCGGCAGGCGTCCATCAGCTCGCGGGCCTGGGTCGTGACCGCCCCTACGGCATAGGTGCGGGCGCCGTCGCCATGGTAGCCGTCGGTGATCACCCCCACGTCGATGCCCACGATGTCGCCCTCGCGCAGCACGCGCGAACTGGCGGGGATGCCGTGCACCACTTCCTCGTTGATCGAAATGCACAAGCTGGCCGGGAAGGGGCGGGCGCCGCCGTAGCCCTTGAAGGCGGGGATGCCCTTGAGGGCGCGGATGCGCCCCTCGGCCCAGGCATCCAGTTCCAGGGTGGCCACGCCGGGGCGGATCTTCTCCTCGATCTCGTCCAGGATCACGGCGACGATGCGGTTGGCCCGGCGCATCAAGTCGAGCTCGTGATCGGTTTTGAGCGGGATCATGAGATCAGCCCCCTGACGCGGACGTAGACGGGGGCCGGATCACCGCAGCCGTCGACGCGCGACAGCACGCCCTGGCGGTCGTAGTACCCGATCACCGGCAGGGTGCGCTCGGCATAGACGCGGAAACGCCGGCGCACAGCCTGCTCGTTGTCGTCGCTGCGGCGCTCGACGACGCCGGCGCAGAGGTCGCAGACCCCCGCCGTTTTCGGCGGCTTGTTGCGCAGGTTGTAGATGGCGCCGCACTCGCGGCAGGTCAGGCGCGAGAGCAGGCGCTCGACCGCCTCGTCTTCCCCGACGTCGATGACGATCGCCTTTTCGCTGGCGCAGGGGACGGCCGACAGCGCCTCGGCCTGGGCCAGGGTGCGCGGATAGCCGTCCATGACATAGCCGCCGTCCAGGTCGTCGCGCCCCAGCCGCCGGCGCACCAGCTCGATGACCAGCTCGTCGGGCACCAGCCCTCCGGATTCCATGTAGCCCCGGGCCCGGCGGCCGTAGGGGTTGCCCTGCTCGATCTCGGAGCGCAGGATGTCCCCGGTGGAGATGCGGGCATAGCCGAAATCACGCTGGATGAACTCGCCCATGGTCCCCTTGCCGGAGCCGGGTGCGCCGAACAGGATGAAACGCTTCATCCGCGCCGCCCGCGGATGCGCCCTTTGCGCGAAAAGGAGTCGTAGTTGCGCATGGTCAGCTGGGCCTCGATCTGCTGCACCGTATCCATGGCCACGCCGACCACGATGAGGATCGACGTGCCGCCGAAGTAGAACTGGACGTTGAAGCCCTCGTAGAACCAGCGCGGCAGGTTGGCCTCCAGGAAATCACCGACGAAAGGCAGGGAGCCGACCTTGAAGCCGGTCAGCAGGAATTCGGGCAGCAGGGCCACCAGCGCCAGGTAGATGGCGCCGATGAAGGTCAGCTTGGAAAGCACGCCGTCGATGTAGTCGGTGGTG
>CAZLSH010000103.1:739-4463 GCA_964562095.1 uncultured Clostridia bacterium | reverse complement strand
CCAGAAAAGTGGCGGTATTGGGGCCCGGCCTGATGCCGGGAATGAAACCGCCGTATTTCTGCACGTTGTCGGAGACGTCCTTGGGATTGAAGATGATGGAGATGTAAAAGTAGGTGAAGAAGATGATCGAGACGATGTAGAGCAGGGTGTACAGCGGCATGCCGAACTGCAGCTGGCCGGTGATTTTCTGGGCGATGGGGTGCTTGATGAACTGCAGGATGGTGGCCGGGAAGGTGATGACCGAGGAGGCGAAAATGATGGGGATGACGCCGCCGGTGTTGACCTTCAGGGGCAGGTAGGTACTCTGGCCGCCCATCATCTTGCGGCCCTGGATGCGCTTGGCGTAGGTGATGGGGATGCGCCGCTGCCCCATCTCCACATAACAGATGAAGGCGATGACCCCCACGATCAGGACCAGAATGAAGATCAGCTTCAGCGGGCTCATGTCCCCCGTGCGCAGCCCCTCCAGCGTCTTGCCGACGCCCGGGACCAGGCCGACGACGATGCCGGCGAAGATGATCAGCGAGATGCCGTTGCCGATGCCGCGCTCCGAGATCTGCTCGCCCAGCCACATGATGAACATGGTGCCCGTGGTCAGGGTCAGGACGGTCAGCAGGCGGAAGCCCCAGCCGGGATTGAGCACGACCGGGATGCCGTTGGGCTGCATGTTCTCCAGGCCGACGGCGATGCCGCCGCCCTGGATGAGGCAGATCAGCACGGTGCCGTAGCGCGTGTACTGGGTGATCTTTTTCTTGCCCAGCTCGCCCTCCTTGGAAATGCGCTCCAGGTAGGGCCAGACCACCTGCAGCAGCTGCAGGATGATCGAGGAGCTGATGTAGGGCATGACGCCCAGG
The DNA here is from genome assembly GCA_964562095.1 of uncultured Clostridia bacterium. Lineage (GTDB taxonomy): Bacteria > Acidobacteriota > Aminicenantia > UBA2199 > UBA2199 > UBA2199. The sequence goes on along the minus strand of CAZLSH010000103.1, from coordinate 3,609 downwards.
GCGAAGATGGTCATGCGCGATATGTTGTTCCCCGAGAACATATCCATGAAGCCGAAAAACGACCCCTGCAGCGCCTCAAAAAACTGGCGCAGGGCGTCGGCGTTGAGGCCGGGGGTCATGATCTGCGAACCCATGCGGTAGACGGCCAGCAGCAACAGGGTGAAGATGACTCGCTTGCGCAGCTCGGGGATGGCGAAGATGTTGCGGATGAAGCGGATCAAGTTTCATCTCCTTGGCAGACGACGGCTTCGCCACCCGCCTTCTGGATCATCACCACGGCGGCCTTGGAGAACTGGTGCGCCTGGATCTTCATCTTGCGCGTCAGGCCGCCGTCGGCCAGGACCTTGATGGCCAGCTTGGGCCGGCGCGCCAGGTTCTTTTCAAAGTAGTCCGCGATCCGGACCTCGTCCAGCCCGCACTTGTCCAGCTCGCCCAGATTGACGATGTTGAACTCGCGGCGGAAGATATTGGTGAAGCCGCGCTTGGGCAGCCGCCGCACCAGGGGCATCTGGCCGCCCTCGAAGCCGCGGCTGTGGCTGTAGCCGGAACGGGACTTCTGGCCGTTGCTGCCGCGGCCGGCGGTGACGCCGTACCCCGAACCGGGACCGCGCCCCACGCGCTTGCGCTTGCGCACCGAACCCTTGGCGGGCTTTAGGTTACTGAGACTGATCATTGCCGACCTCCTCGACCTGGAGCAGAAAATTGATCTTGCGGATCATGCCGAGTATCTCGGGCCGCTGTTCATGGACGACCACCGAGTTGAGCTTGTGCAGGCCCAGGCCCCTGACGGTGGCCTGCTGCCGGTCCGAGCGGCCGATGATGCTCTTGACCAGCTTTATGCGGATCTTGGGATACTCCGTCTTCTTCTTTACTGCCATGATTCCTCCTTGCTCTTGCCTCTTTTGCTGGCGAAGGTGTCGGGGTGCAGGAACTTCTGCAGCCCGCTCATGGTGGCGCGGGCCACGGTGATCGAGTTCTTGCTGTTCAGGATCTTGGTCAGGATGTTCTTCACCCCGGCCAGCTCCATGATCACCCGCACCGAGCCGCCGGCAATGACTCCGGTGCCGGGAGAGGCGGGCCGCATGACCACTTTGGAGCCGCCATAGGAACCGACCTTGAAGTACGGGATCGTCTCGTTGATGATGGGCACCTTGACCAGGTTCTTCTTGGCGTCGGCCACGGCCTTCTTGATGGCCAGGGGCACTTCGCGGGCCTTGCCCTTGCCCAGGCCCACCTGGCCATTCTTGTCCCCGACCACCACGGCGGCTGAGAAGCGGAGGTTCTTGCCGCCCTTGACGACCTTGGTCACGCGGCGGATGGAGATCACTTCTTCCTGGAACGGATCATTGCTTTCCATGTAATGCTGCACGTTGATTCTCCTTAAAAACGGATGCCCTTTTCGCGGGCGGCGTCGCTAAAGACCTTGACCCGGCCGGCATAGCTATAGACGTTGCGGTCGAAGACGACCGCGGTGATCTTCTTTTCCTTCAGGCGGGCGGCGATGGTCTCGCCCAGCAGCTTGGCCGCCGCCTTGTCCTTGGCGCTCTTGAGCTGGCCCTGCAGCTCCTTCTCCAGGGTCGAGGCGCAGAGCAGCACCTGGCGGCTGGCGTCGTCGATGGCCTGGGTGTACAGGTACTTGTTGCTCTTGACCAGGATCAGGCGCGGCCGCTCCGCCGTGCCGCTCAGCGTGGCGCGGATGGCGCGGCGCACGCGCTGGCGCTTGACCTTCTTGATGACGTATTTGGCTTTGATCATTTTATACTCCCGCTGCCTTTCTGACCTTCTGGCGCAGCACCTGGCCCTGCAGGCGGATGCCCTTCAGCTTGTAGGGCTCCACCGGGCGCAGGCTCTGGATATTGACGCAGGTCTGGCCCAGCAGCTGCTTGTCGTGCGAAAACAGGGTGAAGCTGCCCGGGTTTTCCTGGGTGGCCGTGACGCCGGCGGGCAGCTTGAAGTCGACCGGATGCGTATGCCCCACCTGCAGGTTGATGATGTCGCCCTTGACCGTGGAGCGCCAGCCCTTGCCGACGATCTCGATCTTGCGCGAGAACTGCTTGGACACGCCGACGACGGCGTTGCGCACCAGGCTCCAGGTCAGCCCCTGCAGGGCCTTGTAGGAGTCGTCGCGGCGCGTGACGTGGATGTGGGCGCCCTCCACCTTGACCTCGATGCCCTCGGGGACGGGGACCGCCAGTTCGCCCTTGGGCCCCTTGACCTTGACCTGGGCGCCCTGCACCTGGACGGTGACGCCCGGCTCACTCACAACGGGTTTGGATGCGAGTCGCGACATGATGCCTCCTACCAGACGTGCAGGAGCACTTCGCCGCCGATGCCGCGCTTCTGGCACTCGGCGCCGGTGACGATTCCCTGCGACGTGGAAATGACCGCGATGCCCAGGCCGTCGAGGACCTTGGGGATGGCGCCCGACTGGGCGTAGACGCGGCAGCCGGGCTTGGAGATGCGCTTCAGCCCTTCAATGACATTCTGCTTGCGGCCGCTGTACTTCAGTTCGATGAAAAGCTGAGCGGGCACCTTGGCCTTGTCGACGCGGAAGTTGGCGATGTAGCCTTCCACGCGCAGGATCTTGGCGATCTCCAGCTTGGTGTTCGACAGCGGGACGGCCAAGTCCCTCTTTTCCGCCATGATGGCGTTTCTCATGCGGGTCAGCATATCGGCTATGGGGTCTGTATGTGCCATGTGTTCTCCTTACCAGGATGCCTTGGTCACGCCCGGGATTTCGCCTTTCAGGGACAGCTCGCGAAAACAGAGGCGGCACAGCTCGAACTTGCGATAGACCGCGCGCGGGCGGCCGCAGAGCCGGCAACGCGTCCGGTAGCGGATCTTATACTTTTTTTTCTTTAATTCCCTGA
>CAZLSH010000103.1:0-729 GCA_964562095.1 uncultured Clostridia bacterium | reverse complement strand
TGCCACCTGTTCCTCCTTGTTATCTGAACGGCACGCCGAGGCGCGCCAGCAGCGCCATGCTGTCCCCGTTGTTCCGGGCCGACGTGACGAAGGTGATCGACATGCCCTTGGGCTTCTCGACCTTGCTGAAGTTGATCTCGGGGAAAACCAGCTGGTCCTTCATGGCGATGGTGTAGTTGCCGCGGCCGTCGAAGGACTTCTTGGACATGCCGCGGAAATCCTTGATGCGCGGGATGACGATGGAGACGAATCGGTCCATGAAGTCGTACATGCGCTCGCCGCGCAGCGTGACCGTGGCCGCCACCGGCTGGCCGGCGCGCAGGCGGAACGAGGCGATCGACTTCTTGGCGCGGCGCATCGAGGGCTTTTGCCCGGTGATGGCCCCCAGCTCCTCCATGACCTTGTCCAGCACCTTGATGTTCTGGGTGGCCTCCCCCACGCCGGCGTTGACCACGATCTTTTCCAGGCGCGGCACCATCATGACGTTTTTCATCTTCAGCTCCTGCAGCAGGGCCGGATTGATCTCCTTTTTGTATCGCTCATAGAGTCGGTTCATGGTTCGCTCCTAGTCCAGCACGACGCCGCACTTGCGGCAGACGCGCTGCTTGTTGGCGCCGCTGCCCTTGTAGCCCACGCGCACGCCCTTCTCGCATTCCTTGCAGTAATACATGACCTTGTTGATGGGGATGGCCCCCTCGCGCTCGACGATGCCGCCCTTGATGTTCTTCT
>CAZLSH010000102.1:0-6558 GCA_964562095.1 uncultured Clostridia bacterium | reverse complement strand
GACGCCGGGTATCTTGTCCAGCGTCAGCTGCGATATGAACTCCTCCTCGTCGTGCAGCCGGAAAAAGCCGCCCGGCTTGGCCGCCTCGCAGGCCAGCTTGGCGCCCAGGCGCGTGCAGCCCAGGCCGGCCGAGATCTTCAGCCCGGTCTCGCGCTCGGCCTCCGCCTTGACGCGCGCGGCCAGGTCGTAGACCGAGGGCGACAGGTAACGGCTGCCGCCCAGGTCGACGTAGGCCTCGTCGACCGACACTTCCTCCACCCGCGGCGAGAAGCGGCGCAGGCTGGCGAAGAATTGCCCGGAGATGCGGCGGTAGAGGTGGTAGCGCCCGCGGCGGAAGACGGCCTGCGGGCATTTCCCGGCCGCGGTGCGCAGCGCCATGCCCGAGTGCACGCCGAAGCGCCGCGCCGCGTAGGATGCCGTGCAGACCACGCCGCGCTCGTGGGCCAGGCCGCCGACGATGAGCGGCTTGCCCCGCAGCGAGGGATCGAGCGCCTCCTCCACCGCCGCGAAAAAGGCGTCGATGTCCAGGTGCAGGACCGAGGGCGTCTTCACCGGTACTTGCGCATGACGCCCACCACCTTGCCCACCAGCTGGAAGGGGGCGGTGATCGCGGCGTACTCGGGGTTTTCCGGCACCAGGACGTAGCCGTCCCGGTCGCGCTTCAGGCGCTTGAGGGTGATCGAGCCGTCGCCGAGCCGGGCGACCACCATCTGCCCGGGATCGGCCTTTTCGGCGCGGCGGATGAGGACCAGGTCGCCGTCCTGGATGTAGGCGTCTTTCATGCTCTGGCCCTGGACGCGGAAGGCGACGACGTCGCCGCCCTTCTCCGCCAGCCAATCGGGCAGCACGACCTCGTCGCCCAGCTCGGCGAACATCTCCAGCGCCGGGCCGGCCGGCACCATGCCCACCAGCGGCACCGCCAGTCCCCCAAGGGGACGGCGATCCGGTGGGTCCGCCAGTCCCCCAAGGGGACGGCGATCCGGTGGGTCCGCCAGCTCCCAGGCACGCCCCTGCCGGAGCAGCGCCCCGCGGCGCCGCAGGCGGTTGAGATAGGCATGGACGGTGGCCGGCGAAGAGATGCCGGCGGCGGCGGCGATCTCGCGCACGGTGGGGAAATAGCCGTTGCGCCGGCAGAATTCCCGGATCCGGTCCAAAATGAGCTTTTGCTTTCGGGTCAGCATTTGTTCGCCTCCTGTTCGCCATTTGAATAGTAATATGCTTTTCCTGTCTTGTCAACCGGAATAAGGGAAGAGCGAGGGAAGACAAAGTGGGAAAGAGGTCCAGAAAGGGCTTTTCCCACTCTCTCTTCCCTCATTCTTCCCTCTCTCTTCCCTTGAGTTGAACTTTTCAAGCCTGTATTGCGTTATAACGATCTAAGGGCAAGCTCCCAAGGAGGACAAGATGAAACGACTGTACAGAAGCCGGAAAAACCGCATGCTGGGCGGCGTCTGCGGCGGCATTGCCGAATACTTCGCTATCGACCCGGTCATCATCCGCCTGGTCGCCGTCGCCCTGTTCTTCGTGGGCGGCTCGGCCGTGCTGGCCTATATCATCGCCCTGATCATCATCCCCTACGAACCGCTCGAGGCCTCCGCCGGCCCGGCGTCGAACCTGTCGGCGGCCGCGGCAACGGCCTCCGCGCCGGAATCGGCATCCCCGGCCGGCACCGCGCCGCGCTCCAGCGCCAACGAATCCATTCCGCTGTTCCTGGGCATCCTGCTGATCGTCATCGGCGGCCTGTTCCTGCTGCATAACCTGCCGTTCTTCAGCCCGTTCTACCATCAGATCCGCTGGTACGTCCGTGATTTCTTCTGGCCCTCGGTGCTGATCGTATTCGGCGTATTCCTCATTGCCCGTGGCTGGAAGAAATAGACGGGCAGACGACAGAGGACAGAGGTCAGATGACAGAGGTCAGACGGTAGATGTTAGACGCCAGACGCCAGACGATAGACACCAGACGTTAGATGTCAGACGCTAGACTTTAGACGTTAGCAAGAAAAAAAAAAGACATTCCTTGAATTGCCATCATTGTATTGGCCAATGCCTAATTGCCATCTGGGATCTGTCATCTGTCGTCTGTCCTCTGTCGTCTGTCCTCTGTCGTCTGTCATCTGACTTCTGGCGTCTGACGTCTTCTTTTCTTCCGTCCAATCCTTTATAATCCGCTGCGCATGGACAAAATCACGCTCGAGATATCATCGCCCCCCCGGCGCATACTCCGCCTGCTGGATTACCCCGAGCTCTCCTCGGGGCACAAGCTGGTCAGCAAGGGCATCGCCGTCCTCAGGCAATATACGCCGGGCGTCCTGCGCTACCTGTCACTGCAGCGGCTGCTCGGCCACCTGCCCGAGTACGTCATCGCGGTCCGCGCCAACGGCATGAGCGAAGCCGATGTCCGGGAGTACCTGGGGGCGTGGATGCGGAGCAAGCGCCTGCGGCGACTGTTCTATGTGATCGCCGAGGCGCTGCTCCTGCCCTTCACCGCCTTCGTGGCCGTGCTGCCCGGCCCCAACGTCGTTTTCTACGGCCTGTTCGTGCTGTTTTATTTCCACTTCAAGGCTTTTCTGAGCCTGAGCCGGATCAAGGTGGCGGAATTGCATATTTCGCTGGTCCAGGATTGACCTGAACTCGGCGTAAGGCGCAGGGCGTAAGGCGTACGGCAAGAGAAGATTTGGACTCGGTGTACGGAGTCCGGTTGACGATAAGAGAAGGCAATCGTAAGAATAAAATTCCAAATCACAAATTCCAAATCCCAAACAAGCACCAAATTCCAATTACCAAATGATCCAAACGAAGAAAAGAAACTGGAAGGGGCTTTCGTTTGGGTCACAACGTCCCCGCCAGGGGATTGGAATTTGGAGTTTGGAATTTATTTGGAATTTGGTGCTTGGAACTTGGTGCTTAAAAAAAAGGGCGGCTTCTTCGGCCGCCCTGGAATTGCCTTCTCTCGTCACGCGTTACGCGTCACGCGTCACGAAAATTTGTATTCTTCTTAAAGCCCCAGCCTTTTCCTGGCTTGCTCGCTCAGCGATCTGAACTCGGCTTCGATGCGCGTTTTCTCCTTCTCCAGCTCCTGGGCCAGGGCGGCATTGGGGTCGTTGGCCGGGGTGGCGGCGCCGCCCTTCTTCAGCGCGTCGATTTTCGCCTGGATGGCGTCCAGCTTGTCCTGTTCATAGCCCGGCATCTCGACATCCGGGTACTTGCGCTGCAGGTCGCGGTCCAACTTGTCATACTCATATTGCAGGTTCTTGATCTCTTTTTCGTTGCTGGGGGCGGCCTTGACCGGCTTGACCGAGGCGTTGTATTTCCTGATCTTGGCGTTGTAGCCATATTTCTCGTAGAGCCAGTACTTGGCATTGGTCATCAAGGCATCGCGGCGCTTGGAGTTGTTCTCCCTGCCGTACAGCAGGCCGGCCTCGAGCTGGTAGGCGATGGCATTATCCAAAAACTTCTTTTCCCTCTCGGCCTTGGCCAGGTAGATGTTGCCCAGGCGTTCGGCGTTGATCGCCTTCTTGCTCTTGGCATACACATCGCCGAACTCCTTGAGGGCGGCATCCAGCTTGCCGGCCTTCATCAGGCTGCGGGCATAGATCTCGAAGATCTTCTCGTCGTTCTTGTCGTTGGCCGCGAAAGAGTTATACATGGCGATGGCGTCGCCGTATTTCTGGGCCTGGTACAGCTGGCCGATCTTCTCCAGGCTGGTCAGCGGCCGGGCCGGCTTCTTGGGAGCGCCGCTCAGCTCGTTTTTCAGGGCATTGGCCTGCCTGGCGATGTCGCTGATGCCATGCTTCTGGGCGAACGCGGCGGCCTTTTCGGCCCAGGTCAGCCCCTTTTCCTTCTGGTTGCTGGCGCCGTAGGAGCTGCCCAGGATCAGGTAGACGCCGGCTTCCAGCTTGGCTTCCATGCCGCCCAGCTGGACGGCTTTTTCGCCGTTGCGGATGGCCTTGTCATAGTTCTTCGTGTTGTAATTGTCCACCGTCAGCCAGTAATAGGCCAGTTTGGAGAAGACGTTCTTCGCCGGGTCGGGATAGTTCCTTATATAGGCCTCGAAAGCGGCGATCCTCTCGCTGCCCGGCTTCTTCTGCAGCGCGGTCGTGTAGTCAATGCCGGCATTCTCCAGGTTCTGCGACCAGGAGAAAACAGCGGCCATGGCGATGATCAACGCGATCGTCAGTAGCTTCTTCATGCGAACCTCCCTTGCTTGTCGCAACCACAATCGATTAGACGGAACAATTTATCTGATTGGTATGCCAAGCCGACGTTTTTCATGGTGGAATGGATTTTCCATGCTGAAAAGTACATTAGTAAAGTATCATAAAGCACGGGAAAAAACAAGCAGGAAACGAAAAATACGGGAAGAGTGAAGGAAGACAGAGGGAAAAGCGAGGGAACACAAAGTGGGAAAGAGGTTCAGAAGGGGATTTTCCCACTCTCTCTTCCCTGCTCCCACCGGCTTGTCACAATGGTCAGTCTGGAATATAATACCGATGCCCGATACATAAGGAGAAAAGTGATGCATCCAGTCATCGAATGGCGGGACGGTGCCGTGGTCATGCTCGACCAGCGGCTGCTGCCCTTGGAAAAAGCGTTCATCCGCCATCACAGCCACCTGGATGTGGCCCGCAGCATCCGGGACATGGCCATCCGCGGCGCCCCGGCGATCGGCATCGCCGCCGCCTACGGCATCGCCCTGGGCGTGGCGGAGCTGGCAGGTCGGCCGGAGCTGGGCCGGGCGGGATTCCTGGAGGAGCGCTTCAGGGAGATCGTCGCCGCCATCACCTCGACCCGCCCCACCGCCGTCAACCTGTTCTGGGCGGCGGAGCGCATGCAGGCGGTGTTCGAGCGCCACCACGGCGACTACCCGACCCTGCGCCGGGAACTGCTGGCCGCGGCCGAGGCCCTGGACCGGGAGGATTACGGGATCAATCGCGACATCGGCCGCAACGGCGCCGCGCTGATCCATGACGGCGACACCGTCCTCACCCACTGCAACGCCGGCGCCCTGGCCACGGCCGGCTATGGCACCGCCCTGGGCGTGGTGCGTGCCGCCGTTGAGGCCGGCAAGAAGGTCCGGGTTATCGCCGGCGAAACCCGGCCCTACCTGCAGGGAGCGCGGTTGACCGTCTGGGAACTGCAGGAGGAGAACATTCCCGTCACTCTCATCACCGACAGCATGGCCGGCCTTGTCATGCAGAAACGGATGGTTCAGGCTGTAATCGTCGGCGCCGACCGGGTGGCGGCCAACGGCGACGCGGCCAACAAGATCGGCACCTATTCGCTGGCCGTGCTGGCCAGGCATCACCATCTCCCCTTTTACGTGGCCGCGCCGCTCTCGACCATCGACCCCGCCACCGCCGACGGCTCCGGCATCCCCATCGAGGAGCGGGACCGGTCGGAAGTGACGCATTTCAGGGGCCAGGCGACGGCGCGCCCGGAGACCGATGTCTACAATCCGGCCTTCGACGTGACCCCGGCGGCATTGATCACGGCCATCATCACCGAGGAGAAGGTCCTCCATCCCCCCTTCGCGGAGGCGATCGCCTCCCTGCAGGGGCTCAGGCGAAAATAGCCTTCAGCTCGCCCAGGCGGCGGGCGATCTGCACGTTGCGCACGCAGGCGGCCGTGCATTCGCTGCAGTTGGCGCAAACCTGCAGCCCGTGCCCGGCCGGGATCTCGTCCAGGGCGCGGCGCATCTCCGGGAAATTGCCGTAGTCGGCGGCGTACATGTGGGCGCGGACCAGCGCCGGGACATCCACGCCCTGCGGGCAGGACCCGGCACAGCCGCCGCATTGGCGGCAGGCGCCGCCCAGGGCAAGCTGCACGCCCGGATCCGCGAGGAACTTCGCCTCCTCGGGGGTAAACTCCAGGTTGAAGGCCACGGGCCAGTCGGTTTCCAGCTGCTGGAAGGTCGTGTAGCCGGGGATGGCCGTGGCCACCGACTCCAGCCGCACGGCCCATTTCAGCAGGGCGGTCTGCCAGACGCTTCCCTCGTCATAGCGCGTGCCCGCCTCGCTCTCCTTCGACCAGGACTGCCGGCACTGGGTCTTCATGGCCACCATGCCGATGCCGGCCTTGGCCGCCTTGGCCATGGCGTCCAGCAGCGCCTTGTCGTCGGCCATGGAATAGTTGATCGAGGTGAGGATGACGTCATAACGGCCCAGGGGCACGGCCGCCTCGATGCACTCGGCCATGTTCTTGTGGGTGGAGAAGCCGATGAACCGGGCTTTCCCCGCTTTCTTCAGCTTGTCGACGGCGGCGACGATCCCCGGCCGCTTGAGCATCTTCGGATCGCTGATATTGTGGACGTACAGGATCTCGACATGGCCGGTCTGCAGCCGCGACAGCGACTGGTCGAAGCGGGCCAGGAACTCCTCCTCGACCAGCTGGTCGCCCATCTGGTCCATCATTTCCGGCCGTCCCGGCGGCACCTTGGCTTCCAGCCAGGCCAGCGCATCCTGAGTGCCGTCGTTGGTCACCTGGATGAGATTGCGGTACCCGCGAGATTCGGCTCCCAGCCAGCTCTCGCCGATAGTTTCATAGCCGGCATAACCGAATTCC
>CAZLSH010000101.1:0-6843 GCA_964562095.1 uncultured Clostridia bacterium | reverse complement strand
AAAGGAGAGGGCGATCATCCACGAGGCGATGCCCAGGGGATTGACCAGCACCATCAGCAGCCCCTGGAGAAAGGCCCAGCGCTTTCTCTGGAGCTTGGCGGCGAAGGCCTCCTCCTTCTTCTCCATCTCTTCGATGCGTTCGAGGAAACGCGCGTCCTTGAGCGCCAGCAGACCCAGGACGAAGGTGATGATGGAGGTGATCAGCAGAAAGATCCCTTCGAGGCTCAGGTTGTAGCCGTTCTTCAGGAAGGGGGTGATGCCGAAAAAGGCGGCCATGGCCCAGATCGAGTCGCCGAGTGCGGCGCCGAAAGCCAGGCTGAGCGCCTGGGCGTATTCCTTCTTTACGGCGCGCTGGAACACCTGCAGGTTGACCGGGCCGATGGGTATGCAAAGGAAAAAACTGACGATAAAACATCCTACATAAAAAAGCAGGTGGGTCAGCCACATTTCGGCCATTGTAACCGACGCAGGAAAGGGAAGTCAACTGCGGGGGGGGCGAAAAATCAATTTTCTACCCGGCGGCGCATTGGCTCGCCGGTCTTTTCCGATTCAAAAAAGAAGCATGGCGAACTTGAACAGCCAGGCCGCCAGGGTGGCCACGACCATGCTCAGCACGGCCGAAGCGCCCGCGATCCTCCAGCCGAACTCCCGGCCCATGACCACGAACGTGCTGAAGCAGGGGAAATAAAGGGTCACGAAGACCAGGAAGACCACGGCCTGGGCGGCCGTCAGCGGCAGCAGCGCCAGCGAGGTGGCACCCAAAGCCTGCTGGGCCATGACGACGATCAGCTCCTTGCGGAAAAAGCCGAAAACCAGCGTCGTGCCCAGCGCGGCGGGCAGCCCCAGCAGGCCGTTGATCAGGGGGGCGAACAGGGCGTCGATGGCGCCGCTGATGTCCAGCCGTCCCAGCCAGGACATGGCGGCGCTGCCCAGCAGCAGCCACGGCACTACGGTGAACGCGAATTCCTTCAACTGCCGGCCGCTGGCCGCAAGAACGCTGCGCGGCGACGGTGTTCTCAAGTCGGGGATCTCCATGATCAAGCCGCCGGGCCGGGGCAGGAACAGCGAGATCAGCCTGCCGGTGACCCCGATCACCAGCAGCACGAAGAGGTAGATCGCCAGGGCCCATAGCGGTCCGGCCAGCGCGGCGCTCATGGCGAAAATGATGGCGTTGCGCGCCGAGCAGGGGATGAACGGCAGCAGCAGGGCGCTCAGGACGCGGTCCCGCTTGTTTTCCAGGATGCGCGTTGCGTAGAGGGCCGGCGCGGTGCAGCCGAAGCCGAGGATGAAAGCGGCCACCGATTTGCCGTGCAGCCCGATGCGGTGCAGGAGGCCGTCCAGCAGGAAGGCGACGCGCGACAGGTAGCCCGAATCCTCGAAAACGGCATGGAGCAGGATGAGCGGCAAAAAATAGGGCAGGACGATTCCCAGCGCCCCGGCCAATCCCTGGTAAATGCCGTCGACTGTCAGCCAGAGGGGCGGCCACGCCCGCTGCAGGGGCAACAGCAGCGCCTGTCCGCGGTTCAGCAGCGGTTCCATCCATCCCGAAAAGAGGCGGCCGGTGACATAAATGACGGTGAAAAAGGTGAGAAAATAGGCGAGCAGGAAAAGACGGCCCAGCAGCGGATGAAGCAGCAAGCGGTCCATGCGGTCGTGCAGGTGGATCGTCTTGCGCGGGACGAACTCGCAGGTTTCCTCGCTCAGCTTCATGGCCAGGTGGTGGCGCTCGCAGGAGATCGTCTCAAAGCACTCCAGCTGGTGGATCTCGCGGATCTGCGCGCAGGCGGCCGCGATGTCCTTCTGCAGGTGGAGGCGCCACTCGCCGGGGACCATGTCCGGGTTCTCGATGCTCTTGATGGCGTAGAAGCGGCGGCTGCCATTGCGCCCGGGGCCCGAAGGCGGCAGGGCGGCCGACAGCTTCTGCACTTGCGCTTCGATGTGGGCGGTGTAGGCCGGGAGGGGCCGCGGCGGCGGCGGCGCGTCCAGCCGGCGCAGGGAGCGCTCCATGAGCTGCCGGACTCCCTTGCCGTGCAGGGCCGAGGTGGGGACGACCGGCACTCCCAGTTCCCGCTCCAGTTTTTCATGGTCGATCCGCAGGCCGTGCTTCTCGGCCTCGTCCTGCATGTTCAGGGCGATGGCCATGGGCAGCCCCAGTTCCAGCAGCTCATAGGTCAATTCCAGGCTGCGCGCCAGCTGCATCGAGTCGACCACGTTGATGACCAGGTCGACCGGCTGGCTGAGCAGGTGGTCCAAGGTGACGCGCTCGGCGTCATCGCCGGCATTCAGTGAATAGCAGCCCGGCAGGTCCAGCAGCTGGAAGACCCGCCCGTCCAGCTGCACGGCGCTCTGGGTGAGGCGGACGCTGGTGCCGGCGAAATTGCCGGCGGCCGACTTGATGTCGGAAAGGACGTTGAACAGGGTGCTTTTGCCGGCGTTGGGCTGGCCGACGAGAACGATTTTATGCACGGGCATCGGCCACCAGGATCTTCCTGGCCAGCCCCTGGCCGATGGCGATCTTGCTGGAGCCGGTGGTAAGGTTGCGGATCAGCATCGGACTCCAGCTGGAGCGGTTCAGCCTGACGATCGAATCGCCCACGTGCAGCCCCATGGCCAGGAATTTTCTTTTGGCTTCCATGCCGGCCTTGATCTCGACGATGCGCTGCGGGACATGGCAGGGAACGATGTTGAGCGGCGATAAATTCATTGAATATTATATTGCATCAGGGGCTGCAAGTCAACGGCTGCCCCGTTCCGCCGCCGCCCGGCTTGCCTGCGGGGATTTTTTGGGATAGAATGGCCAGCGACACGGTTCGAGGAGGGCTGAAATGATCGACCTGGTGACCGGGGCGGCCGGCTTCCTGGGCTCCCACCTTTGCGACGCCCTGCTGGCCAGGGGTCACGAGGTGATCGGCCTGGACAATTTCTTCACCGGCAGCAAGGACAACATCCGCCATCTGCTGGGCGATGACCGCTTTGAACTCATCCGTCATGACGTCATCAACCCCATCCTGCTCGAGGCGGACCGCATTTACAACTTCGCCTGCCCGGCTTCTCCGGTCCATTATCAGTTCAACCCGGTCAAGACCATAAAAACCTCGGTGCTGGGGACCATCAACATGCTCGGGCTGGCCAAGCGGGTCAAGGCACGCATTCTGCAGGCGTCGACTTCGGAGGTGTACGGCGACCCCGAGCAGCACCCGCAGCCGGAGTCCTACTGGGGGCGGGTGAATCCCATCGGCCCGCGCTCCTGCTACGACGAAGGCAAACGGGTGGCCGAATCGCTGCTGGTCAATTACCACGCCCAGAACGGCGTCGATATCCGCATCGCGCGCATCTTCAACACCTACGGCCCGCGCATGGCCCTCAACGACGGCCGCGTGGTCAGCAATTTCATTATCCAGGCGCTGCGCCACCAGCCGCTCACCGTCTTCGGCCGCGGCGAGCAGACGCGCTCGTTCTGCTACGTCTCCGACATGATCGAGGGCGTGGCGCGCATGATGGAGCAGGAGGGGATCAATGGGCCGCTCAACCTGGGCAATCCCGAGGAAGTTACGGTATTGGAACTGGCCGAGTGGATCCTGCGCCTGACCGCCTCGCGCTCCAAGGTGGTTTTCCGCGAGCTTCCCGTCGACGACCCGGTCCGGCGCCGCCCCGACATCACTCTGGCCCGTGAACAGCTGGGCTGGCGGATCAAGGTTCCGCTCCAGGACGGCCTGCGCGAGACCATCGCCTACTTTAAAAACGAGCTGCAGGCGTAACGGCCGGGACCGCTCCGCCGGCGCTTGCTGCCAAATACGCTCATGGAGGTCACGATCATGAAACGTCATGTGGCTGCCTTTGTTTCCCTGCTGTTGGCGCTTGCCTTTGCCGCGAGCGCCGCCCCGGCGGATCCCGGAACCGCGGAGGCGAAGATATCGAAAAAGGCCGCGAAGCAGATGGCCAAGTTCCTCAAGGCCGTTCAGGAAAAGAAAACCGATGAGGCGCTGGACCTGATCCGGCAGGTGATCGTCATGGAGCCGGACTATGCCGTCGCCCACCATGACCTGGGGGTGGTGCTGCTGCAAAAGGAGCAGGTCAATGAGGCGATCGCCAGCTTTGAAAAGGCGCTGCAGCTGCAGCCCGGGTATGCGCCGGCGCGGAACGCCTTGCGCCAGTCCCTGTTCGAGGCCGGGAAGGCCGCGCTCGATGAAAGGAAATTCGCGACCGCCAATGAGTATTTGCTGAAATTGCTGGCCATGCCGTCCCCGGAAAAAGAAAACGAGGGCATGCTGGCGTACGCGCGATTCTACGTGGGGAACAATTATTTCAATTTGAAGCAATTCCCCCAAGCCAGGGAACATTTCGCGGCCTGCCGGTCCATGTCCGGAGTGGCAGCGGAACATCCTGAATTGTTCGCGAATGCGACCTACTTCCTCGGCCTGATCGATTATGAAAGCAAGGATTATCCGAGTGCCAGCTCGGCATTCAAGGAATACATCCAGCGCCATGATGCCGAGGAAAAGAAGCCGCAACTGTATCCGATCGCCAATTATTTCGTGGGTGATTGCCTTTTCCGCCTGTTGGAAGCCGACATGAAAAAAGGCCAGACTCAGGGCATGGATGCGGCGGTCGCCGAGATCGTCCCCTATCTTGAGCGCGCGATCGCTCACGGGTTTCCCAACGAGGACGCCCATGTGCTGCTGGGGAATTCCTACGTTTACGCCAAGAACTTCGATAAGGCCGGCGAAACCTATGAAGCCCTGATCGCCGCCTACCCGCAGTCGCCGCAGCTGGAGAACTACCGCTTGTTCCTGAATGAGCTGCGGAAGAATCGCCCGCCGGGGAAGAAGCGGTAAAGGCGCCGGCCAAGGGCACAGCGGCCCAGCATGAAATTCGAGATTCTCGATTGCGACGGCCGAGCCCGGGCCGGCCGGCTGACGACCAAGAAAGGCGCTTTCGCCACGCCGGCCTTCATGCCCGTCGGCACGGCCGGAACGGTCAAGGCGCTGACGCCGCAGCAGCTGCAGGAGGCCGGGGCGCAGGTGATCCTGGCCAATACCTACCATCTGTTCCTGCGCCCCGGGACCGGGGTCATCGGCAAGTTCGGCTCGCTGCACCGCTTCATGGGCTGGGACAAGCCCATCCTGACCGACAGCGGCGGCTTCCAGATCTTCTCGCTGCGCGGCAACGCCCGGGTGGGGGAGGAAGGCGTGCGCTTCAAGTCGCATTGGGACGGTTCCTCGTTTGCCCTCAGCCCCGAGGACGTCGTCGACATCCAGAATGCGCTGGATTCCGACATCCAGATGGCGCTCGATTACTTCGCCCCGCACCCGGCCACGCGCGGCCAGGACGAAAAGGCGTTGCGCCTCACCAGCGCCTGGGCCGCCCGCGCCCGCGGGCGCTTCAGCCAGACCAACCGGGCGAACTCCCAGTTCGCCATCGTGCAGGGAGGGCTGCACGAGGACCTGCGCCAGCGCTCCCTGCAGGAGCTGGCGGCGATGGATTTCGATGGCTACGCCGTCGGCGGTCTCAGCGTCGGCGAAACCCCGGCCGAGTTCCAGAGGGTGCTGCAGGCGCTGGCCCCCGGGCTCCCCGGCAGCAAGCCCCGCTACCTGATGGGTTCCGGGACCCCCGAAGACATCCTCTTCGCCGTGGAGAACGGCCTGGACATGTTCGACTGCGTCCTGCCGTCGCGAAATGCCCGCAATGGCACCCTGTTTTCCTCGCGCGGCAAGGTGCGCATCAAGAACGAGAAGTACAAGGCGGATCCCAGGCCCCTGGACGAGGACTGCGGCTGCTATACCTGCCGCAATTTCTCCCGCGCCTACCTGCGCCACCTGTTCATCTCCCGCGAGATCCTCTCCGCCATCCTGAACACCATCCACAATATCCACTTCTACCTTGATTTTATGGCGAAAATAAGGTATGCTATCCATTCCAGGCGATTCGCTGAATTCAAGGAGAGTTTCCTGGCTCTTTATCAACAAGGAGAATAAGATGTATCTCTTCGGACAAACCGCGGGCGGCGCCGGCCAGCCCAACATGCTGGTTTCGATGATCCCCTTTGTTGTCATTTTCGTCATTTTTTACCTGCTGATCATCCTGCCGGCCCGCAAGAAGCAGAAGCAGCACCAGAACCTGATCTCTTCGCTCAAGGGCGGGGAGCGCGTCATCACCGCCGGCGGTCTCTACGGCACGGTCAATCGCGTCCTGGACGACCGCTTCGAGATCCAGGTGGACGCCAACACCCGCATCCAGGTGGCCAAGGGCTCCATCTCCACGGTCGTTGACGAGACCCCCAAGGCCCGGTAGCATTCCCTGCCGGTCGCTCGCGGCGGCGGAAGCGTCGACCCGTTCCGCGCCGCAAACCCGCAGTAACCAAGGAGGAACACGATGGACAAGTCGCTGACCTGGAAAATAGGGCTGATCATCGCCGTGATCGCCCTTTCGATCTTTTTGCTCTACCCTCCCAAGGACAAGATCAACCTGGGGCTCGACCTGAAGGGCGGCATGCACCTGGTCATGGAGGTCGTCACCGACGAGGCGCTGGCCATCCAGACCGACATGAGCGCCACCCAGCTGCGCGGCCTGTTCAAGGACGGCAGCATCCCGTACGACAAGGTCAGCCGCCGGGGCTTCAGCCGCATCGAGATCACCGGCATCCGCCTCGAGGACGAGCGCAAGATCAAGGATATCCTCGACGATGATTTCCGTGACTGGACCTATACCGTCGGCGGCAACC
This sequence comes from uncultured Clostridia bacterium, assembly GCA_964562095.1. Classification (GTDB taxonomy): domain Bacteria; phylum Acidobacteriota; class Aminicenantia; order UBA2199; family UBA2199; genus UBA2199. The sequence goes on along the minus strand of CAZLSH010000101.1, from coordinate 122 downwards.
TGGTCTCGCTGGCGCTGCGCCCGAACATCGAGCTGCAGCTGCGCGAGCAGTCGGTGGACCAGGCCCTGGAGACCATCCGCAACCGCGTCGACGAGTTCGGCGTGGCCGAGCCCACCATCCAG